>CAIQQB010000195.1 GCA_903873805.1 uncultured Opitutia bacterium | reverse complement strand
GGCTTCGCCCCTCCCCCTGCACCCCCTCCCAAATTAACTTATTTTACCCGATCCGCTGTCCAACGGACGGGGACCCCCACACCGACCAATGCAGCACGGTGAATGCGGACCCAGTCGGAAATCAATGAACGGGCTGGTTTGGCGCAGAAAGCAATCAACAATAGCCCTCCAACGACAAAGAATATGAACGGGCGTTTCTTCATATTTACCAACCGGAGTATTTCACCGAACAGTAGATTAGGGGGCTCCGCTATTTCGGTGTTTTCAACATCTGCCTGAGCTCATTCACTTGGCGGGTTGCAACACGACACCGCCGCCGAGGGTCACGAGAATCTTGCGGCCGTCGGAGAGCGGCTCGCTGGCTCGCAGGATGACGGTCGTGGGCTGGTCGCTGGTTTTGACAGGATGTGATGAAACCCAAACTGCGCCGCCAATTATGGCGCCGGTTGTTTCTCCGGACGGGGCGCCGTTCCCAAAGTAGTCGTACCCCTGGATCGTTTGTTCGGGGGTGAAGCCGGCGAAGCAATCGCCTTTCGGTGCATTACTCGGGAGCAGATCGGCCAGCTGCTTCGGGAAGCTGCCGTGGTCGACTAAATAGGTGACGCAGGCCTTCGCAACCGCCTCAGCCCGCTTCTGTCGCAACGCATCAAGCGTGGCGGCATTTTTCGAACAGCCAGCAACTATCAATGAAGCCATGACAAAAAACAGGATAAAGCGTTTCATTTTCTGGGGTAGGGATATGGCCTGTTATCCAAACTTTCTTTCCGGATACTGCCCGTTGCCCCGCGGATGGCAACGCCGAACCGATGAAGGGCACGTCTTCTCGAACACCTGATTCCTGACTTCCCCATCGGCTTTGCCTTCCCGCGATGCGTAGGAATGGGCTGACTCCCTCTTCGCAGCGAAAGCGGATCCCGGCCCAAGGCCGAACCCCATCATTTCGACCATGGATCAGGTGTAACCGCCGGTTCGGCTTTGACCGGACGGCCATTTCACGGATAACCCCACTGCGATGCCCGCCACGCCCAACAACCCGGTCAGCCCGGAACCGCCGCCGCGCGTTTTCCGCTGCCGGGACAAATCCCTGCCGCTCGATGGCCGGCCGAAGCTGGTAGGCATCCTCAACGCCACGCCCGACTCGTTTTATGATGGCGGCCGGCATCAGGCGCCGGAGGCCGCGCTCGCCCAGGCGGACCGGATGATCGCCGAGGGTGCCGCCCTGCTCGATGTCGGCGGCCAGTCCACCCGGCCCGGCCACACCGAGGTCGGCGCAGAGGAGGAGCAGGCGCGCGTTATTCCGCTGCTCCGCGCCCTCGTCGGGCGCACCACCCTGCCGCTTTCCATCGACACCTTCCAGCCGGAGGTCGCCCGGGCCGCGGTCCTCGCCGGGGCGGATGTCATCAACGATGTTTACGGGCTGCACCGCCATCCCGAGCTGGCCGCGATCGCCGCCGAACACGGCTGCGCAATGATCCTCATGCACCAGGACGGCGCGTTTGCCGCCACCACTGGCGAAACGATTGAGCGCATCGCGGCGTTTCTGGTGCAGTCCATCGACCGCGCCGTCGCGGCCGGCGTGCCCCGCGACCGCCTCATCCTCGACCCGGGTATCGGCTTTGCCAAAACCCACGCCCAAAACCTCGAGATCCTAGCCCGGCTCGGCGAGCTCCGCGCGCTGGGCTGTCCGCTGCTGCTGGGCGCGTCGCGGAAATCCGTCATCGGCAACGTGCTCACCCTGCCCCCGGCGGAACGCCTGGAAGGCACCCTCGCCACCACGGCCCTGGCGGTCACGCAGGGCGTCGAGTTCCTGCGCGTCCACGACGTGGCCGCCAATCTTCGCGCCGCCCTCATGGCCGCCGCCATCCACGCCGCCGGACACCGCTGACGACACCGGAGATTCAACTGTAGCCGGGGTCGTTGACCCCGGGATTGGATGTTTGTTTTCCCAAGGCACCGGGGTCAGCGACCCCGGCTACAACGGAAACCCGCAGTGTGACACGCTGCCTCCCTGGGCTCGTCAACGGCGACCCCGCCCAACCTCCGGCCAGTCGGCATTCGCGCCCGCGCCCCGCTGACGGGAAAAACTCGCCTCACCGGCCCGAATCCTGCCTGCTGGTCCGATGACCGGAAAAATCCGCCTGAAGAACATGGCCTTTTACGGCTACCACGGCGCCCTGCCCGAGGAGAACACGCTGGGGCAGCGGTTTCTGGTCGACCTCACCCTCACCCTCGACATCGCCGCGGCCGCCCGCTCTGACAGCCTCCGCGACACCGTGGACTATGCGCAGATCTACGCCCTCTGCCGGAAGATCGTCGAGCAGGACCGCGTCAAGCTCCTCGAAACCCTGGCCAACGACATCCTCGACCAGGTGCTCGCCGCCTGCCCGCGCGTGACCGAGGCCAGCGTCATCGTGCGAAAACCCTCCGTGCCGCTCGGCGGGCCGCTCGACTACGTCGCCATCGAGACGTCGAAGACGCGCCCATGACGAAGGCGTATCTCGGTCTCGGCTCCAACCTCGGCGACCGCCGCCAGTTTCTCGCCGGGGCCCTGCGTGCCCTCGCCGCCGATCCGGCGCGGGTCATCGTGCGCGGATCGTCCGTCTACGAGTCGAAACCTTTTGGTGTGACCGATCAGCCGGACTTTCTGAACCTCGTCGCCGAAATCGAAACCACCCACACCCCGCCCGCCCTGCTGGCCGCGTGCCTCGGCATCGAGGCGGGCCTCGGGCGCGAACGCCGCGAGCGCTGGGGCCCGCGCGTGATTGACCTCGATGTTCTCCTCTTCGGCAACCTTGCCTGGAATGGCCCCGACCTCGTTCTCCCCCACCCGGGCCTGAGCGAACGCAATTTCGTCCTGACTCCCCTTGCGGAAATCGCCCCGGACCTGGAGGTGAACGGCCAGCGCGTCCGCGACCTCGCCGCCCGCGCGGGCACCGCCGGACTCAACCGCGTGGGCCCGTGGGCCGACCTCGCCGCCGTCGCCGGCTTGACGCGCGAGCGACCCGCGACGAACCCCGTTCCCGCGCCATGATCGTCGAGGAAATCCCCGGCGCCCCGCCGCCGGCCGTGCTCGCGCAAAGCCTGCACCTACGGCCCGGCAGCTTCTTCCTCGACAGCGCCCGCCCCGAGGACCACGGCGGCCGCGCCTTCTCGTTTCTCGGCTTCGATCCGTTTCTCACCTGGGAGGCGCGCGACGGATGCGTCACGGTCGAGTCGGACGGCCGGCGCGAGGAGGTCCGCGGGGAACCGCTGGCCCATCTGCGCAGCCTGCTCGGGTGCCATCGCGCCCCGGCCGGCGGACCCATCCCGTTTGGCGGCGGCGCGGTCGGCTATTTCGGCTACGAATTCGGCGCGCGCGGCGAGGGCGTCAGTCCGTCCGCCCCCGACGATCTCGGCGTTCCGGAAGCCCGGTTTGGTTTTTACGACGGCGTGATCGCCTGCGATTTGGCTTCTGGAAAAACGTTCGCGGTGGCCAACCCGGTGGCCCAGCGCAGCGCCCCTGACATCCTCGCCGGACTGCGCGAGGCTGTCCGCGGCGCCAGCAACCCGCCCGCAACCACGGCCGCTCCGCGCGCGGGCCTGCCGGCGCGCGAGCCCGTGGCCAACCTGACCCGCGAGGCCTATTTCCAAAGGGTCGGCCGGATCAAGGACTACATCGCCGCCGGCGACGTCTATCAGGTGAACTTCGCGCAACGCTTCGACGCCGCCCTGACCGAGGATGCCTTTGCGGTTTATCAGCGGCTCCGCATGCTCAGCCCCGCGCCGTTCGGGGCCTACCTCGACGCCGGCGGTTTCCAAATTCTAAGCTGCTCGCCGGAACTGCTGCTGCGGGTTGACGCGACCGGCCGTGTGCTCACCCGCCCGATCAAGGGCACCCGGCCCCGCGGCGGCACGCCGGCAGAAGACGCGCGCCTCGCCGCCGAGCTGTCGGCCAGCGCCAAGGACCACGCGGAGCTGCTGATGATCGTCGACCTCGAGCGCAACGATCTCGGCCGCGTCTGCCGCTTCGGCTCGGTGCAGGTGGACGAGCGCCACCGGCTGGAAACGCACCCGACGGTCTTCCATCTCGTGGCGACTATCGCGGGCCGGCTCGCCGCCGACCGCGATCTCTTTGACTGCTTGCGCTCCATGCTCCCGGGTGGTTCGGTCACCGGCGCGCCGAAAATCCGAGCCATGCAGATCATCAACGAACTCGAGCCGTGCCGCCGCCACGTTTACACCGGCGCCATCGGCTACCTCGGCTTCGACGGCACCTGCGACCTCAACGTCGCCATCCGCACCATCCTCTGCCGGAACGGCCGTGCGCAGTATCACGTCGGCGGCGGCATCGTCGCGGACTCGCAGCCCGAAGCCGAATATCAGGAAACGCTCGCCAAAGGCCGCGCGCTGCGGGCCGCGCTGCTCGGGGAGGCCGCCCGATGATCCCACCCGCCTCCGGTTTCCTGCCCTGCGCGCTGCACGACGGCGACGTGGTCGCGGCCGAGGCCCTGCAGATTTCCCCGCTGGGCGCGGGCTTCATGTTTGGCGAGGGGATCTTTGAAACGATCCGGGTCCGCGCCGCCCGACCGCAGCTGCTCGAGGCGCACCACGCCCGCCTGGCCGCGGCCGCCGCCGTGCTCAGCGCCGTGCCGGTCTCTTCGTGCGCCGAATTGCACGACCGCTGTCGGCGGCTGATCGAGGCCAACGGACAGACCGAAGGCAGCCTGAAGCTGATGCTATTCCGCGACGTGGCCGGCTGGACCGAGCTGATCCTGGCCCGCCCCCCACCCGCCGGCGCCGACCGGCACACCGCCGGATTCCGGCTCCGGACGCTGGTCGGCGACCAGCGCGTCGCCCCACTGCACGGTCTGAAGTCACTAAACTACCTGACGAACATCCGCGCAAAGCGGCAGGCGCTGGCCGACGGCTGCGATGAGACCCTGTTCATCGCCCCCGACGGCCAAGTGTTGGAAGGTGCGACGACCAACGTCTTCATCGTGCAACACCGTGTCGTCAGCACCCCGTCCCTTTCGGCCGGGATTCTGCCCGGCGTGATGCGCGCGCAAGTGCTCCGCCTCACTGCGCCGGCGGACCTGCGCGAACGCGCGATCACGTTGGCGGAATTGCTGGCCGCCGACGAAGTGTTTGTGACCAACGCGCTCCTCGGCATCATGCCCGTGGCGCAGGTGGATGCACGAATCTATGACCTCACGGCCAACGCGACCACCCGCGCGCTGATGGCGGCGCTGGGCTGAATTCCCCAGGACAGCTTCTGGGGCAACTCAGAACTGTAGCCGGGGTCGCTGACCCCGGTGCAGGAGTCAGCCAAACCTCGAACCCCGGAGTCAGCCGCCCGAGGACGGCCTCACGGAATCGCGGACTCGTTGCGGAACTGCAGCGGACGGACCTCGTCAAACGAGAAGTCGCCGGTGACGCGACGACCGATTTTCTTCCGCAGCGGAAGGAGCGCATCCTCGGTTCCCGTCACGACCGCGGCCCAGCCGATGGCATTGGAAAGTTCGTAGCCGGTGAACCAAAGATCCTTGATCTGATAGCTGCCCGCCGGGGCGTTGGGGGTCAGGCTCGCGATCACCTGTGCCACGAGGACCCTGGGCTCCTGCGTGTAACGGGTCTTGCTCCAGTCCACCAAAGCATTCGCATCCAGCCGACCATAGACCAGCAGGCTCGTGTCGCCAGCCTTGATGACGTCGACGTGATACTCGCCCTGCCGGGTCGACGTGCAGCCGCCAAGCCACAGCGCGAACAGGAGGACCAAAGTCGGGGCGGACTTCATGAATCACCAAAGCTGAACGGCGGATGGGGTGAGGCAATCTCAGATCACAGCTGTTTGGGAGTGCGGTGCGGTCTCTGCCTGCCGTCTGGTCTTGGCCTTCGGTAGTGGCTCAGTTTGCTGTTTTGCCGCCGTAGGTCGGGGATCAACCCCGACCTACAATTCGCGAACTGAGCTACTACCCTGCCTTCTGCCTCCTTGCCCCGGCACCGTGAAACCGACTAGGTTGCGCCCATGCTTCCCCCGTCCCGTGCTCTGTTTGGCTTACTGTTGCTTGGTCTCGCGACCGCCGCGTGCGCCAGTGACGCGCCCGCCAAATGGGGGGACTGGCCGAAGTGGGGTGCGCAGGCCGACGGCACCTACCTCAATCCGGTCGTCCCCGGCGACTACAGCGACCTCGACTGCACCCGCGTCGGCCCGGACTACTACGCGATCTCGTCCACGTTTCAATTCTCCCCCGGCGTCGTCATCCTCCACTCGCGGGACCTCGTCAGCTGGACGATCCTCGGGCATGTCGTCACCGACCTGAACCAGATCGGACCGGACCTCGACTGGACCCGCATGAATCGCTACGGCAAGGGCGTCTGGGCGGGTGCGATCCGGTTTCACGCGGGGAAATTCTGGGTCTTTTTCGGCACGCCCGACGAGGGCTATTTCATGAGCACCGCGGCCAATCCCGCCGGCCCGTGGGAACCGTTGCACGCCGTGCTCAAGGGCGGCGGCTGGGATGACTGCTGCCCGTTCTGGGACGACGACGGCCAAGGCTATCTCGTGGGCAGCAATTTTCGCGACGGCTACAAGATCCACCTGTGGAAGCTCACCGCCGACGGCCGCGATCTCATGGCGGACTCCGACCAGGTCATCCATCAGTCGCGCGGCAGCGAGGCCAACAAGCTCTACAAGTTCAACGGGCTCTACTATCATCTGTTCAGCGAGAACAAATCCGAGGGCCGCACGGTGATAATGGAACGCTCAAAAAACATCTTCGGCCCGTACACGGAATCGAGGCAGCTCAGCCATGCCGACCGCGCGGCCAACGAACCCAACCAGGGCGGCCTGGTGCAGACCGAGGCGGGCGGCTGGTATTTCTTCACCCACCACGGCACCGGCGCGTGGGAAGGCCGCTGCGCCAGCCTCCTGCCCGTGACGTGGATGGATGGCTGGCCGATTATCGGCCAGGTCGGTCCTGACGGCATCGGCCGCATGGTCTGGTCGGGCCCGCTGCCGCTGCCCGGCGCGCCCGTCGCCGTGCCGCAGAGCGACGACGAGTTTGCCGCGACCGCCCTGCCCCCGCAATGGGAGTGGAACTACCAGCCACGGGCCGACCATTGGTCGCTCACCGAACGGCCCGGCTTTCTCCGCCTGCACGCCTTCAAGCCGCTGCGGACCGACGACGTGATGTCGGCCGGAAACACCCTCACCCAGCGCACGATGCGAACGAAGGAAAACGTTGCGACCGTGGCGCTCGACCTCACCGGCATGGCCGACGGGCAGGTCGCGGGCCTGTGTCATTTCGCGAAGGACAACGGCACGCTGGGCGTGCGGCAGACGGGCTCGGCGCTTGCACTGGAGTTCACGCACGGGAAAAAAGTCGTCCCCGGCCCGGCGGTCACCTCGAAGAAAATCTGGCTGCGCTCGACGTGGGGTTTGGACGGTCGGAGCGAGTTTGCCTACAGCACGGACGGGACGACCTTTGTGCCGTTTGGCGAACCCTATCAGCTCGCGTGGGGCAGCTACCGCGGCGACCGCATCGGCCTTTACAGCTACAATGACAAGGGCGACGCCGGCTGGGTGGACGCCGACTGGTTTCATTACGCCTACGCCAGCCCCGCCACGGCGAAGTGACGGCGACTGCTGAGTCGCCGCCAGCTGCTGGGCGGGGCCGCCGTTGCTGCACGCGAGCCCATGCGTCTTCTTCCGCCAATGGGGACGGGGCGCCCTCGCCCCGTGCTTGGCCCACCGGTGGAGCGCGTTGACCCCAACGCGCTGGCTGATGCCAGCGGCGCACCCGCCTCCGATCGGAGTCAGCCCGCCGCACCCCACATCTTCTCCGCCCGCGAAAACGTCACCACGGTTTCTCCGCCGCGACCGGGTTTCGGCACACATTCTGCTGAAGGCACCGGTCATCGCGTAACACACTCATTAATAATCGTAACACATGAATGCATTGCATCGCTCCCGCCGTCTCGCCTGCCTCGGACTGCTCGCCCTCGCCGGCTTCGCCGCCGTTCCCGTCCGCTCCGCCGCCGCCCCGCTCAAAATCGCCTACAGTGACTGGCCGGGCTGGGTCGCCTGGGAGGTCGCCGTCCAGAAAGGCTGGTTCAAGGACGCCGGCCTCGACGTCCAGTTCCTCTGGTTTGAATACGCGCCCTCGATGGACGCCTTCAGCGCCGGCAAGGCCGACGCTGTCATGGTCACCAACGGCGACTCGCTCGTGACCGGCGCCGGCGGCGGGAAAAACGTCGTCATCATGCTCACCGACTACAGCAACGGCAACGACATGATCGTCGCCAAGCCCGGCATCAAGTCGGTGAAGGATCTCAAGGGCAAAAAGATCGGCATCGAGGTCGGCCTCGTCGAGCACCTCATGCTGCTCAACGCCCTCAAGAAAAACGGCATGTCCGAGTCCGATGTCACCCTCGTCAATACGCCCACCAACCAGACCCCGCAGGCGTTTCCATCGCCCACCCTCGACGCCATCGCCGCGTGGAATCCCAACGCCGGCCAGGCGCTCAAGGCCGTGGCCGGTTCGACCGCCATCTACACCAGCGCCGACGAGCCCGGCCTGATCTACGACACCATCGTCGTCACCCCGCAGAGCCTCTCCCAGCACCGCGCCGACTGGGTGAAGTTTGTCGCGCTCTGGGACCGGGTGCTGGCCTACATCAACGACCCGGCCACCAAGGATGACGCCCTCAAGATCATGGCGGCCCGCACCGGCTCCACGCCCAAGGACTACGCGGCCTTCATCGGCGGCACGCATTTCCTCTCGCTGGCCGACAGCTCGAAGATCATTGCCAACAAGGGCACCGGCTTCGACTCGCTCATCGGCTCCTCGGCCGTCGCCAACGACTTCAACGTGAAGAACAAGGTCTACAAGGACTCGCAGGACGTCTCCAGCTACGTCGATTTCAAACTCACCGACGAAGCCATCGCCGCCGCCGCCAAGAAGTAACCGGCGGAACCGCCGTCACCCTTCGCCTGGATCCGCCCCGGGTGGGCCTGCGCCTGCCCGGGGCCCCGCCGACCATTTCCCATGCCCAGCCCACGCTGGTTCGCCATCGGACGTGAACCGCCGCCCCGGCGGCGGAACGTGCTGGCGCTGCTTTCGTTCCTGCTGCCGCTCCTGCTCTGGTCCGCCGTCAGCTATGTGCCGTGGATCTGGCACCCGCTGATGCGGGTGAATGACGCCGGGACGGTGGAATGGTTCAAGCCGGGTCTGCTGGTGGAACGGGCGGTGTTTGCGGAGGAGAACGCCAAGGCGGTGACAGCGGGCGGGCGCGCCGCCACCGGCGAACGGGCCAACCCGGTGTTCCTGCCGCCGCCCCACGCCGTCGGACGCGCGCTCTGGACCGCATTCACTACCAAGCCGGTCCTGCGCGACGAACTCTGGTTGCATCAGAGCCTCCTGCTCAGCATCCGGACGATCTTCCTGGGCTTCATGCTCTCGTCGCTTTTCGGCGTGCCACTCGGCATCCTCTGCGGCGCCTACCCACCGGTGGCCCGGCTGTTTGAGCCGGTCATCGATTTCGTGCGCTACATGCCGGCGCCGGCGTTTGGCGCGCTGGCAGTGGCCGTGCTCGACATCTACGCCGCACCCAAGATCGCCATCATCGTCATCGGCACGTTCTTTCAGCAGGTGCTCGTGATCGCCAACACCGTCCGGCGCCACGACCCGGCCCTGATCGAAGCCGCGCAGACGCTCGGGGCGGGGCCGCGGAAACTGCTGCTCCACGTGATCATCCCGAGCTGCCTGGTCGACCTCTACAACGACCAGCGGATTCTCCTCGGCTGGGCGTGGACCTACCTGATCGTGGCCGAGGTCGTGGGAGTGAGCACGGGCATCACGTTCTTCATCGGCCAGCAGGCGAAGTACCGCAATTTCGACAACGTCTACGCCGCCATCATCATCATCGGCATCATCGGACTTGTGACCGACCAGGGGCTGGCTTTCGTCGGCCGGCGGATCTTCCCCTGGCAGCCGCGCGCCCCGAGCCGGCTGAACGCGTTCCTCAGCCTCCTCGGCCGCAAGGGGGGGAAAACCGCATGAACCCACCGGATGCCAACTCCGACTACCGCCGGCAGGCGCCCGCCGTGGCGGAGCGCTTTCAGAAGCTCAAGCAGCGCCCCGTCGTGCTCGAGGTGCGCGACCTCACGCGCACGTTTGTCACCGCGACCGGCGAGGAAGTGGTCGCACTCCGGTCGCTAAATTTCAGCACCTACCGCCGGGAGTTCATGTGCCTGATCGGGCCGTCCGGCTGCGGCAAATCCACCCTCATCCGCCTCCTCGCCGGACTGGACGAGCCGACTTCGGGCCAGGTGCTGCTGGATGGAGCGTCCGTGCAGGGACCGTGCGCAGCCCGCGGCATGGTCTTCCAAGGCTACACGCTCTTCCCCTGGCGCACGGTCCTCAAGAATGTCATGTTCGGTCTGCTGATGCAGGGCCGGAACCACGACACCGCCAAGAGCGAGGCCCTTCAGTGGCTCGATCTGGTGGGACTGGCCAAGTTCAAGGACGCCTATCCCCACCAGCTGTCCGGCGGCATGAAGCAGCGCGTGGCGATCGCCCGCGCCCTCGCCACCAATCCACGGATTCTGCTGATGGACGAACCGTTCGGCGCCCTCGACGCGCAGACCCGGGCCCAGATGCAGGAATACCTCCTCCAGATCTGGCGCAACGTCGACGTGACCATCCTTTTCATCACTCACGATCTCGACGAGGCCACCTACCTGGCCGACCGCATTCTGGTACTCAAGGCCCACCCGGGCGAGGTCCAGGAAATCATCGAGGTGCCCGTGCCGCGCCCGCGGAGTCAGGCGCAGTTCGCCACCCCGGAGTTTCTCGCCACCCGCCGCCGGATCGACGAGCTGATCCATCCCCCCGTGAAATCAACCGGAGAGAAGCTGCCCATCGTCCGGCTCACGGTCGTGGGCGACGACGTTGAATAACCCCATGCCCGCCCCCGCCTCCACCCTCGCCCGCTTCAGCGTCTCGCTGCCCGCCGACCTGCTCGCCGAACTCGACGAAATGGTCGCGACCCGCGGCTTCCCGAGCCGGTCCCACGCCATCGCCGAGATGGCCCGGGAGCAACTCATCGACCACGCCCAGGAGCTCGGCACCAGGAGCATGGCCGGCACGATCAGCCTCGTTTACGACTATCGCCGCCGGAACCTCCAGCGCCGACTGGCCGACATCCAGCACCAGAACTACCTCATGGTCGTCACTTCGATGCACGTGCATCTCGAGCACCACCATTATCTCGAGGTTCTGCTTGTGCAGGGTCCGGCCCGCCAGCTGCGCTGCCTCGCCGACACCCTCGCCGGCTGCAAGGGCGTGAAGCATGCCCGCCTCAGCCTCACCGCCACCGCCATGCCCCCGCTGCTCTGACCCACCACTCCACCCCCTTTCCCCATGGACGATCCCCTCATTGACGTTAACCCGAACAACCCGGTCTACACCCGCGACCTGACCCGCGCCGGCATGTGGTCGGGCGTGATCTCGCGCGGCAAAACCCTCCGCCTCACCGACCTCGCCGGCGGCGCCAATGTCGGCGTGCTCCTCTACCACGCCGACGTCCCCACCGAACGCTACAATCTGCCCGACACCCTCAAGGGGCAGCACATCTTTTACCTCCGGCATCCTTATTGCCTCCACTCCGACATGGGCCGGGTGCTCGCCTCGATCACGGCCGACACCGTCGGCTGGCATGATACGGTCTGCGGCTGCTCCGACGCCCGCCTGGTGGCGGCCCGGTATGGGGAAAACAACTACCAGGCCGCCCGCAACGACTGGCACCGCAACGCCCGCGACTGCTTTCTCATCGAACTCGCCAAGTGGAGCCTCGGCCCGCGCGATCTCATGCCCAACCTCAACCTGTTCAGCAAGGTCGTCGCGGACGACGCCGGCCGGCTCACCTTCGTCCCCAGCCACTCCCGCCCGGGCGGCCACGTCGACCTCCGCTTCGAGCTGAACACTCTCGTCGTCCTCAACACCTGCCAGCATCCGCTCGACCCCGATTCGCAGTTTCATCCCCGGCCCGTCCGGCTCGAGGTCTTCCGCACCGCGCCGCCGGGGGCCGACGACGCCTGCCGCCGTTCCCGGCCGGAAAACGAGCGGGCCTTCCGCAACACCGAAGACTATGTCACCCTCCGCGACTGACCCCATGACCACCAGCCCGCTCGATCCCGCCACCGCCGTCTACCGCCACGTCATCGCCGCCGGCGACCCGTGGTCACACGAAATCCGCCGCGGCCAAACCCTCCGCATCGTCGATCTCGAGGGCAACCAGGCCGCCGACACCCTCTTCTACGACGCCCGGGACCCGGCCAACCGCTACAGCGCGAGCGACACGATCCAGCGCCAGGCCGCGCTCTACCTCAGCACCGGCACCACGCTCTACTCCCAGCTCGGCGACGCCCTCCTCACCATTGTCGCCGACACCTGCGGCCGGCACGACACGCTCGGCGGCGCCTGCTCGCGCGAGAGCAATACCATGCGCTATGCGTTCGACAAGGAGTCCATGCACGCCTGCCGCGACAGTTTCATCTGCGGCGTCCACGCCTGGCGCCCCGACCTCGGCAAACGCGACATCGCGCCCAATATCAATTTCTTCATGAACGTCCCGGTCACCCCCGACGGCCGGCTCACGTTTGCCGACGGCGTCTCTGCCCCGGGCTGCTACGTCGAGTTGCGCGCCGACCGCGATGTCGTCTGCGTCATCTCCAACTGTCCCCAACTCAATAACCCCTGCAACGCCTACAACCCGACCCCGGTTGAAGTGCTGGTCTGGAATTCCTGAATGCATGAATGTGGAAATCCGGAAAACAGACCGAAATGTCTTTCCGCCGTTCCTGTTTTCCAGCTTTCCCCATTAACTTCTGATGTTTTCCAAAGTCCTCATCGCCAACCGCGGCGCCATCGCCTGCCGGATCATCCGCACCCTGCGCCGCCTGGGGGTGAAATCCGTCGCGGTCTACTCCGATGCCGACCGGCATTCGCTCCACGTGCAGCAGGCCGACGAGTCCGTCCACCTCGGCCCGGCCCCCGCCGCCCAGAGCTACCTCGACGCCGGCAAGATCATCGCCGCCGCCCAAGCCACCGGCGCGCAGGCCATCCATCCCGGCTACGGCTTCCTCTCGGAAAACCCCGGGTTCGCCGACGCCTGCGCGACCGCCGGACTCGTCTTCATCGGGCCGACCGGCGACCAGATGCGGACCTTCGGCCTGAAGCACGCCGCCCGCGCCATCGCGCAGCAGCATTCCGTTCCCCTCCTGCCGGGTTCGGAACTGCTCCGCGACGAGGCCCACGCCCGGAGCGAAGCCGCTCGCATCGGCTATCCGGTGATGCTCAAAAGCACCGCCGGCGGCGGCGGCATCGGCATGGCGCTCATCCGGAAACCCGCCGAGCTCGCCGCCGCCTTCGCCGCCGTCGGCCGCCTCGCCAAAAACAATTTCAAGGAGGGCGGCATCTTTTTGGAGAAATTCGTCGAGCACGCCCGCCACATCGAGGTGCAGATCTTCGGTGACGGTCGCGGTCACGTCGTCGCCGTCGGCGAGCGCGACTGTTCGGTCCAGCGCCGCAACCAGAAGGTCATCGAGGAGACGCCCGCACCCGGCCTCACGCCCGCCCAGCGCCGCCAGCTGCTCGACTGCGCCGCCCGGCTCGGCACCGCCGCCGGTTACCGGAATGCCGGCACCGTCGAGTTCGTCTACGACAACGACTCCGGTGAATTCTACTTTCTCGAGGTCAACACCCGGCTTCAGGTCGAGCACGGCGTCACCGAGGAGGTCAGCGGCCTCGACCTAGTCGAATGGATGCTGCTGGCCGCTGCCGGCGAGCTCGACCTCGCGGACTGGCGCCCCACCCCCGCCGGCGCCTCCATCCAGGTGCGCGTTTATGCCGAGGATCCGGGGAAGAACTTCCAGCCCGCCGCCGGCACGCTCACCGACGTGCATTTCGCCACGTCCGCGCGGATCGAAACCTGGGTCGGCCGCGGCACCGAGGTTTCCGCGTTCTACGATCCGCTCCTCGCCAAGATCATTGTGAAGGGCCGCGACCGCGCCGAGGCACTGCACCGGCTCGACGTCGCGCTGGCCGACACCCGCCTCTACGGTCTCGAGACCAATCTCGATTACCTGCGCCAGATCGCAGCCTCCGCGGGCTTCCGGGCCGGCGGTGTCACCACCAAATACCTCTCCACGCTGCCCTACTCCGCCGCCACCGTCGACGTTCTCGAAGGCGGCACACAGACCACCGTGCAGGACTATCCCGGCCGCCTCGGCTACTGGGATGTCGGTGTTCCGCCTTCCGGGCCGATGGATGGCCGCTCCTTCCGTCTCGCCAACCGGCTCGTCGGCAACGCCGACACGGCCGCCGCCCTCGAGCTCACCGTCCAGGGTCCGGCCCTGCGTTTCAACACGGCTGCGGTCGTCGCGCTGACCGGCGCGCACCTGCCGGCCACGCTGAACGGCCGTCCCGTCGCCTGCCATCGCGCCTTCCGCGTGCGGCCCGGCCAGACTCTCCGCGTCGGCGCCGTCGACGGTCCCGGCCTGCGCGCCTATCTAGCGATCCGCCACGGCTTCGATGTCCCCGATTACCTCGGCAGCAAGGCCACCTTCACCCTCGGACTCTTCGGCGGCCACGCCGGCCGCGCCCTCCGGGCCGGCGATGTCCTTCGCGTCAACCGCACCACCGCCGCCGGGGTCGCCGATGCCGCGCCGCTGCTCCGCGTCCCCGCTGCCGTCCAGCCCGCGCTCACCCGCGAATGGGAGCTGGGCGTTCTTTACGGTCCGCACGGGGCGCCCGATTTCTTCACCGCGGATGACATCGCCGTCCTGTTCGGCACCGCCTACGAGGTCCATTATAACTCCGCCCGCACCGGCGTCCGCCTCATCGGCCCGAAGCCGCAGTGGGCCCGGCGCGACGGCGGCGAGGCCGGTCTGCATCCGTCGAACATCCACGACAACGCCTACGCCGTCGGCGCGATCGACTTCACCGGCGATATGCCGATCATCCTCGGCCCCGACGGCCCGAGCTGCGGCGGCTTTGTCTGCCCCGCCACCATCGCCCAGGCCGAGCTCTGGAAGATGGGCCAGCTCAAGCCCGGGGACAAAGTCCGTTTCCGCGCCCTCACCGCCCAGGACGCCCGCGAGCTGGCCACCGCCCAGGACGCCGAAATCGAGTCCCTCCTGCCCGCCCGCCGCGTAAAGAAATCCAAAATCCACATTCCGAATTCAAAAATTCGCTGTGAGCCCGCCGTCCTGCACCGGATCGAGGAGCGACCCGACGCCCCCGCGGTGGTTTACCGTCGCTCAGGCGACAGCAACCTGCTCGTGGAATACGGCCCGCTCGTCCTCGACATCGCCCTGCGCATGCGGGTCCACGCGCTGCAAACGTGGCTCGAACGCCAGCATCTTCCCGGTCTGGTCGACCTCACGCCCGGCATCCGTTCGCTTCAGGTGCACTTCGACTATCGCGCGCTCCCGCTGGAACGCCTGATGGAAATCCTCCTCCGCGCCGAGAGCGAACTGCCCGCCGTCGACGACATCGAGGTCCCCTCCCGCATCGTCCATCTGCCGCTGTCCTGGGAGGACGAATCCACCCTGCTCGCCATCCGCAAATACATGCAGCTCGTCCGCAAGGACGCCCCGTGGTGCCCGAGCAACATCGAGTTCATCCGCCGCATCAACGGGCTGGATTCCGTCGCCGACGTCCACCGGATCGCCTTTGATGCGAGCTACCTCGTCCTCGCGCTGGGCGACGTCTATCTCGGCGCCCCGGTCGCCACCCCGGTCGATCCGCGCCACCGGCTCGTCACCACCAAATACAACCCCGCCCGCACCTGGACGCCCGAGAACGCCGTCGGCATCGGCGGCGCCTATCTCTGCGTCTACGGTATGGAGGGGCCCGGGGGCTACCAGTTCATCGGCCGGACCTGCCAGATGTGGAACCGCTACCGCCAGACCGCGGAGTTCACCGACGGCCGGCCGTGGCTGCTGCGTTTCTTCGACCAGATCCGGTTTTATCCCGTCACGAATGCCGAGCTCACCCAGTTCCGCGAGGATTTCCCGCAGGGCCGCGCCCGGCTCCGGATTGAGGAAACCACCTTCCGGCTGCGCGACTACCAGGCGTTTCTTGCCACGAATTCCGCCGCCATCGCCGCCTTCAAGGAGGGCCAGCAGGCCGCATTCGAGGCCGAACGCCACCGCTGGGAGCAATCCGGCCAGCTCAACTTTTCCGCCGAATCCGAGTGCGCCGCCCCGGTGGACGAACAGGCCCTGCCCGCCGGCTGCACCGCTGTGCCGGCCCACATCCCGGGCAACATCTGGAAGATTTCTGTCGCCGCCGGCGATGTCGTGCGGGACGGCGATCCGCTGGTCATTCTCGAGTCGATGAAGATGGAGGTCACCGTTGTCGCCAGCCGCGCGGGCCGGGTCCGGGAGGTGCGCTGCACCGAAGGCAAACCCGTCAACGCCGGCGAAACCCTCATCGTGCTCGAGGCTTAACCCGTGGCCCTCCTTTCCCTCGATCTCGCCGCCCTGCGCGCCGCCTACGCGGCCGGCACCCTCACGCCCACAGCGCTCATGGGCGAGATCGACCGCCGGCTCGACGCCCACGGCGATCCGGCCGTGTGGATCCACCGTCTGCCGCTGGACGCACTCCTCGCGCGCGCCCGCGAGGTCGAGGCCCGGGGGCGGGCCAGCCAACCGCTCTTCGGCGTGCCGTTCGCCATCAAGGACAACATCGACCTCGCCGGCGTGCCGACCACCGCCGCCTGCCCGGCCTTCGCCTCCACACCCACCGAATCCGCTCCCGTTGTCCAGCGCCTGCTCGACGCCGGCGCGATCCCCGTTGGCAAGGTCAACCTCGACCAGTTCGCCACCGGCCTCGTCGGCGTGCGCTCGCCCTACGGCGTCCCGCGCAACCCGTTTCGCGCCGACATCATCCCGGGCGGATCCAGCAGCGGCTCCGCCGTCGCCGTCGCCGCCGGGCTGGTCTCGTTCGCGCTCGGCACCGACACCGCCGGCTCCGGTCGCATTCCCGCCGGACTGAACAACCTCGTCGGCCTCAAGCCCACCAAGGGCGCCAACAGCACCCGCGGCGTGGTGCCCGCCTGCCGCTCGCTCGACTGCGTTTCGGTCTTCGCGCTCACCTGCGCGGACGCGGGCGCCGTGCAGCGCGTCATCGAGGGCTTTGATCCGGCCGACGCCTATTCGCGGCGGCGGGCACCGACGCCGCCCTGGCCCACCCGGCCGCGCGTGGGTGTGCCGGCCGCGAATGAGCTCCACTTCGATGGCGATGCCGAATCCGCGCAGCTGTTTGCCGCCGCCCTCGCCCGCCTCTCCACGCTGGGCGCGCAGACGGTCGAAATTGACTTCGCCCCATTCCGGGAGGCCGCCGCCCTGCTCTATCAGGGACCGTGGGTCGCGGAGCGCTGGGCCGCCCTGCGGGATTTTCACGCCCGGCAGCCGGACGCCTTCTTTCCAGTCACCGGGCAGATCGTGCAGGCGGCGGAGAAGCTGGGCGCGGCCGACGCCTTTGCCGGTTTTCACCGACTCGCCGAATTGGCGCGCCGGACCGCCGCCGAGTGGGAAAAGATGGACGTGCTCCTCGTACCCACCGCGCCGCGCCCCTACACCCTGGCCGAAGTTGCGACCGATCCCACCGGCCCGAACTCGCGGCTCGGGACCTATACCAATTTCGTCAACCTCCTCGACCTGTCCGCCCTCGCCGTCCCGGCCGGCCGCCGCGACGACGGCGTTCCGTGGGGTGTGACGTTCATCGCCCCGGCCTGGCGTGAACCCGACCTGCTCGTGCTTGGGGCGAAATGGCAGACGGACGTCGGTGGCCACCTCGGAGCGACCGGCATTCCACTGCCGACGCCGAGGGCGGCCGATTTTGCCGCCCCGCGAACCGGCGGCACCGTGCGGCTCGCCGTGGTCGGCGCGCATCTGTCGGGCCTGCCATTGAACCACCAGCTCACCGACCTCGGTGCCCGGTTGGTATGGACCGGCACGACCGCCCCGCGCTACCGCCTCTTCGCCTTGCCGAATACGGTTCCGCCGAAACCCGGGCTGGTTCGGGTCGACGCGGAGGGTGCCGCCATTGCCCTCGAAGTGTGGGAGCTGACGACAGCGGCGTTTGGCAGCTTCGTCGCCGCCGTGCCGCCGCCGCTTTGCATCGGCACAGTGATGCTGGCTAGCGGCGAGGCGGTGAAAGGCTTTCTCTGCGAACCCGCTGCGCTCACCGGTGCCGAGGACATCACCCGCCATGGGGGTTGGCGCGCCTACCTCCGCGGAGCCACCTGAGCGGGACCGGATTTGGCCACGAAGAGGGACGAAAAGACATAAAAAGGGGACGAGGCTACCCTCTGCTTGAGGTCAACCCGCTCCATCCCTCCACGCCATCGAGCCCGGCGCACCAGCGAGATCCCATCCCATAATATCCTTGCATCAGCAGATGACAAATGGAGCGTTAATCAGTAGTTGGACACCAATCTTCGCGTTCTGCTGGTTGATCCGGCCGGCATTGTTCGTGCCGGTCTGACTGCGCTTATCCGCACCGCCCATCCGGAGGTGGTGGTCACCGAAGCCGAAACGGAGCACGAGGCTTTGGCGGCCGCGAAGCGAAGCCCGTGGGACCTGTTTGTCGTCGAACCGGGCCTGGCCGAGTCCGACGGGATTGAACTGGTGCGCAAATTGCGCCGACTGCATCCCCACACGCCGATCGTGGCGTTTTCCTCGGCCTCCGAAAAGCATCAGGGCGGGTCAGCCGTGCGGGCCGGAGCCAGCTGTTTCCTGAGCAAGTCGGCACCCTGCGCGGCCATCATCGCCATGCTGTCCTCGCTGACTTCGGGTGATGATTCGAATGCCTATGACCTGCTGTGCGCTTCGCACGCATCCTGCGCCCGGCCCGACGGCTACGCCGCGCTTTCCGAAACCGAGCGGATGGTTCTGCGGGAAATCGGGCGGGGGCAGGCCGTCAAGGAGATCGCCCGGACCCGCGGAATCTCCGCCTCCACGGTCGGCACCCACCGTGCGCGGATTCTGAAGAAGCTCCGCCTGCAAACCACGGCCGAGCTTGTGCGCTATGTGATCGAGCACCATCTGCACTGAGTTGCCCGGCGGGCGCCTGTCGTTGCAAAAGGACAAGACCGGCGATGCCAATCCCGTCAACCTTAGGCAGGTTGGCATGGCGTAAACCCAATGTACTTGGCCGGGTCTCTTTCCGATCAGCGCATTGGGTCAATGCGCGCCACCTGCTCCGGCCCGGCCGCTCAGGGGCGCCGCGCGCACCGCCGCGATAGGCCCAGCATCGCCAGGCCCGTGATGGTGTCATTGGCCACCTCAAAACCGGCCAGCGCTGGCCACTTCAAAACCAGCCACTCGGAGGGTGGTTGGGGTGATAGGATTTGTTAGGTGTGGTGCAAGTGGGAAAAGCGGTCGGCCACGCTTGGCCGGGCTCCGGGG
>CAIQQB010000194.1 GCA_903873805.1 uncultured Opitutia bacterium | reverse complement strand
TTCGCCCCTCCCCCTGCACCCCCTCCCATATTAACTTATTTTACCCGATCCGCTGTCCAACGGACGGGGACCACCTCAGCCCGCTGTGTCCGCCGGAGTCCCAGTGGCAACGTGCGCTTCCAACGGGTCATGCTGTAGGTCGCTCGGCGTGAAGACCGCGCCGAGCCGGTTGTGCGAGAAAGGCGCTGTTGGAATTTGCCGGCGGGCAAAATACGCCATCCCGTTTTTCCCATCAATCATCATGTCCTGACGTTTCAGGGCGGCGACGCCCAGCGTGGCTTCGTGGCCGGAAATCAAGGCGGTTTCGACGGGGCTGGTTTCCTGTACCGTCACGTTGGTCAATATCAGCGGGCCGATGGCGAGTTCTTTGGCCCAGGACACTTCCCGCACGACCAGCCCGGCGCCGGGCGTAAAATAAGCGTCCATCGTGGTCGGAGCGGTGGAATGCGCCGCCCGCCACTCGCGCCATCTGGCTGGGGACAGGAACACGCCGTCCGGTGCACCAGTGTCGATCAGGATGCCGCCGGGCTGGTCTTTCGAGCCGGGTATTTCCAAGACCAGCGTCTCGGAGTTTTTTCGCAGCGGCAGCGACTGCCACGCGGCGGGTTCGGGCGGTTTGCGGGGCGCGACCAGACTCATCTTGGAGTTGGCGGCGTCGAAGACGAAATAATTGTTCCGCAAATTATCCCAGCCGATGACGCCGTCCTCCTCAGGACGCACGCCCGTCGGCAGGTCCACCACGGCGAGCACGCCGGTCACGGTCACGGCAAAGACCCCGGTGCCGAACTGAAACTCGACTGGGGCTGTCGTGCCGAACCTGACTTCGCCGGGGTCCAACTTGGTGTCCGCTGACGGCTCAGTGATTTTCAGACCGAGGCGTTCCGCCACCGGACGATACACCATTATGTCCGACGCGCCGGTGTCGAACGCCAGCCGCACCGGCTGGTCGTTGACCCTGATGTCGTCGAACATGATCCGGTCATTAACCGGCGGGTCGTCCGCCGCTTGCAGGGCGCAGAGGCCAAGGGCGAAGACGAGGAGGGTGAGCGTGCGCCAGCCGGGGTGGCGTTTGCGGGCTGGCGGATTCATGGGGCGGGGTGGTTGAGGTGAGTTGAATATGTAACTAGTTGCGCCAAGCCAAGACGGAACCGGGGTTGCCTGATGCGGTTGTGGGCGGGGTGCCGTCACCTCGCGTTGGCAGGTGGCGGGGTGAGGGCACCCCGCCCACATCGGAGATGACCCAGGTCAGCGACTTGGGCTACATCGGTCACGGATAGGGCGCAGCAAGACTGAGCCCCGAAAAAACGGGAGTTAGAGCTGCTCGGCGAGGGCGACGGCTTTCAGGAGGGCGGAAGCCTTATTGACGGTTTCCTGGTATTCCGCGGCCGGGTCGGAGTCAGCCACCACGCCGCCGCCGGCCTGGATGTGGATCTGACCGTCCTTGATCAGCGCGGTGCGGAGCATGATGCACGAGTCGGTGTTGCCGTCGTAGCCGAAATAGCCGAGCGCACCCGCGTAGAAGCCGCGGCGAACCGGCTCCTTTTCCGCGATGATCTGCATCGCGCGGATTTTCGGGGCGCCGCTCACGGTGCCGGCGGGGAAGGTCGCGCGCATGAGGTCGAACGCGGTCTTGTCCGGCGCGATGCGGCCCTCGACCTGCGAGACGATGTGCATCACGTGCGAGTAGCGCTCGACGACCATCATCTCGGGCACGGTGACGCTGCCGAACGAGCAGACGCGGCCGATGTCGTTGCGGGCGAGATCGACGAGCATCAGGTGTTCGGCGCGCTCCTTCTCGTCCGCGAGCAGCTCCTTCTCGAGGGCGAGATCCTCGTCGTGGGTCGCGCCGCGCTTGCGCGTGCCGGCGATGGGGCGGATCTCGACCAGGCCGTCGGTCAGGCGGACATGGACCTCGGGCGACGCCCCGACGAGGGCGAAGTCGCCGGTCTCGAGGATGAACATGTAGGGCGACGGGTTGACGGTGCGGAGCGCACGGTAGAGGTCGAGGGGCGAATGGGCGAACGGCCGGGTGAAGCGCTGCGAGGGGACGATCTGGATGATGTCGCCGGCGCGGATGTATTCCTTCACGTCGTCCACCAGCTTTTCGTAGGCGGGGCGGGTGAAGTTGCCGGGCGGGACGGTGATCGGCGGGGTGGCGCCGATCAGCGCGGGGGAGAGCCCGCTGGGCTGGCGGAGCAGGTCGAGCAGGTGGCGCAGCTCGGCGACCGCGGCGTCATAGGCGGCCGCGGGGTCGGCGCCGACATGGGCGTTGACGCAGAGGCGGAGGGTTTGTTTCGCGCGGTCGAAAATCAGGAGCGAGTCCGACAGCATGAAATAGAGCAGGGGGGTGCCGAGCGGGTCGGCGGCGACGGCGGGGACGGTGGGCTCGATGCGTGTGACGTATTCGTAGCCGAGGAAGCCGACGGCCCCGCCGGTGAAGCGCGGGAGGCCGGGCAGGCGCACGGGCCGGTGGTCGCGCAGCTCGGCCTCGAGCAGCGTGAGCGGATCGGGCGGGGTGGGGACGGTCCGGACCGGCTGGCCGGGGACGCGGATCTCGGTGGTCTCCGGGCCGCAGGCGATGACCTTCCGCGGGCGGCAGCCGATGAAGCTGTAGCGGGAAAGGTTTTCGCCACCCTCCACGGATTCGAGGAGGTAGGACGGCCCGGCGGACTTGAGCTTGGCGTAAGCGGAGACGGGGGTCTCGAGGTCGGCGAGCAGGTCGGTGCAGACGGGGATGACATTGCCCTGGCGGGCGAGCTGGAGAAAGGTGGGACGGTCAGGGAAAATTTGCATGGGGACGGGCGGAAGATTTAACCGCTAATGGACGCGAAGGAACGCGAAATGGAAAAAGTGGAACGGGAACGGCGGAAGCCAAGGGCCATCCGCCCCGGCGGCGGGCGCGGCGGGGTCACCATCGAAGGCGGCGATTCCGGGTGGTTCCAAGTGGCATGCGAGGGGAAGAATTTGGAAAGCGGGCGAGGTTTTGTCCATCCTGCAGTTATCCGGTGATGGCCGGTCAAGACGCCGGTCACTTATCAAGCCACATGGACCCCAAAAGCAGCGTGGAGTAAGCAGCGTACAAAGTAGTGAAGACAAACTGAAGCAATCCCAGCGTCAGCAGCCCCTTTGGGCGGGTGAGTTCTTGCCGCCTGCAGGCGAGGAGAAGCAACGCCAGACACAGCACCGGGAAAATGCACGAGAAGTCGCCAAGCCAGCGCAGCAGCAGGAGAGGGAAGGGCAAGGTCATGGAAACCCATCCTCCATCGTCACTCCGGAATCCGGGCCGCATGGCTTCGATGACGCGGCCGGTGCGGAATAGATCAAGCAACGGGACCGGCAGTGAAAGGATCAGCAACCCGAGGTAGGCGACGAAGGCTGCCCGCCGTTCCTTCATCGCCGGGTGGCTGGCTCTCACTCCACCGTCACCGACTTTGCCAAGTTGCGGGGCTTGTCCACGTCGCAGCCGCGGGCGACGGCGATGTAGTAGCTGAGCAGCTGGACGGGGATGGTCGCCACGATCGGGAGGACGGCCTCGTGGCAGTCGGGGATGGTGATGATCTCGTCGGCCACGCCCGGCGGCAGTTCGCAGCCTTCGGTGGTGATGACGATGGTCTTCCCGTTGCGCGCCTTGATCTCCTGAATGGAGGAGACGAGCTTGTTGAAGATCTCGCTCTTCGGGACGAAGAAGACGCTCGGGCATTTCTCGCTGATGAGGGCGATGGGGCCGTGCTTCATCTCGGCGGCCGGGTAGCCCTCGGCATGGATGTAGGAAATCTCCTTCAGCTTGAGGGCGCCCTCGAGCGCAATGGGAAAGAGCGACAGGCGGCCGAGGAAGAGGAAGTCGGAATAGTGGGCGTAGCGCAGCGCGATCTCCTTGATCCGCGGGGCCTGTTCGAGGACGCGGCGGACGAGGTCGGGCACGCCCTTGAGCGCGTTCACATATTCGACGCCGTCGGCAAAGCTCATGTCGCGCATGCGGGCGACGTGGAGCGCGAGCATCGCGCCGACCAGGAGCTGGGAGGTGAACGCCTTGGTCGAGGCGACGCCGATCTCGGGGCCGACGTGCTGGTAGATGCCGCCGTCGGTCTCGCGCGCGATGGTGGAGCCGACGGTGTTGTTGATCGCGAGGACCTTGTAGCCCTTGCGCTTGGCCTCGCGGAGGGCGCCGAGCGTGTCGATGGTTTCGCCGGACTGGCTGATGACGAAGAAGAGCGGGTTGCCCGAGAGCGGGCTGTTGCGGTAGCGGAACTCGGAGGCGTAGTCGGCCTCGACCGGCACGCGGGCGAAGCGCTCGAGGAGGTGCTCGGCCACGAGGCAGGCGTGCCAGGCGGTGCCGCAGCCGAGGAAGACGAAGCGGTCGATCTGGCGGAACTCGACCGGGCCGAGGTTGAGGCCGCCGAACTTGGCGGTGCTGCCGTCCTCGGAAAACCGGCCGCGCATGGAGTTCTCGAGCGCGGCAGGCTGCTCGAAGATCTCCTTCTCCATGAAATGCGGGTGGCCGTTGAGCTCGGCGGCGTCGACCGTCCAGGTGACACGGTCCACGACGGCCTCGACATCCTCCTGATCGAGCGTGGTGATGGAGAAATCCTTGGGCGTGAGATGGACGACCTCGCCGTCCTTGAGATAGACGACGTTCTGGGTGTGGCTGATCAGCGCGGCGACGTCGGACGCGACGATGAACTCGTTGTCGCCGACGCCGAGGATGAGCGGCGAGCCTTTGCGGGCGGCGACGATTTCGCCGGGTGCCTCGGGGGAAATGACGGCGATGCCGTAGGTGCCCTCGGCATGGCGGAGGGCCTGCCGGACGCTGGTGACAAAACGGCTCTGGTCGGGATCGGCCGGCTCCTTGGCGTAGTGGTAGGCGATGAGGTTGCAGAGCACCTCGGTGTCGGTCTCGGAACTGAAGGTGTAGCCGCGGGCGCTGAGGAATTTTTTGATCGAGACGTAGTTCTCGATGACGCCATTGTGGACGAGGGAGATCTTGCCGTCGCTGCTGAGGTGCGGGTGGGCGTTGGCGTCGGTCACGCCGCCGTGGGTGGCCCAGCGGGTGTGGCTGATGCCGGTGGTGCCGGTGAACCGGTGGTGCTTGGCCTCCTTGACCAGATTGCCGACGCGGCCGGTCTTCTTGGCAATCTCGATGCCGTCGTTCTGGAGCACGGCCAGCCCGGCGGAGTCATAACCGCGGTACTCGAGGCGTTTGAGGCCTTCGATCAGGATGGTTGCGGCCTTTTGGCGACCGACGTAGCCGACGATTCCACACATAGGGTTCTTTTTTGGGCTGGCGAAGTTACGCGCGCCGGCAAACGTGGCGCAAGGCAATAGACCAAAAACCCCATGAGCATTCAAAAACAAGTTTTGGCGGTGGTGATGGGTGGCGGGCGCGGGACGCGTCTGCATCCCCTGACAGCGGAGCGCTGCAAACCGGCCGTCCCCCTGGCGGGCAAATACCGGCTGGTGGATATTCCGATCAGCAACTGCATCAACTCCGAGATCAACCGGATCTTCCTCCTCACGCAGTTCCAGACCGCCTCGCTGCACCGCCATATCCAAGGCGCCTACCATTTCGACCCGTTCGGCGGCGGCTTCGTGGACATCCTCTCGGCCGAGCAGACCGAGAAGAGCGTGGACTGGTACCAGGGCACAGCCGACGCAGTGCGGCACAATCTCGTCCACCTGCGCGCGTTTCCGCACGAGCAGGTGCTCATCCTCTCGGGCGATCAGCTGTACCGGATGGATTTTCGGCAGATCCTCGCGCAACACACCGCCACCGGGGCGGATGTGACGATCGCCGCGATTCCTTTCCCGGTCTCAAAGATTGAGGGCTTGGGTCTCATGCAGGTGAACGATGACCTCTCTATTGCCCGTTTCGTGGAGAAGCCGAAGGACCCGGCGGTCATCCAGAGCCTGACGCTCAGCTCCGCGCTGGAGGCCAAACTGCAGCATCCACCCACGGAGAAATGCTGTCTGGCCTCGATGGGCATCTATGTCTTCAACCGGGCGGTGCTGGCCGACGCCCTGGAGAACAACCTGTATGATTTCGGCAAGGAGATCATCCCCGGCCTGCTCGGCAAGAAGAAGCTCTTCGCCCACATTTTCGAGGGCTACTGGGAGGACATCGGGACGGTGCGGGCGTTCTTCGAGGCCAACCTCGCGCTCGCGCAGCCGCTGCCCCCGTTCAACTTTTTCGATCCGTCCGCGCCGATCTACACCCAGGACCGGTACCTGCCGGCCTCGAAGCTCAACCACTGCCGCATCGACCATGCGGTCATCGGCGACGGCTCCATCCTCGCCGACTCGACCATCAAGCACTGCGTCTTCGGCATCCGGTCCTTCGTGGACGAGGGCTGCGACTTGGAGGACGTGATTGTGATGGGCTCCGATTATTACGAGACTGATGTGCAGCTCGGCACCAACACCTCGCGCGGACGCCCCCATCTCGGACTGGGTAAGCACTGCCGCATCCGCCGTGCGATCATCGACAAGAACGCCCGCATCGGCGACAGTTGTGCGCTGTCGCCCGACGGCAAGACCGACGGCTCCTATGCCAACGGCTCCGTGATCATCCGCGACGGCGTGCTCGTCGTGCCGAAGGGCGCGACGATTCCGGCCGGCACGGTGGTGTAAGGACGCGCGATAGGTTCTTCCGACAGTGACGAGCGGTGGCAACATTGTTCCCGGTCGGCAGTGCGCTCACGTCTAGCAGCTTATGCGTGGTGGCTCTCCCGGCGGGGAACCTCCAGCCGTCGGAGCGGTCCCTAGATTTGTCGCCTGCTGCGGGCCGGTATCCGGCTCGCGCCGGTGTGTCTCGCTTGTCTTTTCATCCTCCCAAACGCACGCTTTTCCCCCATGCAAATCTCCCCGTTTCTTCCCGCTGGCGGCCTGCACCCGCCCCATTCCAACTCCCTTCGTGTCGCCGCGGCGATGCTGCTCGCTGGTGGCCTTGCGGTCGCCGCTCTGGCCCAGCCTCCGTCCTTCTATCCGCCCGGACCCAATGGCCGGCCGGACGTTCCCGGACCCCGGCGCGATGTGCGTGTCGTCATCGAAAACCCCCATGCGGCGCCGCGATTCCTCGCGGGACCGCGCCGCGAGGAGTTTGCCTTTGTGCGCGAGGGGCCGGTCGGTCGGCATATCGGCAGCCGCGAATCGTTCCTGGAGTATCTGCTCCGGCCCTCGGTGAATGCCTTTGCCTGGGGGCTGGGTGACATTGCGGACGTCGAGGTTGCGACCATGCTGGGTCTGCCGCTGCGCACGACGGTCTATGCGGTCGATCCGACGGTCGCAGTGGTATCCTCCGTGCCACCGGGCTATTTCGTGGCCCAGGCCCTGCCGCAGGACGTGGCGCTGGTGACCAACACGCCGCATGGTCCGGTGGTGCTGGTCCGGCGCATGCCGCCGGGCGCGGTCGTCGCCTATCAGTCCTCACCCAACGGCATGGTGCTGAACGAGTGCGTGGTCGTGCCGCCGGTGCAGCAGGTCGTCGTGATGCCCGAACCCACCTCGCCACCACCGGCCGTTTACGCCAGCAGCCAGCCGGCCCAGCCGACTCCCGCTCCCGCCGCCGCGCCGCAGGTACCGGTGGCTCCGGGCAAGAACGGCAAGCTGGTCTACGACGGCAGTGGCAAGCCGATCGGCGTCATCATTGTGGATGGCGACGGCAAGCAGGAATTCGTGCCGATCCAGTGATCAGTTGTTGAACCGGAACAGCGCGACGTCGCCATCGGCGAAGACGTATTCCTTGCCCTCGAGGCGGTACTTGCCCGCTTCGCGTGCGGCGGCGACGCTGCCGAGTTTCGTCAGGTCGGCGTAAGAGACGATCTCGGCCTTGATGAAGCCCTTCTCAAAATCGGTGTGGATCACGCCGGCGGCCTGCGGGGCCTTCCAGCCCTTCTTGATCGTCCAGGCGCGGACTTCCTTTTCGCCGGCGGTGAAATAGGTCATCAGGCCGAGCAGCCCGTAGGTGCCCTTGATGAGGGCGGAGACGCCGGAGTCGTCGACGCCGAGATCCTTCAGGAATGCCTTCGCCTCCTCCGGCGGGAGATCGATCAGCTCCGACTCGATCTTGGCGCTGATGGGCACATAGGCGGCATCGTGATGCGTGCGGACGAACTCCGCGACCTTCTGGACAAACGGGTTTTGCTCGGCGGTGGCGAGGTCGCTCTCGGCGACATTGCAGGCAAACAGCACGGGCTTGGCGGTGAGGAGCTGGAACAGCTTCATCAGCGCGACTTCCTCGGGCGTGGCGGGGAGGGTGTTGGCGGTCTTACCGGAGTTGAGGTGGGGGGCGAGCTTGTCGAGCAGCGCCATCTCGATGATGGCCTCCTTGTCGCCCGACTTGGCCTTCTTCTGGGTTTTGTCGGCGCGTTTGGCGACGGCCTCCAGGTCGGCGAGGACCAGCTCGGTCGTGATCACCTCGATGTCGCGCACCGGGTCGATGCCGCCCATGGTGTGGATGATGTCGGTGTCCTCAAAGCAGCGGACGACCTGCACGATGGCGTCCACCTCGCGGATGTTGGCGAGGAACTGGTTGCCGAGGCCCTCGCCCTTGCTGGCGCCGGCGACCAGGCCGGCGATGTCGACGAATTCGATGGCGGCAGGGACGACCACGTTGGTCTTGGCGATCTTCTGGAGGACGTAGGCGCGCTCGTCGGGCACGATGACCACGCCGACGTTGGGGTCGATGGTGCAGAACGGATAGTTGGCCGCCTCCGCCTTGCGGGAGCGGGTGAGGGCGTTGAAGAGGGTGGATTTGCCCACATTGGGCAGACCGACGATGCCGGCTTTGAGCATAAGGGCTGACGTTCACCGGGGTGGGGGGAGGGGTCAAGGCTTTGTCGCCGGCCCCGGGGGGGATGAAATGGCGGCTTGACAGGGCTTCCGCCATCCGGTGCATTTTACGGTTTTTCCAACCGCACAACCGTCCGCAAAACCATTCCATGGCACTCAAAATCCGCCTCACTCGCATCGGCTCGACCCACAACCCCATCTATCACGTGGTGGTCGCCGAATGCCGTTCCCGCCGGGATGGCGCGCCGGTCGAACGCCTCGGCACCTACAATCCCCGCGCCAAGAGCAACGGGCTGACCTTGGACGTCGCCCGCGCCGACTACTGGGCCAGCAAGGGCGCCCTGCCGACCGACACCGCCCTTTCCCTGATCAAGAAGGCCCGCAAGTCCGCCGCGGCCGCGCCCGCCGCCGCCGCACCCGCGGCCTGATTGCGCCGCCCGGGAGCCCCTTCGGGGCGCCGGCCGCCCTTCCACCTGACCGAGCCTCGGACCCGCTCCGGGGCTTTTTCATTTCCGACCCACGGGCTGCCGCCGACCCTTCCCCTTCTCCGCCATGCCGCTGCACATCGACATCCTCACGCTGTTTCCGCGGATGCTCGATGGCTTTTTGCACGAGAGTATCCTCGGCAAGGCGCTGGAAAACGGCCTCCTCACCGCCAAGGCCCACGACCTGCGGGCCTGGACGACCGACAAGCACCGCACGTCCGATGACCGTCCCTTCGGCGGCGGTGCCGGAATGGTGCTGAAACCGGAGCCGGTTTTCGCCGCCATCGAGCAGCTCCAGACCCCCGGTTGCCGGCGCATCTACCTGACGCCCGACGGCGTGCCGTTTTCCGAGCCCCTGGCGCGCGAGCTCTCGCAGCAGTCGCACCTGATCCTCCTGAGCGGACATTATGAGGGGATCGACCAGCGCATCCGCGACCGCGTCATCGACCAGGAAATCAGCATCGGGGACTACGTGCTCACCAACGGCACCCTGCCGGCTGCGGTGGTGATCGACGCCCTGGCCCGGTTCATCCCCGGCGTGCTGGGTGAAGAAAAGTCGTTGACGCACGAAAGTTTTACCGGCAGGCTGCTCGACTTTCCTCAATACACGCGTCCCGCCGAATTTCGAGGTATGTCCGTGCCGGAAGTCCTCCTTTCGGGCCACCACGGCGACATCGAGCAGTGGCGGCAGACGCAGCGTAGCGAGAAAACCCGCCAGGTCCGCCCAGATTTATTCGAGAAACACCGCCATGAATCCCATCATTAACCAAATCACCGCCTCGCAAGTCAAAACCGGCCTCCCGCCCTTCAAGGTCGGCGATGGGGTGCGCGTCCACACCAAGGTCCGCGAGGGCGACAAGGAACGGCTGCAGATTTTCGCCGGCGTCGTCATCGCCCTCAAGGGTCACGGCATCCATGAGAATTTCACGGTCCGCCGCATCAGCTACGGCGAGGGCGTCGAGCGCGTGTTTCCCGTCAACTCGCCGAACATCGAGAAGATCGAGATCGAGCGCGAGTCCGAGCCGATGAAGGCCCGCCTCTATTACCTGCGCAAGCGCACCGGCAAGGCCGCCATGGCCGTCAAGGAGCGCCGCTTCGAGCAGCACGGGGCCGCCACGCCGGCCGCCGCCGCTCCCGCAGGCGTCGCCGCGACCAGCTGAGCGCTGGCTGCCATTCCTGCTTTGACCAACCCGCCGTCTCCCGGCGGGTTTTTTTGTGCCCGCCGTTCACGCTGCGCCGAGTCCGCCGGGCGAGGTGTGACGCTTCCGGTTTGACATTTGCCCGGCCTCCGGCGGACATACCGCCCGCACCACGCCCGCCATGCTGCCCGTTTACACCACCCGCAAAATGACCGCCCGCCTTGAGCTCAAGGCGGCATGGGCGTTTGCGGTCATCGGTTCCAGCAACCGCGCCACGCACCGGCAGGGCAGTGCCTGATTCCTGATTTTTTCGTTTCCGGCCACTGACCCTGCTTACCATCCGGTGAGCGGGGTTTTTTGTTTTCCGGGGACGGCCATCACCGACCGCCATGCCGCCAACCCAGTCACTTTCCGCCGAGCTGCGGGCGCTGCCGCGCCCGTTCTGGGTGCTCTGTGCCGGCATGTTCATCAACCGGTTTGGGACCTTCGTGTATCCCTTTCTCACCATCATCCTGCACCGGCGCGGCTTCGCCTACGGGGAAATCGGGCTGGCGGTGGGCGCGTTCGGCTGCGGCGGACTCGGCGCCGCGCTGGCCGGCGGCTGGTTTGCCGACCGCTTTGGCCGGCGCCGGGCGATCGTGCTGGGGACCTGCGCCAACGCGGTTTTTGTCTTCCTGCTCTACTGGGCCCGGACGCTGCCGGAGATCATGGGTTGTGCAGGGCTGGCGGGTTTCATGGGCGGCTTCTTCCAGCCGGCGGGCAGCGCGCTGGTGGCCGACCTCGTGCCCGAACACCTGCGGCTGCGCGCCTATGCGGCCCTGCGGCTGGCGATCAACGCCGGTTTCGCCTGCGGCACGGCCACGGGCGGATTTCTGGTGAACCACTCGGCTTTCTGGCTGTTTGCAGGCGACGCGCTGACCACGGCCGCCTACGGCCTCCTCGCGTTCTGGCTGCTACCGCAAGGGCTGCGACACAACCGGCAGCAGGCCCGGTGGAGCGAGGCCTGGGTGCGGCTGCGGCGCGACGGCCGATTCTGGGCGCTCCTGGCGGCGCAGTTTTGCGCCGCATTGATCATGCTTCAGTCCACCTCGACCTATTCACTCGAAGTCGCTGACCGCGGTCTGGTGCTCGAGTGGGGCGGCTGGCGGCCCACGCCGGAGCAGGTCTTCGGGATGCTCATCGGCTGGAACGGTGTACTCATCGTCGGGTGCGAGATGGCGCTGACGCGCGTGACGCAGCGGTTTTCGCCGCGGCGGGTGATGTGTTATCAACGCTCGCGTAAAACTGACCCACTAACGCTCGTTTAGAACTGACCCACCCCCTGTTGGAGTTGTTGCGGAGGAGGGACGGTGGCAGGACCCCGAGCTGGGCGGAGCGAAGCGAAGCCCGG
>CAIQQB010000193.1 GCA_903873805.1 uncultured Opitutia bacterium | reverse complement strand
GCCGCGGTACCGTGGGTCCGCCGCACGCTGCGCTGGGGCCAGACCAACATCACCGAGATCGATCCCACCCGTTACGACCTCCCGTGGTGGCGCGCCTACTGGAAACGCACCGCCGTGCAGGGCGTCGTCGTCAACGCCGGCGGCATCGTCGCCTACTACCCGACCGCCGTGCCCCTGCACCAGCGCGCGGAGTTTCTCGGCGACCGCGACCTGTTCGGCGACGTCTGCCGCGCCGCCCATGAGGACGGGATCGCCGTCTTCGCCCGCATGGACTCCAGCACCGCCCACGAGGATCTGTACCGCGCCCACCCCGACTGGTTCACCCTCGACGCCAACGGCCGACCCTATCGCAACCGCGAGCTCTACGTATCCTGCGTCAACAGCCCCTACTACGACGAGCACCTCCCGGCCATCCTCCGCGAAATCGCCACGCGCTACCACCCGGAGGGGTTCACCGACAACAGCTGGAGCGGACTGGAACGCACCAACATCTGCTTTTGCGAAAACTGCCAGCGCAAGTTCCGCGCGCAGGCCGGCGCCGACATCCCGCGCACCCGCAACTGGAACGATCCCGTTTACCGCGCGTGGATCCAGTGGAACTACGCCCGCCGCCTTGAAATCTGGGACGCCAACAACCGCATCGCGCGTGACGCGGGCGGGCCTGCGTGCCTCTGGGTCGGCATGAACGGTGGCTCCGTCACCGGCCAGGCGCAGCAGTTCCGCGACTTCAAAGAGATCTGCGCCCGCACCGAACTCGTCATGCTCGACGACCAGCGGCGTACCAACGAGAGCGGCTTCCAGCGCAACGGCGACGTCGGCAAGCTCGTCCACGGCCTGCTCGGCTGGGACAAGGTCATGCCCGAGAGCATGGCGATGTACCAGACGACCAGCCCCACGTTCCGCCTCACCGCCAAGCCCGAGCCCGAGGCGCGCCTGTGGATGCTCGAGGGCTTCGCCGGCGGCATCCAGCCGTGGTGGCACCATGTCGGCGCCTGGCAGGAGGACCGCCGCGCGTTCGAGACCGCCGGCCCCGTGCTCCAGTGGCACCGCGCCCATGAGGAGTTTCTCGTCAACCGCACCCCAGTCGCGACCGTCGGCGTCGTCTGGTCGCAGCGCCACACCGATTTCTTCGGCCGCGACGAACCCGAACTGCTCGTGGACCTGCCGGCCCGCGGGATCATGCAGGCGCTCGTCCGCGCCCGCATTCCGTACCTGCCGGTGCACATCGATCACGTCGAACGCGACGCCGCGCAATTCCGCACGCTCATCCTGCCCAACCTCGCCGCGCTCTCCGATGCGCAGGTCGCCGGCCTCCGGCGCTTCGTCGCCGCCGGCGGCGGCCTCGTCGCGACCGGCCAGAGCAGCCTGTGCGACGAATGGGGCGATCCGCGGCCGGACTTCGCGCTCGCCGACCTGCTCGGCGTCCACCTCCCGGCCGAACACGGCTGGCGCACCGAGGCCACGCGTCGGCGCTGGGCCACCGAGACCGACCATACCTACCTGCGCCTCACGCCCGCGCTCGGCGCGCGCGTGGACGGACCCCACGCCGCCACCGAAACGCCGGCCACCGGCACCCGCCATCCCGTGCTGGGCGGCTTCGACGAGACCGACATCCTCGCGTTCGGCGGCACGCTTGCACCCGTCCGGCTCGATCCCGGTGCGCAGGTGCTGCTGACGTTCATCCCGTCGTTCCCGGTTTCACCGCCGGAGCTCTCGTGGATGCGCGAGCCGAAATCCGACATCCCCGGCCTTGTCCTCAACGAGCCGGCGGGCGGCGGCCGCGTGGCCTGGCTCCCGGCCGACCTCGACCGCCGCTACGCCCGCGACAATCTCCCCGACCACGCCACCCTGCTCGCGAACCTCGTGCGCTGGACGGCGAAGGGCGAACTGCCGCTGACAGTCACGGGCCCGGGCCTGATCGACTGCCATCTCTACCGCCAGCCCGGCCGGCTGGTCCTGCATCTGGTGAACCTCACGAATGCCGGCACCTGGCGCGCGCCGGTGGAGGAGCTGATCCCCGTCGGCCCGCTGCATGTCGCGGTGCAACTGCCCGACGGCGTCACGGCCGGCGGCGTGCGCCTGCTGGTCTCCGGCGAGCAGATCACTCCGGTCGTGCAGAACGGCACCGCGCGCTTCGACGTGAAGTCGGTGCTCGACCACGAGGTGATCGTGATCGGCTGAGGCGGTGGAAGGAGTGAGTAGCGGGTAGCGAGCAGGCGGAGGTGGAGCGCGCCCAATGGGAGCTGTCGCCCGCTACTACCGCTGAATCGACGAGGCCACCCGATCAAGCGCCGTGACGACAGCCGACATGGCAGAATGGCTGGCAAGCAATCCGGCCGGTGATTTTCGGTCGGCGCTGTCATCCCCGGAGGAATCGTTACGGGATTTGTGCGGCGGCGCTTTGTCTCCGAGCGGGAGCAGTTTCACGGGCTGATCGGTAACCCCGATCGGCATGTTTGCGGCGGCCGCCTGCCACAGACCGCGCAAGTCCCGGACTTCATTGAGCGCGACCGTGCCATGTTGGAGAAATGGATCCAGTGCAAGGCGCCGGAAGGCCACGCGGTCGAGTTCGGCCCGAGGGCGGGAGGTGTGCGGCAGGGCATCGGCGAGGTGGCCCCAAGCATTGAGATAATCCGGATCAGCCTCGACCGCCTGGGTGAAATAACCGGCGGCATCGTCCCAGCGGCCCTGCTCTTCGCGCAGATAGCCCATGAGATAGTAGGCCTGCGGCTTCACGGGCGGCTTCGCCATCAGCTTGGTGAAGACGCCCTCGGCGATCTGCTGGCGTTCCAGGCCCGCAAACGCACTTTCGCAGCCGAAGCAGTGGCTCTCCACCCGGCCGAAGCTGTCCGGCATCAGCTCGTAGGCACGCCGGAAATGTTCAGCGGCTTCCTCCGTCCGGCCGATGCCCGCGAGTTCGCGACCGAGGCGGGACTGGATGCAATAAGCGTCAGCAAACGTGGTGAGCGCAGACTGATATTCCGCAATCGCCCGGCTGGTAAGACCGGCCCACTCCAGATCATCCGCTGCCTCGGCTTGGCGGATGGCGGTGACGATGCGGGTGAAGAACTCAGCCTGCACGGTGTCGCCCTGGCGTTTGGCAATTTCGGCGGCGACCGCATACCCGCGCATCCGGTCCCCGTGCGGCTGGTTGCCGTCGGAAGGATCGGTGGCAATCGCCAGACGAACTGAAGCTTCGGCCTCGGCGACCCGGCCGGCGGCCAGCTGAAGGCTCGCCTTCCAGATCAGCGGACGGTTTTGAAAATGGTCACGCTCATGCAGCTGCTCCAGAAACGGCAGCGCGTTCTGTCCCCGAATCGCCGTGTAAAGCGCATAGGCCGAATCCAGGCTGGAGTCCCGCCGGAGCCAGGTCTCGAGCACGGTGCCCGCCTCGGCGTCCCGGCCGGTGCCGTGCAGCGCCTCAGCCGCCACCAAAGCCAGCGGACGGAATTCACCGTCATGGCCCAGATCCAGCGCGGCCGCCAAGTCGGACTCATTCCAATGCGGCGATTCGGCCAGCCATTGCAACGCCTCCTGAAACCGGCCTTGGCGGACCAATAGATCCGCCAGCCAGGCGCTGCAGGTATCCGGTCGACTGCCATAGTCTTCCGACTCGGAGTCGGAGTTGCCCGCGTCCAGCAGCGAAGGACCGGTTTTGTGAACCGCCAGGCGCGCGCGCAGCTTGGCCTCAAGCGCGGCGAACCGGCCAGCCTTCAGCTCCTGCTCCGCGTAGCGGGCAAACAGCCCGTTGCTCTGGGACCAAAGTAGACTGCGGGGATCATTGAAAGCCGCGCCCAGTTTCTCATGAAGGTGGGCGTCGAGTTCCGGCTTCGGCAGAACCCGGGCCAGGCTGAGCAGGCGGCTGGCCGAAGCGGCCCAGGCGTCCAACAGGTTCCGGTCGCCAGCCGGGAGGCCGGCGTCAAACACCGGCAGCAGCACCGCCAGCGCCGCATCCGAGTCGCCGGCCGCGAGCAAGGCATCGCCCGCCCGCAGCTGCCAGCGGAGGGCTTCGGGCGAACCGGCGGGCGCGGCCACGACGCGAGCCTTGGCCAGTGCGATCAGCTCCTGCGCCCGGCCGGCCGCCGGGGCGAGCGACTCCAAAGTGCTCCAGTCCGAGCCATCGGGCGCGGAGTCGCAGACTTTAACCAAGAAGTCCCAAGCCAGCTGCGCCAGCTGCGGTTCGACCGGGGCGTGTGAGGGAAAATCGGGATCGGTTTCACCGCTGAACTTGAGCAGGGCCACGCCCTCCGCCTCCCGGCCTACCGCAGCCAGAGCGTAGGCCGTACGGGACAGGTATCGGAAGTGGCCGCCTGACTGGCTTTCGCCCGCCTTATGGCTGCCCTCTGCCGGTTTGCCCAGTTCGGGAAACCGCGCCTTGAGTGCATCATAAAGCGCCACCAACTCCCGCGCAGCGGCAAAGTCGGCCCGGTCATCCGGCCACTCCGAGAGCAACTCTTCGGGCACCACGCGGGGGATCAGCTGACCGGAGATAATCAGCTTGCGGGCCAGCGCCCGAATCGGACCCTCACCGCGAAGGCGAACGGCGGTTGACAGGCTGTAAGCTTCTTGGAGCAACCGCCCGGCCTCCTCCTCCCCGGCCAATCCGACGAGGTCGGGAACTTCCAGGCTCCCCGAGTTGTTCGCATCCGATGCATGACCAAGCTCGGCCGCCAGCGCCGGATCCCTCATCACCTGTCCCAGCCGTTCGTCATCGTAGTGGTAGCCCTCAAACTGGCCGATGGCCCCCATCGCCTTGCGGGCGGCCTCGATTGCCGCCGGATCCTTGGGGTGCGCCGACAAGGCTTCACGGGCTGCCTGCGCCTCCTCCCGCAGACGGTCGTACTCGCGGCCCTGTTCGAGCAACTGCCCAAGAGCGGCCTCGCCACCGTACCGAACGGCAAGCTGGTCCCGGCCGGGGGGGCGCAACGCGACCAGGCGTTCACGGAACAACGCGAGCCGGTCAGCCGGCGAATCAGCGAGCCACCCGCCAAGATCAATGTTCAATCGCTCCAATGCCTCCGCGAGGTTTTCGGCGCGCCAGCGGGCGTTGCCGGTGGCGGTGGTGCTGATGTCCCGAAGCCGCCGCGCCAGAGTCGCCAGCGCCCCGCGCTCGGTGCGCAATTCCGCGAGGGCGGTGGGATCCGTGGCGTTCAGCAGGAGTGCCTGCACCCGGGCCAGACGACGGAAGAGGTTCTCTCCGGGATTCGCGTCGAAATCGGGCGCGGTGCCGAACCAGGTATCAGCCAGTTTGCGCGCCTCGCCCCAGCGATCCGGGGAGGTTTCGACATTATATTCGGATCCCGACCGATAGTCGCGGGTATTACCCCCGGAGTTGGCTTGCCAGCCGAGTGCAGCTCGCAAGGCGACAGAGACATCCGGAGTCGCTGAGGCTGGAGGCGGAAGCTCGGCCGCCCGGATCAACGGCAGCGCCAGCAAAGCGGCGGACCATCGAGGCAGGTACCGGCGGATGGCGGACACGAGACGAAGCGGATGGCGCATGGGGAACGGGGTTGAAAGCAGCGACGGCGAACCGCGCCGCGCCACGAGTTACGCACAATTGCCTTTTTGGCAATCGCGGGCGCACGAAAGTCTTAGATCATGGCCTGCCCCGTTCCCCAACACCGCCACAGTAAGGCACCGGAGGCCCGGCACAAGATGACAGCCACGCCATGACTCCGCTGCGTGGCCGGCGATCATGACTCGGTGAAACTGCCCGACGGCGTCGCGGCCGGTGGCGTGCGCCTGCTGGTTTCCGGCGAGCAGCTCACCCCGGTCATGCAGAACGGCACCGCCCGCTTCGCCGTGAAGTCGGTGCTCGACCACGAGGTGATTGTGATCGGCTGAGGCGTAATCAGTAGCGGGTAGCGAGTAGTGGGTAGCGAGCAGGCTGAGGTGGAGCGCATTGACCTCAATGCGCTGATTGAGCGCAACTCGTCCCAGCGCGTTGGGGAACATTTCAGCTCCTTCCGCATGGTAGGGGCGGCTCTCCGAGCCGTCCGCGGACGCCACTGAGTGACGTCCCTACCAGAATCATCATGCCATACCTTTCCCGTCCCAGCGCGTTGGGGTCAATGCGCTCCACCTCCGGTGTCTAACTTTACTTCCGCTTAACGTTTTTCCGTCCGACGCTCAAACAGGCTTTACACGCGGCCGGCATCCTGCCGGACAACCCCACCACTCCCCGCCATGAAACTCCTCTCGCTCTCCGCCGGATTTCTCGTCGCCGCCACGCTCACCTCCGCGCATCCGGGGGACGACAGCCTCTCGCCGCCCTTGCTCGCGGCCGCCTCGGCCACCCCGGCGGGCACCATTCTGCCCTCGAGCCAGGTCACCATCAGGGTCGAGGGCAACTGGCGCCTCATCCAGGCCAACGGTCTGCCCGACCATGTCACCGGCGCGTTTCCCAATCGCAACAACCCGAACCGCCTGACCGCGCAGAGCTACTCATTCCGCGTTCCGGCCAAACCGACGGCCGCCACCCAGACGACCCGGCTCGGGATGCATCCCTTCGGCGTCGCGGTCAACGGCGTGGTCTTCGATCCCGGCGCGGCCGAGTGGTGGCACGGCGACCGCAGCTCCGGCTGGCAATACGAACCGATGGCCGGCGCGATCAATCTGGGGGTCGACGCCAGCCACGGCCACGTCCAGCCCAACGGCGCCTACCATTATCACGCTGTGCCCGTCGCGCTGCTCGACCGCCTCGACCATGGCCGGCCGCAGGTCGTGCTGCTGGGCTGGGCGGCGGACGGCTTTCCGATCTACGGCCCGTGGGGCCCGGCCGATCCCAAGCAGGCCGCCGGCGCGTTGAAGAAACTGGTGTCGAGCTACCGCGTGAAAACCGGCGCGCGACCGGCCAGCGCCGATGGTCCCGGCGAACGTTACGACGGCACCTTCGTGGAGGATTATGAATACATGAAAGGCGCGGGCGATCTCGACGAGTGCAACGGCCGCACCGGCGTCACGCCGGAGTTTCCCGACGGCACCTATTACTATGTGCTCACGGAAAATTTCCCGTTCATCCCGCGCCTGTTCCGGGGCACGCCTGACCCGAGCTTTTTCCGCAGTGGTCCTCCGGGCGGTGGCCCGCGCCGGGGCGGCCCGGGCGGTGGCGGTCCGCCCCCGGGGTCCGGCGGCGGACAGCCCCACCCGTTCCCGCCTTTCTGACCACGTAATCGACGCGGGAGGCGAACGGGCTCACCCGCCGTCCACAGTCAGCTATCAGTTCGCGGCGGAGGCGGCGGGCGCCTTTTTCTTACCGGCCTTGGCCGGCGCCGCCGCAGGGGTGTTGGACCAACCGTCGGTGCGGAGGGATTCGCCCGACAAGTATTCGCCCACCTGCTGCTCGCCCTGAAAGACTTTCACCCAGATTCCCTCAATCTCGTCAGCCACCGTCTCCGTGCTGCCATTAGGCCAGCTGTTGTTCGACTTGCCATTGTTGCCGGGCGCGGGGGACTTACGGTTAATGGTGACCATACTGGTCCGAAAACTGTTGTTCCCCCGGCTCTCCAGCTTGGGGAAGGATTCCGAGCCGCTCTGTTTTGACAGCGGTTGCGAAGCAATGGATTTTCCCTGCGCCCCCTGCCGCCAATAGATCCGGTAGTCCACCCGCATAGCTTGCCCGTTGAACAAGCTTTGATTGGTGACGGTGATGTTGTAGCCGATCTTGTCGGCGACCGTCTGGATTCCCTTGGCCACGCTCGTGTTGGTGCTGAACGTGACCCGGCTCACCTCAACGATGGTTGCGATGGGCCGGTTGGCCTCGGCCTTGTCCGCATAGGCGAGGTCATCGGCGGAAAGACTGGTGCGGGGGAGGTGCACCACCCCGCCGTTATCGAGGCGCACGGTGACCTCCTGCTTGTTGGCCTCAACAAAAATACCCGTGAGCGTGCGGCCCTGCGTGTCGGTCCACGTTCTTGCCTGCTCGGCGGCGGCCAGGGTGAGCGCCACCAGCAGCCAAAGCATGAAATACCCGCCGAATTTCATTCGGGGAGTCTGTGCAATCCCCAATGGTAAATCAAGCTCATTGACCTTGGTGCCAGCGGTGAAACGGGCCGCGGTTCGTTCATTCGTCCTCCGCGCTCCCGAGGTTTGGTGCCAGCCAGAACGGAAAGGAAGTCGCCGGGGCCGAGTCGTCGGAGTCACCGCCCGGCACCGGCTTGATCCGCCCCAGATCGGCAACATCGGCGACCAACTGGGCGGGGACCAACGCGAAACCCCGGCCGCCCGTCGTCACGCCCAATTGGACGCGGGCCGCGCCGGGCTGGATGCCATAGCGCGATATCTCGTTTCCGGGCAGGGTCGGCTGCATCCAGAGAATCGGTGTGTAGGCCGGGATGTCGGCGGGCAACCCCCAAGCCGCCGGATCTGCGACCCAGATGACATCCACCCCCGGATCCACCAGGAGATTGGACTGATAGGTTGGATTGAGCGAGCCGTAGACATTGCCCGCTTCATCAAAGCCGCTCAGACGAACGGGGGAGGCGGAATCGACCCCGAGCAGATAGTGTTTATTGCCTCCCGCCAGCACGTATGGCGCCCGTGCGGCATAGCCCCGGCAAGTCTGGATGATACTGGCCGCATAAACATCCGTCTTCAGCGGCACCGCGCCAAAGCCGGCACCCGTCGGATCATCGTCGGCCAGAATCGCGCCGACATCGTTGATGCACAGCCGCACCTGACCGGCCTCATTCACCGGTTCCCCCCAGAAGCCACCGTTCACGGTTTCATGCGCCGCATTGGCATCGGTCGGAGCAAACGCCATCAGGGTGTCGGAGCCATTGACATAGAGGTAGGTTTGATAACCGCTCTGCTCATCGTAGCGCTTGATCCAGAGTCCGTCACCATTGTCGAGGACCAGCAGATACGCGAAGGAGTCGCGGTCGATCTGTCGGGAATCATCGATATTTGATGAGACGATAAAGGGACCTTTGATCGCAACCGGGGTGTCCGCGGCCGCCGGCCAGACGATGACGAACTCCTCCGAATCAATGCCGGTGATCGTCTCGTTGAAAACTCCGTCGCTGGCGCGGGACGCCATGAGTCCGTTTCGATTCAGCTTCAAGTCCTCCCACTGGCTATCAGGGCGGACGGCAAAGTCCAGGTTGCTCCGCGTGTCGTTGGGATAGTTGAAGAGACTGAGCGGGGGTGTTTCCAAGTTGGAGCACACTCCACTGCGCCAGCGGGCGAGCATGGGCAGGTCACCGGGGATCGCCCGAAGCAGGGTGATCATGCCGTTGTCCGCGATGCCGAGTGGTTCGCCGCCAAGATCGATGAAGACATAGGGCGACTTTGCGGCCGGCGCATCCCCGCCGAGACCTTGGTCGCCGGCCGCATCGCCCGTGTCAAAGGTGATGGTCAGGACTCCGCCGGACTGCGTCGGCGTAGCCGCGTAAAGTTTCACCGTGCCGTTCGCATCCGTCCGCAGCAGCAGCCGGCTCGATAGATTTCCGGCCGGGTCCTGGGACAGGCCGCCGCTGCCGCCGAGCACACTGAACGTCACGGGGGCGTTGGCCAGCGCGGCCCCGTTGGCGCCAAGCAGCCGGATCACCACCGCCCCGGCCTCCACTCCGCCGTTCTTTGACGCCGCTGCCTGACCGATCGCCGCCGCGACCGCCGCGCCGCCGGCATGGCGCGCGACGGCGGTGGAAACCGCAGTGGACACGGCCGGGATGGGACGGCTGTAGCCCGTGACGCGCACGGTGTAGCCGCTTCCATTGGTGAGCTCGGCGACGATGGGAGTGAGGCCGTTGTAAAAATCCCGCGGATCCGTCCCGCGCAAATACTCCTCTAGGTTGCTCACGCCGTCGCCGTCGGCATCAAGGTCCGGATCAACGGCCGTAGTCCCGAAGTTGGCGATTTTCCACCAATCGGGCAGCCCATCGTGGGCGGACTCGGCGCGTCCGTCGGCCGCATCCAGGGGATTGAAGCCATGCGCCACCTCCCACCCGTCGGTCAAGCCGTCGCCATCGGTATCCGCGTTGTCCGGTGCCGTGCCGGCCACATACTCTTGGACATTGTCGAGCTGGTCCCCGTCCAAATCACGGACGCGGTCGTCAATCCCGGGGTCGAGCCCATGCGCCAGCTCCCAGGCATCCTCCATGCCATCGCAGTCGGCATCGACAAAGAGGGGGTTCTCATGGCCGGCGTGGAAGAAGTCGAGCCAGGTCGCCTGCTGCGCGTTCCCGCAAAACCAGAATCCGAAGAGCCGATCCGTGTAGGGATCGTTGAATTTCAATTCGGCCAGAACCATCCGGCCGTCGACATAAAGGTCCCACGTGCGGCTCGCGTAGTCCATGCGGAGGGTGAATCGAGCCCAGGTGGTCATCGCCAGACCCCCATCCAGCGGGAAGCTGACGCCGGTATCGCGCCAGGATCCGATGCCCCAGTCGCCATCCCTGGCAAAGACCTCGCCGTGCCCGTCCTTGATCTGAAGATTCACCCACGCGCTGTCGGTCCCGAAGGAACTGGTGGCCGCCGGATCGGCATCCGCAGCCAGCCGGGCATAAAAATCGACGAAGCAGACCGGCGGCGCGGGATCAGTCACAATGTCGTGCTGGATGAACGGCGGGTCGGAGAGAGTTGGATCCAACTGCACGGCAAACTCCCCCGAAATCTGATTCTGGGGAGTGACCTCAGCGGTGCCGAAACCCACGAGCCAGCCATCCTGCCCGTCGAGCGGGCCCGCCGCATAGCCTTCCCCGGTTTCAAAGTCGGCTTTCAGAAGGTCAGCGCAGTTCCGGTAATCCAACGTTGTCGTCGTCACCGTGACCACGGTGTTTCCCGCCGCGATGGTCACTAGGCCCGCCGGGCCGAACTCATCGGGTTGCCGAAAATACACCCGGGCCTGTCCGGACGCATCCGTCGAAATGGAAAGCTTTGCTGACCGGAGCTCGGTTTCACCCGCTTGCAGCGCGAGCTGGCCCGCACCCTGCGTGACGGTGAAGGAGAGCGGCGCGCCCGGCAGGGAATTTCCGCCGGCATCCCGCACCCACACCGTGATGGGCTCCGCGTCAAATGCACCCGCCGATGCAGACTGATGATCCCCGCCCACGACCGTCACAACGGGTTTGCTCCCGTTGTAATAGTCGTTCGGATCCGTGCCCCGCCGGTATTCGGCGAGATTGGTCACGCCGTCATGATCCGGATCCTCCGCCGGACCTCCGCCGGGCTGTCCGAGCCCACCAAAATGCAGCTGTTCCCACCAATCGGGCAGCCCGTTGTTGTCAATATCCACGACCGGCGGACACGGGCACGAAAAGCTGATGTTGAACACCCGTTCCTCCGCCCAGAAGGGAGCGCCCGAATTGACGGTGGCAGTAACCGCCGCCTGCGTCCCCGCACCAGCCGCCGGTCGAAAATAGGCGCCGGCCACGCCGGCGGAATCGGTCACGACAAACAGGCTGTCGTCCGAACCGCCGCCCGGCAGGGAATCCGCCAACGTGCCGCTGTCCGCCACCGGCCGGAAGACCACGCACTGTCCGCTCACGGGCCTTCCCGCCTGATCGACCAGGCTGACCTGCAGCGGTTGCGGCAGCCAGAGATTGGCCGAACCCACCTGCGCATCGCCCCCCGAGATCGACAGGTTTCCGGAAACGTAGCCGTGCATGCTGATCCCATCACCCTCCGGCGTTCCCGCGGAGATCCACACGGCATTGTCGGCGAAGGCGGAACCCGCGAGCTTGAGATAAAGTTGCGCACCGCCAGTCGCATCAAGGGCGGCGTAGACGGGCCAGAAACCCACCCCTTTCCCGGCAGGCGTCCTTCCCAACTCCCCGCCTCCGGCATAGACCCGAAAATAAACGGGCAGCCCCGCGGGCATGGGATGCCCCAGGGCATCGTCCATCCGCACCCGCAGCGGCAAAGACGTCCAGGCACCGCTCTTCCCCACTTGGGCGTCGCCGGACACCACTGAGAGGAGGCCCGCGGTGTAACAATGAAAGCTGACCACGCCACCCGCGACCCCGGCCTGCACCAGGTTCAGGGTGCCGGGGGCGCTGTCACCCAGCTGGAGAAAAACCGCGGCCCGCCCCGTTGCTCCGGTGCAGACTGTCATCTCCTTTGCGGTCCCGATGCCCTCCTCATCGCCGCCATCCGCCAGCAGGCCGCCTCCCGACCCGACCTGAAAGTTCACCGGGTAACCAGCCACGGCAGCGCCCGCGGCATCCGTCACCAAGACTTCCAGGGGTGTGCCGAGCAGCACGTTTGGCGCATCCATCTGTCCGTCGCCGGCCAGCAGTGTGATATGCACCGGGACCGAACCGTTATTCCGATCATCATTCCCGTCCTGCGCACTCAGTTGCAGGCCAACGAGGATGACGCTCAACACTCCGATTCTCCAGGCGATCCGCCGGATCAATTTCGCTTTCATGGCTGCAACCTTTTCCTGCGCGATTCGCGATCCGCCCGGTGGGTCGGCCCAATGTCCGCGATCATCCCGATCATCCGGCAAACCGGTTCCGAGCTCCCGCCCAGGCCGACGGATCGATCATGGATCCCCCGCCCCGTCACGGCTGAATCATCGCCCCACGGCAAACACCGCGATGCTGCCGCATCCAGTGAGTTTGGACTCTGGTACCATGGGCCCCTTCAAGGCCGGGAGATTGATCCATCATGGACGTTATTAAGCAAGTAGATCAGACGTCATCAATCTGTGTTTCTGCTACTTGAAGAAGTATAAGCATGTCTGTAACATTATATTAGTGATACTAATTTACCAGACCACGCATCCCGGCTCTCCACGCGTGCAAATCCGACTGCCCTCCGATTCTATCCGCGGCCCGGCAGATCCGGAAAAGGGCCAAACAACTCGCACTTAAGTTCCATCGGCGAAGAAATTCCGCGTTAGTGCCATTAATTTGCTCGACTTGCCTGGGAGGCAAAGTTGAGCTTGCCGCAACGGACACCCCTTTGGCCGGCCCTCAGCCAAGTCCATAACCCCACCCACCCCAAGCGTCTGGCAATGACTGCATCCCGGAATGGGCGATCCCGGTCCGCCCTGCTGCCGCCGGATTCATTGTATTAGCATTACGAATACCAAGCCGATGTCCTCCTCCTTCAGCTTTGAACCCGACTGGCAGGAACACCTGCTCTGTCGCACCCCCTGGACCACCTTTGCCGTCGAGATTACGATGGATGACCGGCACGTTTATTTTCCGGATGAAGCGAGATGGATCGGGACCTTTCCGCCCCATCTGCATCAACAGTGGCGGGAAGTCGTGAACGAGCTGCAGGAGTGGTGCGAACTCGAAGGCGTTCCGCTGTCGCTGTGTTCGGACGCCTGGATCGAACTTCAGGACCGGGAGATTGCCTGAGCCGGAGTCAAGCGCAGGGCTGTTGCCGTCAAGGGGGCAAGCACGCTCGGTGCTTCTCTGGGCCCCGCCGCATGGCGCCAGCGCCCGGCCTCAGTCGGTGTTGAGGAAAAAAGCATCCCAGATCAGCCAGGCCGTGATGCAACCGATGCCGGCGATGAGGCACACAAACATGATGGCGTTTTGCGGCCCCACTTTCCAAGCGAGGAGGCCGAGGGGGAGATTCACGAGGGCGAGGTTGAGGCAAAAGCGGCGCAGCCGAAACTTGCGTGGGTCCACGCCCCCGGGTGCGACGTCAAAACCGCCCACGGCTTTTTCCCGGTCGTAATTCAGCCGCAGATGGTCGTGGACATCGCCCTTGCGGACCGAGGGCCGCCCCGCCGCGGCCGCGGTCGCATCGGTGGCCGTGGCATGGCGGTAAAGTTCGCGCACATCGATGGTCCCGGGGTGCACGCTCGTGATGCCCGGATCGGGACCGGGCCGCACCACGGGAGCCTGACCGAGGGTGGGTGGATTGACCGCCTCGATCTCCGCCCGTTTGAGGCGGTAGAACTTGCGCGGGGGGTCGGGCTCGTCGCTCATGCCCCGGCGAGTATGCACGCGGGCTCACCCGCGTAAAGCCCGCGGTTAGCGGTCGAATTTCCTGCCGCAGCCGTCCGCCAGTATTTCCCGAACTCCGACTGCACATTCTTTGTTCTCAATCTGACTCTTGATATCGGTTCCGTCCTCGTTCATTAAAGGAATCATCTTTAGATGTTTCAGATTCTGCGGCTCGATCGTCCCAGTCCTTTTGGCACAATGTCATTTACTGTGGGTTTAGTGCCGACCCCGGGAATGGATCTGGCAGTTCAAAATGAAGATTGCCCGCGAGCAGGAAGATGATCGCGCGGAAGTTGCGGATGGAGCGGAAGCCGCGGGATTTGCGCT
>CAIQQB010000192.1 GCA_903873805.1 uncultured Opitutia bacterium | reverse complement strand
GCCGGGCCGGTGCTGCTGCGGCAGGCATGGCTGGGCGCGGTCCTGTTGGCCGCGGGATGGGTGTGCGCGCAGCTGCCACCCCTGCGGGTTGGCGCCGGCGTGCGCTTTCCCTTGGCCGGCTATCTCGCGGCCCTGCTGTGGATCTTTGGCGGCGGGATCCTCGCCGGATTCCTGCTGCCGGCGATCGCGCGGGTCGCCCGGCGGTGGTGGGCCGATTCCGCGCCGGCCCGGGTCGCGGTCAGCCACCTGGGCGCCCCCTCCGGCCGGCACCGCCTCGCGGTGGCGGCGCTGCTTTGCGCCGTGGGCATGACCGCCGGCATGGCGATCCTCGTGGCCAGCTTCGAGGCGACCGTGCGGGGCTGGGTGCAGCGCTCGCTCCAGGCGGATCTCTACATCTCCAGCAGCGGCGCGCAGAGCGCCTCGTCGCAGAACCGGATCTCGCCCGCCACCTGGCGGGCGGTGACGAAGCAGCCGGGCGTGGCCGCGGCGGGCGTGCTGTCGGCCTTTCCCATCGAGCTGGAGGGGATCCCCACGCTGCTGACCGGCACCGACCTGCGCTTGGTCCGCGCCCGCTCCTCGCTGCCGTGGGTGCAGCCCCCGCGGGACGACGCGATCTACGACGCTACGCGCAACGCGGGGCTTGCGCTGGCGAGCGAGAGCTTCGGCGAGCGCTTCCGCAAGCGGCGCGGCGACACCGTGGCCGTGCCCACGCCGGCGGGATGGCGGACCCTGACCGTGGCGGGCGTCTACGCGGACTACGGCAACGAGCGGGGCTCGCTGCTGGTGGAGCGCAGCCACCTGGTGGAATGGTTCGGCGACGATGACGCCGCCAACGTCTCGCTTTTCCTGGCGCCCGGCGCCGACGCCGAGGACCTCCGCGCGCGCCTGCTCGCGGCCTATCCCGGCCTCACCGTCTTCACCAATGCCGCGCTCCGCACCGAGATCCTCCGCATCTTCCGGCAGACGTTCTCGATCACCTACGCCCTGGAGGTGATCGGCGTGGTGGTCGCGGTGATCGGCCTCGCGCTGACGCTTTCCAGCGTGCTGCTCGATCGGCGCGACGAGCTCACCGTCCTGCGGACGCTCGGCTTCGACCGGGCGCAGATCGCTCGGGCCACGGCCCTGGAGGGAATGTCCATCGCCGTGAGCGCGGTGGCGGGCGGGCTGGCGCTGAGCCTCGGCCTGGGCTGGCTGCTGATCCACGTCATCAACAAGCAGTCGTTCGGCTGGACGCTCGGCTTCGCCCTGCCGTGGGGACAACTCAGCGCCCTGGGCGGCATGGTCGTCGCCACCGGCGGCGGCGTGAGCTACCTCGTCGGACGCTGGGGCGCCGACCTGCCGGCCGACCGCGAGGAATGAGGCAGCGCCGCATGAGACGCATCCTTTCCCTCATCCTGGCCGGCGGCTGCGGCTTTGCGGCCCCGCTCGGCGGCCAGGTCCCCGCCACGGCCGACGACTTTGCGGTGCCCCAGCCCGGGCATCACTTTGCCTTTCCGCGGGACCATGGCAGCCATCCGGACTTCCGGATCGAGTGGTGGTATGTGACCGGCCATCTCTTTGCCGAGGGTGGGCGCCGTTTCGGCTTTCAGGCGACCTTCTTCCGCGAGGGCGGCGCGCCGGGGGCCGGGGCGACCGGCGCGGCCTTTGGCGACGGCCAGGTGTATCTCGCGCATATGGCGCTCCTCGACGTGGCATCGGGCCGCTTCATCTACCAGGAGCGCCTCAATCGCGAGGGCTGGGATGCCCGGGCGGACCCGGCGACCCTCGACGTGCGCAACGGCAACTGGTCCCTGCGCCTGGCCAATCCGGCCGGCCCGCGGCTGGCCCTGATCGGCGGGGTGCGGGCCGAAGCAGCGTTTAACCTGAGCCTCGTGCCGCTGAAGCCGCTCGTCGTCTTCGGCGAGAACGGCGTCTCGCGCAAGGGCGCGGCCGCCTCGGCGGCGAGCTACTACCTGACCTTTTCCCGGCTGCGGGCCGCGGGCGAGCTGAGCGTGGGCGACCGGACGATGCCTGTGACCGGCGAGGCGTGGATGGACCACGAGATCAGCAGCAGCCAGCTCGGCGCCGACCAGGTCGGCTGGGACTGGGTCGGGCTCCAACTGCGTGACGGCCGGGAGATCATGCTCTACCGGTTGCGGCGCGCCGACGGCACGATGGATCCCGCCTCGGCGCTGACCTGGGTGGACGCCGCCGGCCGGACGCGGCGCGAGCCCTTCACCTGGGAGGTGGTCGACCGTTGGCAGAGCCCCGCCACCGGAGCGGACTATCCCTCGCGTGTCCGGCTGACGACCACCGATCCCGCCACGCAAGCGGCCGTGAGCCTCACGATCGAACCGCTGGCCAAGAACCAGGAGCTCTCCGGCAGCCTGGGCGGCATTCCTTACTGGGAGGGTGCGTGCCGGATCCGCGCTGCGGATGGCGGGGAGATCGGCTCCGGCTACCTCGAGCTCACGGGCTACGCCCGTCCCCTGAAGCTCTGAGCAGCGTCGTGGTCTTGGGAGAATTGCAACCCACCGATCCGCAAAGGATTAGAGCCCATAGTCACGGAATTTCAAAATAGGAACCTTTTCAACGTTCATTGAAATATACCCTAGATTGCTGACGAGCACCCAGCAGCACCAAGAATTTCTCGACGACTCCGAGCCATCGCTTCAGCTGGTGCACGGCGTCGACATCGCGTTCCGCGATAACGCCGTTCTTGCGATTGGCGCGGCCGGCTACGTTTCAGTTCGAGTCGCAGGCATCGCGGCGTTCCTTACCATGAAGGGAATCGCGTTGCATGATCGATCACCTCGCCGGCCGAAAGATGCTTACGACATTCATTACGGCTTGGAGCAGTATCCCGACGGGATTCCCGCCATCGTTACCGAATTCAAGCGATTCCAAGGTGACGAATTGGTGCGCGAGTCGCTGGGCAAGATGGCCGCGTTGTTTCGTGACGAGGAAGATGAGGGGCCGCGGATGGTCGCTGACGTAGAGGAAATCGTCGGCGACTATCGGGCGACTAGGAAACTCGCGGTTTACACCCGGGTGAGCGAATTTATCGCGACGGTAGCCGCAGATCAAAAATGACGGCCTCGCCCGGCTGTCGATGACTGCGGTGCAGGGAAAACAAACATGAAGACCAACGCTCAACGTCGCCCGAGCGGACCAACTGGATAAAGCAGCGGGTTCTATCCCTGCCGCCGACCGGAAGATCTCGGCCGCCCAGGTTTTCGCTGCGTGATTTCAGCCAAACATGAGCCCTGCCTTGCCATCGAGCCGCCGGGCCCCGAATGCTGGCGCCGTGGAACAAGGCCAAGACCTCTGCCGCGCGTGCGGGCTGTGCTGCGACGGGACGCTTTTCGACCTCGTCAAACTCGAACCCACTGACGACGCCCGAAAGCTAAAGCAACTCGGGCTGCCGGTCACGCATGCGCGCGGCAAGGCGGCCGTCGCCCGCTTTCCCCAGCCCTGCGTGGCGCTCTGCGCGGATCGCGCCTGCCGGGTCTACGCCGATCGGCCGTGGCAATGCCGCATTTTCGAGTGCGGCGTGTTCAAAGACGCGAAGATGGGCCGGATCACCTTCGCCGCCGCGTTGCGGTTGGCCACCCAGGCGCGCCGACGATCGGAAAAAGTCCGCCGCTTGCTGCGCGAACTTGGCGATACCGACGAACACCGGGCACTAGGCGAGCGATTCCACCGCACCTCCGAGCGGTTGGAGTCGGGCCTGGCGGATGACGCCGCCAAGGCCAAGTACGCCGATCTGAGCCTGGCCGTGCACCAGCTCAAGCTGCTGGCGGTCGATAAATTCTATACCCAGACGATTGCGCCCGCTTGAAGCTGCGGGCTGGTCTTCCGGGGAACTTCGCCACTTCATCGGTCCGGCGTTCGCGGAGGAACGGAATCGGTGAAGTCATTGTGAATGCCCTCGTAGCGGCGGTCCTGCAGATAGATCTGGAGGATCCGCGCGTGCTCATAGTCGCTGGTCGGAAAAATCTTCGGTTCCTCGCCCGGCAGGAAGATCCCGGTGTAGGCGCGGCGGCGATCTACCAGGCGGCGGATGACGACCATGCACGGAAGGTCCGCGGCCCCGCGGGTTTCGCAAGAGCAAAGGCAGCTGCGGCCGAGCCGGCCTTTACGCTGCCTTGGCACCGCCCGCCGGAGGGAGGCCGGTCCCGCCGTCCACTCGCGGAATCTTACCGGACACGGGCCTGGCGCACATTCCCGGAAAGGTTGGCGGCAGCCGCATCGTAGAGCATCAGGTCCCGCAGATTGAGCGAACGGATGTGCTCATACGTCTGGGTTGAAAGGGCGTAACGCTCCGCGTTCCGGTGGGGATTCATGTTCTCGCGCGGCGGCTCGGCCGGAACGGAAACGCCGAGGAGCGCCCCGAACACGTCCAGCGATTCGGCGTAGCGCTCCATGATCCCGACAAAGCGGAAGGCGGAACGCGGCTTGCCGGCGAGGTAGCGGGTGGCCTCGTCACGCATCGTCTCCAACTCGGCGAATTGCTCCAGCGAAAGCTTTTGCTCCAGGAGCGCCCGGCAGCATGGGTTGGCGGGATCGGGATTGAGCGGATCCACCTTTTCGAGCCACCCTCAGAGTCGGTCTGGATGGTTCAAGTGGCTCGAATCGGCGGAATCACGTCACACTCACTGACCTCGGGAACGATCCCCGGGGTCCAGCTTCAGTGAGCCCCTTCGGCTCTTCGCTCGATCAGTCCTGCCCGGTT
>CAIQQB010000191.1 GCA_903873805.1 uncultured Opitutia bacterium | reverse complement strand
TGATCGATTGTTGGATGCTCACTTTGATTTGGTTCATTACGCCCTCGGCGAAAGCAATCTTCGCCGCTGGCGTAAACTAACCTCTCAAAGTGGCTGCATTTAACCCCAACTTACCTGGCTGCATTTGCCCCAACGCTGACAATCCTATCACCCGCGGGTGCGATGATTGCAACCACTCGGGATTGTTTTGGTCTAAATTCGGCCGTTCAATCCAACCACGGATTTCACAGATAACACAGATACAGAGCATGGAGAAAGATCGATCGCGCAAAAGCTGTTCACCTGCGGGGTGAAGGCCAGAAAATATGCAATAGATTGATCATCCGTGTGCATCCGTGATATCCGTGGTTACGACTGCGTTTTCTTGGTTTAGCGGTTTGCTCCGTGAGCTCAGTATCCGCTCTCAGTGAACTCCGTGACATCCTGTTTCGGTTTTTTTAAGTGACCCAGTGATCCAACGCCCGGGCATACCCCTGGCCCTTCACCGCCCGTGCTCCCGCCTGCAACGATCAGCGGCCGCCGCGGCCGAACAACGCCACCGGGATGGTGGCCAGCAGGATCTTGAGATCCAGCAGCAGCGACCACTGGTCGATGTAGGCCAGATCGAGCCTCACCCAGTCCTCGAAGTCGGAGATATTGTTGCGCCCGCTGATCTGCCAGAGACAGGTCAGCCCGGGCTTCACACTCAGGCGGCGGCGGTGGGCGTCATCGGCAAAACGTCCGACCTCGGCCAGCGGCAAAGGCCGCGGGCCCACGAGGCTCATGTCACCGCGCACCACATTCCAAAGCTGCGGCAGCTCATCCAGGCTGTGGCGGCGCAGGAAGCGGCAGAAAGCCGTGACCCGCGGATCGTCGGCCAGCTTGAACACCGGTCCTTTCATCTCATTCCGGGCGGCCAGGGCGGCCTGTTCGTTTTCCGCGCCGATGCGCATCGACCGGAATTTCCACATGGAAAAGGTCCGGCCATTGAGCCCCGCCCGCTGCTGCCGGTAGAGCACCGGGCCGGATGAGGTCAGTTTCGTCACCACCCCGATGAGGAAGAACAGGGGCAGCAGCACCACGAGCAGCGTGGCGCCCAGCAGATAGTCCAGGGCCTGCTTGAGGGCCAGCGAGTCGCGCTGGGCCGACTGGGCCCGGATGCTGACGGCCACCTCCCCGCCCAATTCGTCAAAGGCGAGCAGCCCGAGCCCGCCGAGCGGCACCCCGGGCCGCAGCAGGATCTCCACACCCTCCCGGCGCAGGACGGACAGCACCGCGGCAATTTCGGACTCGGGGACGCCGGCGGCGGCGACGATCGCCAGGTTGACGGATTGCTCGTGCAGCAGGCGGCTGAGCTCCGCCAGTGGCCGGGTGCCGGGCTCAAACTCCCCGGCCGTCACCAGGCTTTCGCGTTCCGCCGGGGTGAGGCGGGAGGAACCGCGGCGGTTCTCCTCGGGCCGCCCGATCAACAGCACCCGGCGCCGCAGCTGGTCCTGCGCCAGCGCCGTGCGTTCAAACCACCGGACGAGCTCCTGCCGGCTGAAGACGAACACCCCGCCGAAACCGCCCACGAGGATGACGACCGAACGGGCGAACTGTCCGCGGACCAGGAACAGGAACAGGATCAGGCCGAGGACGGAAAAGACGCAGCTGCGCGCGACCACGGCGGCCACCTGCAGCCGCGACGCCGCCACCGCCTGGCGGTAGAAGCCCTGGCTGGCCAGCACCGCGGGGCCGAGCACGGCTACGACCGGAACGAGCCAGAGGTACTTGCCGAAATCCTCCAACTCGGACAGCCCGGGCCCCGCCAACCGGGCGCGTACCGCGTAGGCCAGCCCGAGCGCCAGCACGAACAGGCCGGCGTCGGCCAGCTGCCAGAGACGGATCCGGGTCTGCCGGAAATGGGTCAGCATGGCGTGCGGCGCCCGGGCCGCCGGGTCAGTAGGCCGCCTGGGGCGGGACGAAGACCTGCCAGGCGGTGCGCAGGATGATCTGGACGTCGAGCCAGAGCGACCAGTGGGCCACGTAGTATAAGTCCCAATACACGCGGCGGTGCAGCTTCTCCTCGTCGGTGATCTCGCCGCGGAAGCCGCGCACCTGGGCGAGGCCGGTGATGCCGGGCTTGACCATGGAGCGCCCGCGGTAGGAGCGCGCGATCAGGCTGAACTCGTCGTCGTGGCGGGGCAGGTGGGGGCGCGGGCCCGCGATGCTCATTTCGCCCCGGAGGACGTTGATGAACTGGGGGAACTCGTCCAGGCTGCTGCGCCGCAGAAAGCGGCCGAAGGGGTAGACCCGGTCGTCGCCGACGCTGGCCTGTTTCGCCTCGCCCGCCGGATCGTGGCCGGATTCGTACATCGAACGGTACTTGAGCATGTTGAACTCGCGCCGGTTCTGGCCGCCCCGCGGGCGCACAAACAGCACCGGACCCGGCGCCTGCCAGCGCTGGACAGCCCAGACCAGCAGCGTCAGCGGCGGGATGACCAGCACCACGACGGGGAGGGAGACAAAGATGTCGAGCAGGCGCTTCACCCCGCGGTTGAGCGGATCCTCGAGGGGCTCCGCCTGCAGCGAGAGGAAATGCTGCCCGCCCTCCTCCACCGGGATGAACGAGCGGGCGAACCGCGCGCCGTAGTTGTTGTGGATCAGAAACCGGCAGCCCTCGTTCTCGCAGATTTCCACGATGCGCTCGACCACCACCGGATCGTCGAACCACTCGAGGAGGATGACCTGCGCGATGTTCTTCTCCCGGATGATGGCCTGCAGGCGGTCGATCCGCCCGAGGTAGGGCGCGATCGCCTGCTCGGCCCGCGTGGGCTCGTCGTCGGCCAAAAAGCCGATCGGCTGGCTGCCGAGATGCCCGCGGTTGCTGATCCAGGCATCTAGATCGTCGAGGGCCGCGCCCCGCCCCACGAAGAGCGTCGGCAGCTTGCTGCTGGCCGGGAACAGCATCTGGGCGACCGCCTTCGGGCACCGGGCGTGCAGGATGGTCAGCGCAATGAAGTCGAGCAGCAGGAAACAGCCCAGAAACAGACGGCTGATCGACCGGTCCTTGGTGGCGAACATCAGCGCAAAGATGCACGCGCCCACATAGAAGGTCTGCCGGGCCGCCAGCCCGATCGCCCCCGCCCAGCCGAGGATGTGCAGCGACTGCCCCTTCTCCCGGATGAAACCGTTGCTCGCGAACATGCCGATGAACACCGCCATGCAATACGGCAGCAGGTTGATCTTCGTGCTCAGGTCGATCGGGGGGAACAGCGGGAGGGCGATCGCAAACGCCGGCATCAGCGCAACCGACAGGCCGGTCGCCAGAACGGCGTAAACGTTGACGAGCCCGCGTTGTCGGTAGGCGATCATGAGGTGGTGTGCTGGTCTGCCACGGCCGGGGAATTACGCAACTGCGATTCCGATGGCAATGGTTTCAAATTTTCTGGGCCGCAAGCTTTTCCAATTCCCGCCGGTAGCCGCCTAGCACGGTGGGGGCGGCGAACACCTGCACCCAGCTGGTGCGGGCCGCCCAGCCGGCCAAAATTTCCGGCGCCGCCGCCAGCCGGATCAACTCTTCCGCCAGGGCCGCCGCGTTCTGCGGCGGCAATACCCGGCCAAACCCGCCCGCGGTCACAGCCGACGCGAGTTCGCTGTCCGCATCGGCCACCGCCAGCACCGGCCGGCCCGCCTCCAGCACCCGCAGCAGCTTGCTCGGAAAGAAAAACTGCCCGGTGCCCGCCGCCTGGGTGATCAGGCAGAGGTCCGCGGTCGCCAGCATGGCGCGGTAATCGGCGTCGTCGAGCAGCGGCCGGAGCAGCAGGTTGCGCAGCCCGCGCGCCGCCACCGCCGCCGCCAGCTCGGCGCGCGCCGCCCCGTCGCCGGCGACAAAGAGCGTGATGGGACGAACGGACGCCGGCCGTTCCGCCAGCAGGGCCGCCGTCTCAATCAGCACCTCCAGCCCCTGCTTCCGGCCGAGGTTGCCCGAATAGAACGCGACAAAATCGTGCTCCCCCACCCCGTGGCGCGCCCGCACGCGCGTCCCCGCACCCGGAGGCGCCGCCACCGGCTCCGCGGCGTGGCTCCAGTTCGGAAAGTAGTAGGTCTGCGCCGCGGGCAGGCCCTTGCGGGCAAAGGCCTTCATCATGCCGGCCGAGATGCCCGAAACCAGCACCGCCCGCCGGTAGGCAAACCGCTCCAGCCGGTAGAGCATTCGCAGGAATCGCCCCGGCTTCACCATGCCCAGTCCGGCCGCCGCGTCGGGCTGGAGATCCTGCACGTGAAACACGTAGCGGCTTCTCCGCAGCCGTGTCACCAGCCACGCAAACGCCCCGAGCACCAGCGGCGGACTCACCACCACATAGACGTCGGCCCGGGGCAGCGTCAGCGCGCGCAGGGCCGAGGTGAGCCCGAAGGTGAACTCATGCCAGATGCGACGGAGGGAGGTGACGCGCGCCGGTACATAGTGCCAGCAGCGGTGCACCGTCACGCCGTTGACCAGGTCCGTCCGATACAGCCGGCCGCGGTCGCCGGCCGACTTCCGCCACTGCGGGTAATAGGCAAACGTGGTCAGCATGCGCACATCATCACCCGCCGCCTGCAGGTATTCGCACAGGCCCGCGTTGCAGGGCGCGATGCCGGTGACTTCCGGTGCGTAGTTGATCCCCCAGACAATGATGCGCATGATGTTAGGCTGAAAAAGCCAGAAGACCAAAAGCTGAAACGCTGAAATTAGCCTATACTCCGGAGTTCAATCCATCCGCGGATAACACGGATGACATGGATACTTGGGATTGAGGAAATATATTCCGCATAATCTGCTCACCTGCTGGGCGAAGGCTAATAGATCTGCAATGGATTGATCATCCCTGTGCATCCGTATACCGAGCGCAGCGACAGTCTGACAATCCGTGGTTTCAACTGCGTTTCTTAGGATTAATCCACTGACTCGAAACGGAATAAACATCGATCTTTTGCTTGCAATGAAACCGGCCGATGAACCGCGGCAGCTTTTCAGCTTTTCAGCTTTTCAGCTTTTCAGCTTTTCAGCTTTTCAGCTTTTCAGCTTTTCAGCTTTTCAGCTTTTCAGCTTTTCAGCTTTTCAGCTTTTCAGCTTTTCAGCTTTTCAGCTTTTCAGTGTTT
>CAIQQB010000190.1 GCA_903873805.1 uncultured Opitutia bacterium | reverse complement strand
TGATCGATTGTTGGATGCTCACTTTGATTTGGTTCATTACGCCCTCGGCGAAAGCAATCTTCGCCGCTGGCGTAAACTAACCTCTCAAAGTGGCTGCATTTAACCCCAACTTACCTGGCTGCATTTGCCCCAACGCTGACACAGGAGCGGCTCGAGCGCCGCGAAGTTGGCGCCGGCCGGCACCTTCAGATCGAGCACCATGATCGTGATGATGATGGCAAACACGCCGTCGCTGAATGCTTCAAGCCTGCCTTTGTGCATGGAGGTAAATCGAAGGAAACCGGATTGGGCCAGTCTGGAACGGACCGGCAGCCGAGGGCGTGGTCAAGTCTGATTGCGGGGATGAAACTTCGCGTGGTGCTCGACAAGCCTTTTCTCCTCCACCGCCGTGTAGATCTGCGTCGTCGAGAGATTCGCGTGTCCCAGCATCTCCTGGATGGCGCGCAGATCGGCGCCGCCACCGAGCAGATGGGTCGCAAACGAGTGCCGGAGCAGGTGGGGCTTGACGGATTTGGTCAGGCCGGCCCGCCGGGCGTAATTTTTCACGAGCACCCAGACCATTTGGCGCGAGATGGCCGTGCCGCGCTCGCTAAGGAACAGCTGGCTGCCGGTCTTCTTCGTCTTGACGAAATGCGCGCGGGCCGCCGTCAAATAGGCGGCCAGAGCCTGCCGCGCCTCGTCGCCGAGCGGCACGACCCGCTCCTTCGCCCCCTTCCCGAACACCCGCACAAAACCGCTCTCCAGGTCCACCTGCTGCAGCAGCAGGCCGGCCAGCTCCGATACCCGCAGACCGCTGGAATAGAACAGCTCGAGGATCGCGCGGTCGCGCAGCGCATGCGCGCCGCCTCCCGTCGGCGCGGCGAGGATGCGGGCCATCTCTCCCACCGACAGCGTCGCCGGCAGCTTCCGGCGGAATTTCGGGCCGCTGACCAACTCGGTAAAATCATCGTCACGCAACTTCTCCCGGATGAGAAAGCGCGCCAGTCCTTTCAACGCGGACAGCTTCCGCGCGGCACTGCTCGCCGAGTAGCCTTGGGTCGCCAGTGATTGGAGCCAGGCCGAGACGTCGGCGGACTTCGCGGTGCGCCAACCGGTCACCCCGCGCTGCCGCAGCATGGCCGCGGCCTGGTCGAGGTCGCGCTGATAGCCCGTCCGGGTGTGGATCGAAAGACCGCGCTCGAGTTCGAGGAACTGGATGAACGCGTCGACATCGGTCGCGAACTCCGGGGGAGCCTGACTGAGCTCAATCCGCTTGGCCATGAGGTTGGCCGGCGGGCCACGACCGCCGCTCAGTAGCGGCGCCGGGGGCGCGCCGCGGGCCGCGCGCCGGTCGGCGTGTCGCGGACACGATAGGTGATGCGCGCCTTCTCGAGATCATACGGGCTCATCTCCATCTTCACGTTGTCGCCCGAGGCAATCTTGATGAAATTCTTCCTCAGCTTGCCCGAGATATGGGCCAGCACCACGTGCCCGTTGGAAAGCTGCACCTTGAACATCGTGCCCGGAAGCACGGCGACAACCTTGCCTTCGACTTCAATCGCTTTGCCGTCAGACATGGTGGACGGCAGCAGAGCCGGAGGTGTTTGCAGAAATCATGCGTTGCTTGGTGGGTAAAAGCCACTTGTAAGGAAGGAAACGAGGGCATAAGTCAAGGTTTTCCTCCGTGACAACCCCGCGCCCATTCTCCGACTCGACCCCGCCATCCTGCCCGTTTGAGAAGCGTTTTCCGTCGCAGCTGGTCCGCGACGACACGTTTTACATGAGCCTGGCCTTCAACCAGGCCATCGACGCCTGGCGGCAGGACGAGGTGCCGGTCGGCTGCATCATCGAACTTGGCGGGGAGGTGATTGCCGCGGCCCACAACACCGTGGCCGGCACCCGCGATCCCACCGCCCATGCCGAAATGCTGGCGCTGACACAAGCGGCGGCCCGCCTCGGTGACTGGAGGCTGGAGAACGCCACCCTCTATGTGACCAAGGAACCGTGTCCCATGTGCTCCGGAGCCACCCTGATGTCGCGCCTCAAGCGGGTCTGCTACGCCGTCCCCGATCCGAAGATGGGCTGCCTGGGCGGGGCCACGGATCTTAACGAACTCCCCCGGGTCAACCATCATCTTGAGCTCACCAAGGGCGGAGTACTGGAGTCCGAATGCCGCGAGTTGTTGCAGTCCTTCTTCCGCTCCAAACGACTGGAGGATTCACGGGCTGACGGCTGACGCTCACCCTGCCCAGGCCCTAAATCCACCCCGGAGTTGACGGCCCGGGGCAAGCTCACACGCTGTGTCTCCCGTTTCTTCAACCCAAACCAAGACTGCTCCCATGGCCTACGAACTCCCAAAACTGAGCTACGCTTTCAACGCCCTCGAACCGCACATCGATGCGCGCACGATGGAGATCCATTACAGCAAGCATCATCAGGCTTACATCACCAACGCCAACAATCTCCTCAAAGACACGCCCGCGCTCGCCGCCCTCGAGGTCAATGCACTCATCGCCAATCTCGCCCAGGTGCCCGAGGCCATCCGCGGCGGCGTGCGCAACAATGCCGGCGGACACAGCAACCATTCCTTCTTCTGGACGATTCTCGGGCCGGGCAAGGGTGGAGCGCCCAAGGGCTCGCTGGCCGTGGCAATCGAGGCCCAACTCGGCGGGCTGGCCAAGTTCAAGGAAGACTTCGCCAAGGCCGGCGCAACGCGTTTTGGCTCTGGTTGGGCTTGGCTGGTGGTCGGTGCCGACAAGAAGCTATCCGTCGGTTCCACGGCCAACCAGGACAGCCCGTTGATGGGCAAGGCCGTCGCGGGACTTGATGGCAAGCCCGTCATTGCCCTCGATGTCTGGGAGCATGCCTATTATCTGAACTACCAGAACCGCCGGCCCGATTACATTGCGGCGTTTTGGCATGTGGTCGACTGGGATGCGGCGGAGAAGAATTACCAAGCCGCGCTGGTCTGAGCCATCCGCGGGTTTCCGCCCCGCTTTATCAAGAACCCGCGCACCAAGCTGGCGCGCGGGCTTTTCGTATCTGCTTGGTCACCCCCCCCGCCTTAGCGCTGGGGGGTGTTGTCGCCCTTGGACATCACGACGTAGTAGTCCTTGTAGGACTTGTCGTAGTATTGGGCATAGTAGTAGCCGGAAACGGTCAGATTGAGGCCGTTGAGCACCGCACCGCAGACCGGAACATTGCCCTCGAGCAGTTTCTTGGCGGCGAATTGCGCCGCCTTCCGGCGTACCTTGTTGAAGAAGATCGTGAAGATGGAGCCATCAACCAGAGGAAGGATGATCAGCGCATCACTGACCGCCGCGAGCGGAGGCGTGTCAAACATAACCCGATCATACCGTTTGCGCAGGTCCGACACCATAATCTCGAAATTCTTTGAATTGAGGATTTGGGTCGGATTCTTCGCCCGGCCACCGCTGGGCAGCACATCGAGATTGGGGTGGACGCCCTTGATGATGACATCGTCGAGCGTTGCCGCACCGGCGCAGACATCGATGACGCCCTTGAGATTCTCCAAACGGAACAACTTGTGAATGTTAGGCTTGCGCAAGTCGCAGTCAATGACCAGCACACGCTCGCCATGGGCGGCGAATGTCAGGGCCAGATTGGTGGTGCAGAATGACTTGCCCTCGCCGGGAATGGTGCTGGTGACCAGCAGGCACTGGGCGTTCTTGCTCTCATCCTTGAGACGCAGCCCAGAGTGCAGGGTCAGGAATGATTCGGAAACCTGACGGTCGGCATTGTTAAACACGATCTGCGCCTTGTCGGGCTGCTCCATTTTCTTGATCTGCGGAATGATGCCGATGAGCGGCAGCCCGATGACCGATTCGATGTCGAAGGAGCTTTTCACCCGGTCATCGATAAAGGCCACGAAGAACGCGAAGGCGAAACCCAGACCCAGTCCACCGATAAAGCCGAGGCCAAGATTGACCACCATATTGGGCGAAACATAATCGCCATCCTGGGCCGGCTGCGCCTTGTCAATAATTCGTGTTTTGGCCGATTCCATCGTGCTGCCCAGCCGTGCATCTGTCATGCGCGCCATGATGTCCTGCAGAATCTTTTCATTCACGTCCAGCTCGTGGGCCTTCTCATTATATTCAACCGCCGCCCGGTTAAGTTCGATGGAATCGGTTCTGGCCTTTTCCATCTTCAGGTTGACATCGTCGTTGGCGTTTTTCGCATCCTGATACGCCTTCTCGATGCCCGCCACAGCTTGTTTAAGATTATTGTCCAGCTCTTCCTGAGCCTGGGCCAATTCTTTCATCGCAGTCACCATCCTGGGATAGAGCGCCCGATAACGGCTAGAGAGAGTCGCTATTTCGATTTTCTTCGCCGCGATCTCCTTCGACAGGGTGTCGATCAGCGGTGCATTGGCAAAATAGGGAAGATTGAGCAAATCCCCTTTTTTATCGATGGTATCCTTGACCTGTTTCCAGCGATTTTCCGCCTCATTGAGATTGGCGGCTTTCTGGATCGCCATTATGTTCAGCGACTTTAAGGTTTCGGTGACCGTATCCTGTTTTTCCTGCAACGAAAGCATCTTGGCATCTTCGCGGTACTTCTGCAGCGCCGTGGCGAACTCCTTCACCTTTGTCTCCTGCATGTCGGCGCGATCCTTAAGCTGTTCAACCGTCTTCAAGGACTCCTCAATCCGCGTGTGAAGATTGTAGTTGATAAATTCCTCGGCAAAGAGATTGGCAACTTTGGCGGCGATCGCCCGGTCGGGATGCCGGTATTGCACCTTGATGAGCAAACTAAGACGAACCGGAACAATAAAACGATTGCTCCCGAGAACATCCAATGGCGTCACCGGGTCACTGCTCGTCCCCTTCTCATAGGGCGCCATAAATTGGCGCAGATCATCACCCGTGATACGATCCGACACCTTCTGGATGATAATGGCGCTTTCAAGCAGCTTGACGACGGTGTTCAGATCTTCGCTCGAAATGACTTCGTCCGGCTGCAGCGGCTGCAACGGTCCGACATTTACCTCGCGGCGCAACACCTGCAGGCTCGTTTCAGACTGATAGATCTTGGTCTGGCTGAGGGTGTAAACGAGGGAAGATGAAAAAACGACCAGGAATACCACGATGACATACCAAATGCGTTCCCGCAAAATCAACATGTAGTCCTGAAAACTGCGCTGCATGCCACCACCGCCGGATCCACCGCCATAGCCATACCCATACCCACCGTAGCCGCCATAACCACCATAGCCGCCGGATCCCCCGCCATAGCCATACCCACCATAACCCGAACTGGAACTGCCGTAGCCATAACTGCCGCTACTGGATGAATGTGACTGTTTTTTGCTAAGTGAACCCATGGTGTTAAACGGTTAAGGGCAGTAACGCCGCCGTCAGTAGGCGATTTCCTTTACATTAATGATGTCATCCGGAAGCAGAGGCCACTTCTCGGTCGTGTTCTTGTTATCGATCAATTCCTGCACATTGATCACATATGACTCCTTATTCCCATCCGCCGAGATGCGGGTGAGGGTGACATTCTTCATATTACCCACCCGGCTAAAACCCTCGGCCCGGGAAATTGCTTCGACCAAGGTCAGCCCTTTTTCCTGGGGAAACTCAATCGGTCCGGGATGGTTGACAGCTCCCAAGACGTTTACCACCCGTTTGGTATATTCGCTGACCACAATATGCACCTGCGGATTCACAAGATAATCACGGTCCAAGAGCGAACGCACCTCCTCTTCAACCTGCCGGACAGTCTTGCCTTTGACGCTGATTTGACCGATCAGCGCGATTGAAATGGTGCTCTCACCCGAAACGCGCTCGACTGCGTCAAAGTCCTTCTCCTGAAATACCGTGATCGACAACGCGTCACCCGGGAGGAGGATGTAGTCTTTGGATGCCGTCTTTTTGTCCACGACCGAAGACATCTCTCCCGCAGCCGGTTTAACTTCCGCAAAAACCCCGCCCGACAGGGCGAGCGCCATGCTGATGCAAATCATCTTCCTCATTGCGGTATTGTTTTGGTGGAAAAAAAACGGAAGAAGACCGGAGGATCTTCTTCCGTATCGCTATTAATGTGTTGCCCTGCCGTTTATCCAATTAGTAACGGACGACGGCGGTGATCGAAACGAGATTGTCGTTGAAGGACTGTCCAACAGCGTTGGAGTCATTTTTGCGGTACGAGTACGTGGCCGAGACATTCAACAGCAGGCTGTACACGTAAGTCACGCCGATATCACCCTCATAGTAATTGTCGGTACGGGCCGGAGCGACGTTCTTGTACTTCGTGTTGTTGTAGGAAGCACCGGCAAAACCCTTCCAAACCGCATTCATAATGGTGTCGGCATGCGCCGAGAAGGAGAGAATTTCCTGGGACTGACCGTTCGAGGAAGCACCCGTGTCATCGTTGAGGCTGACCGTGAAGGTGGTTTTCTGTGAATATTTGTAATTCAGGCTCGAGTTGAGACCGAAGGATGACTGATTCGACGCCGTGGGCGAAGTGCGTTCGTTGATACCAACCCCGAACTCACCGCTGAGGAGGGGGGTGAAATCACCGCGGGCACCCACGCTATAGTAGTAATCCTTATATCCGGACAGCCCCTGCAACTTGGTATCACGGTAGCGGAGACCGGCCAGCAGCGAAACCTTCGGGGTGTATTCGTAATACACGTCGATTGGAACGGTGTAAATCTTATCGTCGACCGTCCCGGCCGGATTGTTGACGTAATGGGTCTTGTCGTAGGTGAAGCCCAAGCCGAGCTTGGTTTTCTGGGTAATCTCGCTTTCCCCGGTGATCCCGGCATCGGTAACATTGGTGCGGAGCAGACCCGCACCGGACAAGGTCGGCGAATTCTGGTTGTTTTCGTTATAGGAGGCGTTGACATACACCACACTCTTGTTGTCGCTGTAATTCGAATTCAGCGAAACATGGGCCAGATTGGTGTTCAGCACCGTGGTCTTGTCGTACCGGGTGATGGCCTCGTTATAATCCAACAGAGTTTTGATCTGGGCATTCTTGCCGGCGGACACCTCCAATCCGGGAGTGAGGTTGAAAATGGTGTCGCTGATCTTCCCCGGGCTGGAAAGAATGTTGTCGTCGAACTTGACGCCGGCCGTTCCGGTCAGGAACAACTCCGCGCCATCACCCAAGGCCAGAAAAGGGGCCGCCACTGCCATGCTGCTGGCCGAAATAAGGATCGTTCCCCAGAGAATGCTTTTTTTCATTTTAAAATTTTTGGATTTGGGTCGGAGTTAGGTCGAGAGTGTGATTCGTGCCCATCAGATACTCGTCACGGAAGGTTTGTCGGTGGCGATAATCGGGGTGGGCGGGGTTGGATTGTTGGAGGGCGCATTGCCTCCTTGGGCAACCTGTTGGGCGGCAGTTTGCCCTTTGTCAGCATTGGCCGTCCCGTTGACCACTGCGGCGGTAACGTTGGTCGTCGATGCGGCAGCGGTAATATCCGCTGTGGAAACCTGCGTGCTGGTCACCAGAGCCGCCTGGGTGGCGGCGGCGCTGCCGCTGGAAACCGATCCAACGGCTGCGGCTGTAACTTCGGCTTTGACCGAGGTACCCGCAGCAGAGTTCGAGACCGAAGTGGCGACAGCGACGGCGGCAGCCTGCTGGTCACTGGAGGCCGGGAGGGATTGAATGACGGACGCCGTGATGGTCGCGGCTGCCGCAGACGTCACATTGTTGGAATTGGCCACCGATGTGGCAACGGCGGCAGCCGAGCTGGCCTGCTGGGCGGCCGGGAGCGACTGCACCACGGCGGCGGCGATCACGCCGGCGGCGGCTTGGGCCTGGGTGGCCGGGAGGGACTGAACCACAGTTTGGGCGATGCTGGCCGCACTGCTGGCCTGCGAAGCGGCGGGCAGCGCCTGCACCACGGCGGCGGCAATGGCGCCGGCGTTGCTGGACTGCGAAGCGGTGGGCAACGCCTGAACGACGGCGGCGGCGATGGCACCGGCGCTGCTGGACTGCGAAGCGGCGGGCAGCGCCTGGACAACGGCGGCGGCAATGCCGCTCGCGGCGGAGGCCTGCGATGCGGCGGGCAACGCCTGCAGCACGGTCTTGGAAATGCTCGCGGCGGCACCGGGATTCGCTTGCGTCGCAGCGGTGGCGATGGCGTTGGCGAGACCAGGGTTAGCGCTCACCAAAGCCGCCAGAACCGTGGGATCGGAGTTGTTGGCCGCAGCGTTGACCTGCGACAGCAGGTCGGAAGATAGAGCGGAGGAGTCTGCCGCAGCGTTGACGAAGAGGGAAGTCAGGCCAAGGCCGACGGCAAGGATGCAGGTGTGGAGAAACCGTGTATTCATGGAATGATGTTTTCGGAAAGAAGCGGCATTGCAAAGCATCAAGCAAGCCGTTAACTGATGCAAGAATTAATTTCCTGATCTCAGTTTAGCAGCCCAATTGTCACATACAATCCCTAATTTGACCCATGCCTGATTCCGCCCCCAGCCCCGACGAGCACAAAGTTGACATGAGCAATTTGCCCCGGGTGGCGGAAGGCTGGGAGCGGCTCTTCCCTGTCTTCATCAAGCGGACAGACACCGGCTGGCAGGTTCAGGTGTACTGGTGGCGCCTGGCCGCTTCCGTATCTCTTCTGCTGTGCGTCCTGTGGGTGACGGCCGCCACCAGCGCCTACCTGTTCGTCAAGTACCAGCGCGGCTTTGATGAGGTCCGTTACACCGACATGCTGTTCCTGCCCGCCCGCTGGGAGACCTACCAGCAATCCCGGGGCGACTTCCTGATCCGGAACGCCCAGTTCGAGGTTTCCCACGGAAAGTTTCACGAGGCTTTCCTGGATCTGAGCATCGGCGTCAGCAAATCGCCGGGCAATGCGGAAGGGCGCATGCTGCTGGCCAAATTTCTCACTGCCTGGCACCGGCCGGATCGCGCGGAAAAAGTTCTGCTGGATGGGCTCCCTTTTCGGAGAAATGATTTTGAATACATCAAGGAGCTGTTCACCTTTCTCATCGAGCAGCAGCGCGACACCGTGGTCATTGCCGTGGCCAAGGATCTGTTGGGCAAGGACCACGCCATCACCCAGCTCAACCAGCTGATCGCACTCTCCTATACCACCGCCGCGTATTTCCGCGGCAATTACGACCAGGCCGAGGATCTGCTGCGGCAATTTCAGCTGAACCACACCCGGGAGGGACAGCTGCTGACGGTGCGGATCGAGTGGGAGCGCGGCTACCACGATGAGGCGCTCGCCCGATTGCGGGCGGTGCAGAAGGAGTTGCCCAAGGACGACGACGTCTATGCCCAAATCATCACTTACCTCCGGGAATGCGGCCGGGAGTCCGACGCGCGTCGCGAAAGTCTGTTCCGCCAGCTGAGCTACCCGGAGGATCCAAAGCCCCGGATTGACCTGCTCTATGCCTACACCAAGGACGGGGACGAGGCGGCGGTCAACAACGGGGTCGAATCCATCCTCCACGACTTTGCGCGGGACGAGCACACCCTCTTTGCCCTGTCGGATTTTGCCGCGAACAACGGCAAGCCGGATCTGGCCCGGAGGATCTATGACCAGTGCAAGGCCAACAATCTCAACTGGGAGGGCCCCGCCCTGATGATGGTGGAAGCGGAGGTGGTGGCCAAACACTATCAGGCCGCCCTCACCTTGGTGAAGAAACTGGTCGAGGACAACCCGGCCTGGGGCAAGCGTTACTACGCGATCTTCAACGGCCTGCAGGCCATTGCCAGCTACGGGAAAGGCTCGCCGGAAGACGGTTTGCTGTTTCTGACCAACTTCATGGGCCAGCCTTCCCTGCGCGCCGACAATTTGATCGCGGTCTCCAACCGTCTGGTCGAAGTCGGAGCGCGGATCGAGGCCCAGCAGGCGCTTGCCAAGGCGCTGACCACCGATCCCCTCAACCAGGCCGCCCTCACCAGCCTGGTCAAACTCGACGTGGATCTGGGTGACGCGGATGCGCTCGGGGCGGACATCCACCGCCTGATCCAAATGCGCAAACCCGACCGCACGGTGGTCGAGAGCGCCTATCGCAAGCTGGGCAGCGACCTGTTCCTCTTCCATCCCGACCGCACCGTCCTGTTGCAGGAGGTTCACGACGCCCTCGAAACGGTTCCCAAGCACTCCTGAAGCCGCCAACCCGCCCCGCCCCATGCTCACCACCCTCGTCCTGACCATCATCGGTGCCGACCGGCCCGGCATCGTGCAGCGGCTGGCCGCTCGGCTCGCCGACCACGGGGGCAACTGGCTCGAAAGCCGCATGGGCCACCTCGGCGGCCAGTTCGCGGGCATCCTGCGCGCCGAAGTTCCGGCCGAACGCGCCGAGGAGCTGCTCCGCGCCCTCCGGACGCTGGAAACCGAGGGGCTGCGCCTCATCGTCCAAGCTGAGACTGCCGTTCCGCCGGCCGCGGACGGACTGCTCGCCGCCCTCGACCTCGTGGGCCAGGACCGTCCGGGCATCCTCCGCGAAATCTCCGCCGTCCTCGCCGCCCACCATGTCAATGTCGAGGAACTCGCCTCCGAACGCGTCTGCGCGCCCATGGACGGCACCATGCTGTTCCAAGCCCGCGCCACCGTGCTCCTGCCGCCCGGCGTCACCCTCGCGGCGCTCCGCGGCGCCCTCGAACGGATCGCCACCGACCTCATGGTCGATGTGCGGCTGCGCCCGCCGGGGGAGTGACCGTCGCCGCCCGATACCGCCACCACGATGCCCGACGCCCCCGATCCGCCGCGCAAGGTCTACCGCCTCAACCCCCGCGCCCTGGAACGCGCGATCCATCCGCCGACCGCGCCCGCGGAGCCGGCCCCGGCCCCCCCCGCAATCCCGTCGGCCGAAGACAGCGCCCCGCCCCTGCCGATCCATCCCCCGACCCATGGGCAGCCCGAGGTTCCGGCGGAAGCGCCGGAGGCTCCCGCCGACCCCGCGGCCGCCGGGCCAGACGAGGGGCTGCTCCCGCCCCCCCGGCGCTCCCGCCGCCGGCGCGACTACTGGGTGCTCATGCTGACCAGCAACTTGGTCTTCGTCTTCACCGCCCTGCACGTCGGTCCCGATGCGCCGCTGCTCTTTGTCGCCACCGTGGCCGGCATGCTCGTCTGCAGCGCGGCCCTCACGTGGGTGATGTGGTTTGTGATGGACGACTACTGACCGGACGGCCGCGCGGTTCCGACGACCGTGAATTCCTCCCGGTCGTGATAGAGGTGGCGCAGCCGCACAGCCGTCGCGGACCGCACGAAAACCGACTCCGCCGCCCGGAGTTCGTGCAACAGCGCCAGCGGATCGACATGGCCGAACTTCAGGTTGATCACAAAGCGGCGGCACCAGCCGCCGTCCAGCCAGGGCGCGACGAGATTCCGCAGGACGTGGTGCGGCTCCTCGACCAGATCGCAGAAGAGCCAGTCAAATATTTCGCCCGAGCCCGGCCGGAATCCGAACGCGTCGGCCAGCCGGTGCGTGATCAGCGGATGATTGAGCGCCCCGCCCTTGAGCGGGCCGTTGTCCACCGCGACCACCTGCGCGCCGCGTTTGGCCGCGCTGTAGCTCCAGCCGCCCGGCGCCGCGCCGAGGTCCGCCACCCGCTCGCCCGCCTGCGGCTCGCGGCCCAACACGGCGAAGGCCTCCTCGATCTTCAGGTAGCTTCGCGACGGCGCGAGCGCGTCGTCCGCCATGCGCCGCTGTCCGCCCAGCCAGGCCGACCGCGCCGCAAAGGCCCGGCCGAAATCGGTAAAATGGACAAACAGCCCGCGCCCGCCGCCCACGACGCCCCGCGGCAGGTCCGGCACCGCCAGCTTCGCCACGCGCGAAAGCCGTTTCTTCAGCAGCTCCCCACAGGCCGCCTCGACCGCCGCCACCCGCCGACCCAGCCCGACCACCTCGTGCGGCCCGGCCCACACGCACGGCCAGGCCGCCTCGACCCTTTCACCGCGCAGACTGGTGAGAAAAAAGTCCGCGACCTTTTGGGCCAGCGCGTTGACCGAATCGCCGGCAATCTCGACCGGATCGAGCAGCGCGAGCTGGGCGAACGCCAGGTCGGGCAGCGCGCGTCCGGCACCGGCCGGGCCGCTCGTCTCCGCCCGCACCCAGCCCGGCCCGCGCTCGGCCACGACGACGCCCGCAGCCGCAAGCTCGCCCGCGAGGAGGTGCTCAAAACCGGTCTGGCAGATCAGCAGCATCCCCCGGTCATCGCGGAGCCCCGCGCGTTCCGCAATCCGCATCTGCGGCGGGCCCCAGCGCATGGGGGTCACTGCGCTCCACCGGCGATCGGCGGCCTCACACGATCTCACAGGCGCCGCCGGCGCAGGCCACGACCTGCTTCAGGTCGGTGATGTCCTCGTGCTCCACCAGCGCGGTGTAGTCCACGATCCGGTGGATCAGGGCGTTCCAGCGGTTGACGTCCTCCGCCGTGCCCACGGCCTCGCGGGGCGCCTGCACATAGGTCTTGTCGCCGGTGTCCGACAGCAGCGCCACCCCGGTGAACGCCCGCCGGTGCCCCCAGATGTAGTCGGCCACCGCCCGCCATTCGTCGGGCCGCACCGAGATGGTGCACGAGACGTTGTGGTGCAGTCCCGGCGAATGCCGTTCATGCCGGCGCCCCGTCTGGACCCAGTTCTCCTGCACGAGGCGGACATACTCGAGGTGGTTCACGGCCGAGAGGTCCTCGCGGTAGATGCCGAACGCGGGCCCCTCGACGGGGAAGGTGATGACCTCGGTCAGCCGGTTGGGGTCGTAGACACTCTCCTCGACCATGTGCGGATTGGCCGCGCGGAAGTGCCGGTAGACCGGGTCGTAGACGCTGGCCTGCACGCGCCGGAAGTAGCGCGGCGCGTGGTGCGGGTGCAGCCCGCTGCTGGTGCCGAGCAGCAGGCTGGCCGTGCCCTCGGGCTTCACGCAGGTCGTGCGCGCAGCGGGCCGGATGCCGAGGGCGTGGGCCACAACCGCGTTGACGGCCTTGACCATGCCGGCGGCGGAGCGCAGCACGGCGGCGTCGAGCAGCAGCCCGGGCCGGTCTAGTATCCCACAAATGGATACGCCGAGCAGCGCCTCCCGCTCGGTGATCAGGCGGGAGACGGGTGTGAGGTAGCGGAAGTCCGTGTAGCCGGCCTGGAGCGTGCCGATGAGGGCGGCGTGGGCGCAGAGCTCGCGGAAACGCGCGGCGGTCTCGGCCGCCGCCGCGGAGATGGTCGTGAGGTTGCAGAACTGCACGCCGGAAAGGGTGTCGCCCTCGTGCAGCGGACCGGTGTGCCCGAGGGCGCGCAGCCGCGCGATGGCCTCGGCGTCAAGGAGGAGCCGGGGGTGCAGGCCGATCTCCACGCAGGGGTTCGCGCCGTACTCGGGATCCTCGACGAAGTAGAAGCCGGGTTCGCCATACTGCTTCTGCTGCTCAAACAGGCGGTCGAACTGCGCCCGCGTCGCCTGAGAGCGGATCATCACGGCCGAGTTGTTGCTCGCCGTGCGCTGCGGATGGGCAGCGAACCAGTCCCCGGTTTTCGCGCCGCCCATCTCCTCGTCGTCGGCCGAGAACAGGCAGATGGTGGCCGAGCGGCGCACGCCGCCGGAGAGCACCGCCTTGGCGGCCCACATCAGGATGTCGTAGGCCTCTATCGGCCGCAGGGACCGGCCCGCCGCCCCGCGCAGGATCTCCTCGATCTTGGTCAGCGTGTGGAACAGCGGCTTGGGGCCGGGCGCCTTGCCGCCCGAGGTGCGCAGCGGCGCCCCTTCCGGCCGGATGGCGGAAAAGTCGAAATCCACCCGCCGGCCCTCGACGGACGCGTGCATCAGCTCGTTCAGCGCGTCCGCCCAGCCCTCGATGGTGTCCCCGATGACATGGGTGGCGTGGGACGCATCCGCCGGCATCGGCGCCAGCGCCGGCAGCTTCGCGACGTGGTGGCGTTGCACCGAAAACCCGACTCCACAGCCGCAGAGCAGCAGGTAGAGCGCCTCGCGAAACGCGTCCAGCCGGTCGATGTAGGTGAAGGCGCAGTTGTAGACCCGCGCGTGCTTCGTGAGAATCGCCTCCCCGCCGAACTGCAGCGACCGCATCGACGGCAGGACCTCGCGCCGGTCCACCGCGTCAAAGGCGGTCCGCACCGCGTCATGCAGCCCCCCCAGCCGGCCGAGCGCAATGACCTCCTCGCGGGTGACGTCGCCCGCCGCCAGCGCCGCCAGGGCGGCGTCCCCGAGTGAAACGTCCGGATAGTGCCCGAGGTGCATGTCGCGAACCCGGGCCACGGCCTCGGACCAGGTCTCCCGGCGGCGTTTTTCCGGGGAATAGCGGGCATAGCGGGAAATGGCGATGTAGTCTTGGAGACCGTTCGAAGCGTGCGTGATGGGTTTGGGGTGAGAGGACATGATGAGACTGGTTGAAACTGGGCGTTTTGACGCTGCGCCGATAGGTTTGATTCGTCGTTTGGCAGCGAGGGACACCACTACTGGCAGTGGTTTATTATCCGTCAACCACTACCGATGGTGGTTACACAACTATAACCTGCCATAATAGCCATAGCCGGAAAAACTCAAAATATGCGCAGTGGCAACTGGTCTGACCCACCGGTTGGGCCTGAATTCCGCGTCGTAAACCGTCTCCTAAGCCGGCTGGCCGTCCCAGGCAAAAGCTCCGGTTAGAGACGATGCAGGTGGAAGCCACCGTCGACGTCGAACACCGCCCCCGTCGAAAACGGGAAACGGTCTTCCGCGATCGCCCGCACGGCGCGGCCGACATCCTCCGGCCGGCCCCATCGCCGGATCGGCGCGATGCCCTGCTCCAGGATCAGTTTGTCATATTTCTCCTTCACCGGACTCGTCATGTCAGTCGCGATCACGCCCGGCCGGACTTCGTAGACGTTGATGCCGTCCTCCGCGAGCCGCACCGCGAACAGCTTGGTCATCATCGCCAGACCGGCCTTCACCATGCAATAGTCCCCGCGGTTGCTTGAGGCGGCGTAGGCCGAGATGGAGGTGATGTTGACAATGCGGCCGCGCAAGCCACCTGCGTCGCGCACCTGGGCGAGCAGCCGCTTCGCCACCAGTTGGGAGAGGAAGAACGGCCCCTTGAGGTTGACGGCGAACTGCCGGTCCAAGCTCTCCTCGCCCGCTTCAAGCAGGTCGCCGCGCACCATCGTGGCGATGCCGGCGTTGTTCACCAGCAGGTCGAGACGGCCGAAGCGGTTGAAGGTCTCCGCCACCAGCCGTTCCCGGTCCGGCGCCAACGCCACATCACCCTGCACGATGAAGCCGTCGCCGCCGGCCGCGCGGACGAGGGTGAGCGCCTCGGCGGCGGCGGTGGCGTCGCGGACGTAATTGATGGCGACGCGTGCGCCCAGCTGCCCGAGCTCGACCGCAATCCCGCGGCCGATGCCGCGGGACGCGCCGGTGACGAGGGCGGAGAACGTTGCCATGCCGCAAGCCAACCAGCCGCGTCCGCCGCATTCAAAACAAAACCAACGCCGACTTGTGCCCGCCCGTCCGAAACCCAGACTGCTGCGCATGAGTGACGCGCCCCTTCCACCCCTGCCCGCCGAACCGCGCCTCGGCCGCTACCGGCATTACAAGGGCAACGACTACCGCGTGCTCGGCCTCGCCCGGCACTCCGAATCGCTGGAGCCGCTCGTCGTTTACCAGGCGCTCTACGGCGACCGCGGCCTCTGGGTGCGCCCCGCGGCCATGTTCGCGGAAACCGTCACGATCGCCGGCCGGACCGTGCCGCGCTTCACCTACGTCGGCCCCGAGTGAGCGCAATTTTTCACCACTGACTAAACGGGTATTCGGAATGACGCAGGGTGCCCACGGAGCGCAGCCCACCGAGTCCACCGAGCCTTTCCTCAGTGTTCACCGTTACCCAGTTCGGCCGATTCTTGGTTGCATGGCTTCTGAATTGATCCGTGTCCATCCGTGTAATCTGTGGTAACTACTCTGCCACCTTCCCTCCGCCCCATGCGCGTCCTCCTCGCCTTCGACAAATTCAGGGATGCCCTCACCGCTCAGCAAGCGTGCGAGGCCGCCGCCAACGCGCTCCGCGAGCTCCACCCCGGCTGGTCGCTCGACCTCTGCCCGCTGGCCGACGGCGGCGAGGGCTTCGCCGCCATCCTCACGGCCGCCGCCGGAGGCACTTTGCAGCAGGTCCCGGTCAATGGCCCGCGGGGCGATCCCCGCCCGGCGCATTTCGGACTCGTGACGGCCGGCACCATTCCCGCCGCCCGCGCCCTCCTCGGTCTGCCCGCGCTGCCCGCCGCTGCGCCGGTGGCCGTGGTCGAACTCGCCCAGGCCAGCGGTCTCGCCCTGCTGCCGCCGGATCAGCGGGACCCGTGGCAGACCACCACCTTCGGCGCCGGACAGCTCATCCGCATCGCGGCCGGGGAATTCGGCGCCCAGGCCGTCGTGCTCGGCGTCGGCGGCAGCGCGACCAACGACCTCGGCCTCGGCGCCCTGGCTGCACTCGGCTTGGACTTCCTCACGGAATCCGGCGAAAGTCTCCTTCCGCCCGTGCCCGCCCGCTGGCCGCAACTCGCCCGGATCGCCGGCAACATCCGGCCCTCGCTCCCGCCGCTTCGCATCGCGTGCGACGTGGACAATCCGTTGCTCGGCCCGAACGGCGCCGCCGCAACTTACGGCCCGCAAAAGGGGCTGCATCCCGAGGATATCCAGCGGCTCGACCACGCGAGCGCCCGAATCGCCCTCATGCTCTGCGCGCATTCCCACCGGCCCGACACGCTGATGGACATGCCCGGTGCGGGGGCCGCAGGTGGCACGGCCTTCGGCCTGCTCTGCGGCGCCGGGGCGCAATTGGTACCCGGCAGCACGCTCGTCGCCGCCTGGCTCGATCTCGACGCACGCCTCGCTGCCGCCGACGTCGTGCTCACCGGCGAGGGTTGCTTCGACGCCACCTCGCTCACCGGCAAGGGCCCCGGCACCATCCTCGCCCGCGCCCGCGCGCTCGGGAAACCGGCGCACGTCTTCGCGGGCTGTGCGGAGCCACAAACGGCGGGGTTCGGCGACCCCGCCCTACAACGGCTGCACGTGATCACGCCGGCCGGTATCAGGTTGCCCGACGCCCTCCGCGACGCCGCGGCCAACCTCGCGGGGGCGGTGGCGACTGCCTTCCCGTAGGGGCACGGTCTGGCCGCGCCCCTCAAAACAGCGTGGCCCTGCTCGGGAGAGCAGGGATTCCGTCCCCTTCCCCCGCCCTTTCGCGGATTTCGCAGGCATCTCTCCTACCTCCATCTGCCTCCCCATCCGCGTCGATCTGCGGCATTCGCGGACCCCTCTGACCTCCGGCCCGCGCCTTCAGCCTTCATCCTTCTGCCTTCATCCTTTCCGAAAATATCCCGCTTCGTAATGCGTTTTGCTTTGCGTGCGCTGCGCCTCTTTGTGGCTATTTTCAAAATGAGCGGCCGCGTCCAACTCCCCACCCTCCCCCTGCTGCTCGCGTTCGGCGCCGCCCTCTTTGCCTTCGTCGGCTGCCACACCGTTCCCGTCAACCCGCCCGCGCCGCCCCTCCCGGTCGTCGTGCCCGCCACGCCCCTCCCGCCGGGCCCGCCCCCCGCGGTCACCTATCCGGTCATGCTCGGGATCGATGTCCTTGAGGCCAACGGCTTCCGCGACATCGCCGGCAAACGCATCGGGCTCCTCACCCACCCGGCCGGCGTCAACCGCCGCGGCGAGAGCACCGTCGACGTCCTCTTCCGTGCCCCCAACGTCAAGCTCGTCGCCCTCTTCGCCCCCGAGCACGGCCTCCGCGGCGACATCAAGGCCGGCGAAAATTTCGGCGACTCCACCGACCCCCGCACCCACCTTCCCGTCTACTCGCTCTACGGCGTCAACCGGCGCCCCACCAAGGCCCAGCTCAAGGGGATCGACGCCCTGGTGATCGACCTGCAGGACATCGGCGTGCGCTCCTACACGTTCAACGTCGTGATGCACTACGCCATGGAGGCCTGCTTCGAGAACAACGTCGAGGTCGTCGTCCTCGACCGCCCCAACCCTCTCGGCGGCCTCAAGGTCGATGGCCCGCTCCTCGACCCCGAGCTCAAGAGCGGCGTCGGCGCGTTCCTCGTCCCCTACGTCCACGGCCTCACCATGGGCGAGCTGGCCTACCTCGCCGCCACCGAGCCCGGCGTGCTCAACCTCCCCGCCGCCGTCCGCGCCAAGGGCCGCCTCACCATCGTCCCCATGCGCGGCTGGCACCGCGCGATGCGCTGGCCCGAGACCGGCCTCGCGTTCACCCCCACCTCGCCGCTTGTCACCAGCTACGAGGCCGTGATCGGCTACGCCATGGTCGGTCTCGGCTGCGAATTCAGCGGGTTCACCCACGGCATCGGCACCAGCTACCCGTTCCGCGGCGTCAGCTTCAAGGGCGTCACCGCTGAGAAACTCCAGCACGATCTTACTGCGCTCCAGCTCCCCGGCCTCTCCTATCGCGTCATCGCCCTGCCCGAGCCCGCCGGCCCGCCGAAGACCGGGGTGTATGTGGACGTCACCGACTGGTCCGCCTGGCGCCCGACCGAGCTGAGCTTCGAGCTCATGCGGCTCGCCTGCCGCTACAACCCGCCGAATCCCTTTGCCAAGCTCAACGCGACCGACGCCCGCAGCTTCAACATTCACGTCGGCTCGACCGCCTGGTGGAACGCGCTCAAGCGCGACGGGGCGAAGGTGAAGCTCGAGTCCTTCCTCGCAGACTGGCGCCGCCAGGACGCTGCCTACCAGGCACGCACGAAGAAATACTGGCTGTATCAGTGACGCTGAAAATCGGCCAAATCCGGGGCATGACGGTCTGAGCCATTTCCAACCGCACCGCCGGGCTGAAACTGAAGTTCGCCCAAAGGTGGCAGTGCAATTGGTAGTGAAGTCAGCGATCGTGAAGGGCTGCCGGACTGGCCCAGACATGGGCAGGATGCCCATGCCACGCGGCACGGGCATCCTGACCGTGGATTTGCGGCCTGCGCTCCAGCCATGGTGGATGAACCCTGACATCACTTCCAATTGCACCCCAATGGTGATCCCACCCCTGATTCCGTTTGCGCCCGGCGAGATTTCCGGCAGAATCCCACCAGTCCATGGCCACCCCCGGTTCAGCCCGCCCTTCTCGCTTTCGCCAAGATCGCATCCCGTTGATTCTCGGCATCGGATTATGCGCGGTCCTGGCCATGCTGGTCGTTCCGCGCTGGATCGCATCGCGCAACCGCCCCATCTCCCAAGCTGAGGTGGACGCGGAGGCTGCCCGCGCCTATGCGGATCAGACGGCTTGGAGCAAGGTCAAGCCGCGTCGACTCGGCGAACTGGACGAAAAGTATCAGGACGCGGCGAAGGTCGTCACCTCCGTTTTAGTTTCCTGTTCCTTGGAACCAAGTGAGTACAGAGCGGTGGTGGAGGAGAGAACGGAAGAGAGCCTCTACATTTTCCACCTTCTTCATCTCAGTGCGTTTGCCGCAAAGCGGGAGGGCCGCGGAGGCATTGGAAATCCGGGCGGTGAGTGCTGCGACATCGCTTACAATCAAAAAAGTGGCCGGGCATCACCTCCGGAAATTTGGCAGTAACAAACCACCGCCCAGAGGACACGGGACATCCATGATCATCATCGTCATCCCCTTCCTGCTGGCAGGCTGCGGGAAAACGACAAGACCTCACGCGAGGTGAGGCACTACAAAAGAGTAAATCCGTCGGAGGTTTGGTATCACGCGCCGGCCCCGCCGACGCGTTCGAGGATAGACTGGAGCTCGTCGAGCTTGATCGGCTTGGTGAGGTAGTCGTCCATTCCGGCGGCGAGGCATTTCTCGCGGTCGCCGGCCATGGCGTTGGCCGTCAGCGCGACGATCGGCACCGGGCGGTGCTGGGCCGCGCGCTCCCATTGCCGGTAGGTGCGCGTCGCCGTGCAGCCGTCCATTTCGGGCATCTGCATGTCCATCAAAACGAGATCATACCGGTGCGACTGCAGCTCGGCGACCGCCTGGCGGCCGTCCTCGGCGAAGGCGGGCACGTAGCCGAAGCGTTTCAGCATCACTTCGAGCATGCGGCGGTTCACCGCGTTGTCCTCCACCACGAGGATGCGCAGGGGAAAACGCTCCGCCCACGTCGGGTCGGCCGCCGCCGCCGGGCGGCCCACGCCGGGCGGCTCGTGCGCCGCGGGCGGCGCCACCGCGCGCGTCGGCACCGTGAAGCCGAACGTCGAGCCCTGGCCGAGTTCGCTGCGGACGTCGATGCGGCCGTCCATGGCGCGGACGAGCCGCTGGCAGATGGCGAGGCCGAGGCCGGTGCCGCCGAACTTGCGGGTGATGGTGGTGTCGGCCTGGCTGAACGGCTGGAAGAGCCGGCCGATCTCCTGCGGACCGATGCCGATGCCATTGTCGGCGATCTCAAACCGCAGCACGATGTCGTCGGGGGCGGCGCCGGCCTCGGCGGTGACGCGGAGAACGATCTCGCCGCCGTGGGGGGTGAACTTGACGGCGTTGCCGAGGAGGTTGAGGAGCACCTGCCGCAGGCGCAGCGGGTCGGCCAGCACGGCCTCCGGCACGCCGGGTGCGAATTCCTCGCGGTAGGCGATCTGCTTCTGTCCGAGGCGGGGGTGGAAAACCGCGGCGGCCTCGGACACGAGCGTCGCCACGCGGACGGGCAGGCTCTCGAGCTCGAACTGGCCCGACTCGATCTTGGAGAAGTCGAGAATCTCATTGATGACGGCGAGGAGAGTGTCGCTGCTGGATTCGATCGTGTTGATCAGTTCCACCTGTTCGGGCGCCAGGCCGGTCTCGCGCAGGAGGCTGAGGTAGCCAATCACGCCGTTGAGCGGGGTACGGATCTCGTGGCTCATCATTGCGAGGAACTCGCCCTTCGCGCGATCACCGGATTCGGCGGACTCCTTCAGCTCGTGGAGCGTGCGGGCCATTTTTCCGATGCTGTGGGCGAGCTGGGTGATCTCGTCGTCGCCGGGAAAGTCCTGGAGGGCGGCGATGGGACCAACCTTGTCGAGCAGTGCGACCATTTTGGAGAGGCGTTCGACCCGCCCGATGAAGGCCCACTCGGTCACGGTCCAGAAGCCGGCACAGAGCAGCAGGCTGCCGCCCGCGAGCAGGCCGAGGACGAGGTTGAGGCTGTGCCGCTCCTGCTGCGAAAGGAGGCGCGGCGCGTGCAGCTCGACGGTCGCCAGCGGCGCGCCGTTGAGGCCGGGGAGCGTCATGCGGCCGACCATGTCGTCGCCGTTGCGCGCGCCGACCTGAAGGCCGTCGTCGGTCGTCAGCTGGCCGGCGAGCTCGGCGGGCTCGTCCCCATGCTCGAGCAGACGGGCCTCGAAGGGCTCGTCGGCCTGCAGATCGCGCAGGAGCGTGGCGCGCCAGAACTGGCCGATGACGAGCGTGCCGTGAACGGGCCCGGTGTGGTCGGTCTGCAGAACCGGGGTGGCCACGAGAAGGAGGACGCCCTCGGTGGTGAGGGCGAGGCCCGCGGCCTGCTTGGCCGGGTCGCGCTGCCAGAGGCCGGGAGTGCGCGTCAGGCTGTCGATTTCGCCGGCCGGGAGGATGCGGACGGACCGGAGGGCGGGATCGTAGCCCCGGGCGGCAACGAGGTCGTCGTGCTCGTTCCAGAGGCCGAAAATTTCGGTGGGCAGGTTGCCCAGTTCGACCGGGGTGAAGGTAGTAGCTGCAAAGGCGTCGTTGCGGTCGTGGGCATAGTCGTAGGTGGCGCGTTCCAAGGCGTAGTCATCGGCCACCACCCGCAGGCGGTCGAGACGCTGCTCGACCCGCCATTTGAAGCGGTGGAGGTCCTGGACCATCGCGGCCTGCTCCTCCTTTTCCGCCTGGGGCAGGAAAACCAGCCACCCCAGCCCGGCCACGAGCCCGAGAAACAGGGTGAGCGCCAGGAGAAAGACGAGGAGAATTTTCTTACGCCATTTCAAGAAGCCGCCAGTAGTAGCGCCCGGGGCGGGCAGTTCAATTTATCTTTTCCCGCGGGGTCCCGGCCGGAGGCTCAACCCGCAGCGGCTGGGTGCCGTCGGCGAATTCCGCGGTCAGGTCCTGGCCCGGCTGCAGCCCGGCGCGGCGGGGCACCGGACGGCCGTCGGCGTCGCGCAGCAGCACAAAGCCGCGGTGCAGCACCGAGGCGGGGCTCGCCGCCTGGAGGCGTTTCCAGAGCGAGAGCAGCCGGTGCGACTCCAGCTGCACGCGGGTCTCGGGCGTGCGCTGGGCGAGGAGCGTGCGCGCCATGGCCAGCTGCTGGCGCTTGGCCACGGCGGAGGCGTCGAGGGTGGAGTGGAGGCGGTTGGTGAGGTCGTCGAGCCGCAGCCAGCCGCGCTCGACCTGGGCGGCTGGGGTCAGCAGGCGCAGCCGGGCGCGCAGCTGGGCGGCCTGCTCGCAGCCGCGCGTGTAGGCCTCGGTCACGGCGGCGGCCATCGCCTCGCCCGCGCGGCCAGCCCGCTCCACCTGCGCCACAAACAGGCTCGTGATCAGTTCAGCCGCGGCGCTCGGCGTCTCGGCGCGCACATCCGCCGCGAAGTCGCAGAGCGTGAAGTCGATCTCGTGGCCGACGGCGGAAATGACGGGCACCGGGCAGGCCGCGACGGCGCGCACCAGCACCTCCTCGTTGAAGGCCCACAGGTCCTCGAGGCTGCCGCCGCCGCGCCCGATCACGAGCAGGTCAAAGATTCCGAGTTCGCCCGCCAGCGCCAGCATCGCGGCCAGCTCCGCCGCCGCCCCGTCGCCCTGCACGCGGGCCGGCAGTACGACGAGCCGGCCGCGCCAGCCGCGCCGCGTCATGATGCGCAGGAAATCCTGCACCGCTGCGCCCGTCGGCGAAGTGATGAAGCCCACCGTCACCGGCATCGCCGGGAGGGCGCGCTTGCGCTCCGGCGCGAACAGCCCCTCGGCGGCCAGCCGCTGTTTGAGCGCCTCAAACTCCTTCTGCAGCCGCCCGACACCGTCCTCGACGATCACGCGCACGATGAGCTGATACTGCCCGCGCACCTCATACACGCTGATCTCGCCGAAGACCACGACCTGGGCGCCGTCGCGGAGGCGGGCGCCCTGCCGGGCGGCGTCGCCCCGGAACAGCACCGCGCTGAGCTGTGCGCCCGCATCCTTCAGGGAAAAATAAACGTGCCCGCTGGCCTGCGCCCGCAGGTTGGAGATCTCGCCGCGGACCCAGCACGGCGCAATGCCCGCCTCGAGGATCCGTTTCACCCGGCGGGTGAATTCGCTGACCGTCTCAACGCACCCCCCCGGATCGCCGCCGGGGCCGGCCGCCGTGTTGTCCGGCTCCTCAGTCATGGGCGCCGGCCGCCGGGGCTGCCTTGGCCTGCTTGCGGCCGTAGTGTTTGCGCACGAGGTTGGTCGCGGCGAAAAACGCCACCAGCAGCAGGACACCCACGAGGATCAGGGCGCCATGTCCCTCCTCGAGCTGTTTGCCGAAGTAGACCCAGAGCGAAATGTGCGGCCAGGAGCAGAGGCACGAGACGAGCAGGTATTGGCGGAACGGCGTGTCTCCGAGGCCCAGCAGAAAATTCTGGGCGATGAACGGCACGCCTGGCGTCACGCGCAGCAGCACGATGAGGGCGGTGGTGTCGCCGGGGGGCACCTGCGGCAGCTTGTAGCCCAGCTGCGCGATGAGGCGGGCCAGTAGCGGTCGCAGCGCAAAGCGCGACAGCCAGTAGGCGAGGATGAGATTGACGGTGCTGGCCGCGATCGAAAGGGCGATTACGAGGGGCATGCCGAGGGTCGGCCCGAAGGCCGGCCCGGCCGGCAGCATGAACGCCAGCGACGGCACGCCGCAGGCCGGTAGCAAGGCCATGGCGGTGAAGAACACCACTGGGCCGGCGGAGCGGATGTCGTCCAGCAAGTGCGCGAGCAGTCCCCGCAGATCCACTCCGCGCAGCACGAGCACGGCGGCCCCGCCGAGCACAATGGCGGCCACGGCGAGCTTGAGGAGGAGCGCCTTGCGGGCGGCACGGTGGGCGGGTTCCATCGCGGAACAATGCCCCGGGCCGCGCGCCGCCGTCAAGCAGGGCGCGGCCGGTCGCAGCCGCGCAACCGCACGCCCGGCCGAAAAAACCCCGGCTTGCCGCCGGGGGAATTCGCGCAAAGCTCCGCGCCAGACCCGCATGTCCCCGCGCCCCCGCATCGCCATTGTCATCCCCGTCTTCAATGAGGAGCCGGTGCTGCCCGAGCTGTTCCGGCGGCTCGACGCGATGGTCGCCACCCGGCCCGGGGAGGACTGGGTCACCGTCTTCATCAACGACGGCAGCCGCGACCGGAGCGGCGCGCTCCTCGCCGCCCGCGCTGGGGCCGCGGCCGGCACGCGCGTGCTCGAGCTCTCGCGCAACTTCGGCCACCAGGGCGCCCTCGCCGCCGGCCTCGCGCACGCCGCGGACTCCGACGCGGTGGTGACGATGGACGCCGACCTGCAGGACGCGCCCGAGCTCATCCCCCAGCTGGTCGACGCCTGGCGCGGCGGGGCCGAGGTCGTGCTGGCCGTGCGGCGCTCGCGCCAGGAAACCGGCGTGCGGCGGCTCGGCTTCGACGCCTTCCACGCCTGTTTCGCCTGGCTGACCGACTTTCCCATCGAGACCAACACGGGCACCTTCGGCCTGCTGGACCGTGCCGCGGTGCAGGCCTTCAACGCACTGCCGGAGAAGCACCGCTTCTTCCCCGGCCTCCGCGCCTGGCTGGGTTTCCGGCACGCCGAAATCCTCTACGACCGCCAGGAGCGGGCCGCCGGCCAGCCGGCGCAGACGTTCCGCGGCCTCGTCCGCTACGCGCTCGACGGCCTCTTCAGCTTTTCCCACCTGCCGCTGCGGCTGCTGACGGGAGCGGGCATCTGCATCGCGTTCCTCGGCTTCGCGGTCGGCCTGTTCTTCATCGTGCGGCGCCTCCTGAACGTCGAGGTGGCGCCGACCGGCTTCACGACCGTGGCGACGCTGGTGCTGTTTCTCGGCGGCGTGCAGCTCATCGGCATCGGCGTGCTCGGCGAATATCTCGGGCGGGTCTATGACGAGGTGAAACGCCGGCCGAACTACATCGTGCGGCGCAAGACCGGCATTGATTAAGCGCCTCCCCAATCTGGCTCTGGCGGCCGCGGTGGCCGCCGTCCTGGCCGTGATCGGCTACTGGTCGATCTTCACGGTGTACATGGTGTACGACGACGAGGGCTACGTCCTGAATTCACTCCGCAATTACAGCGAGCACGGCGGGCTCTACGAACAGGTCTACAGCCAATACGGCCCGTTCTTCTACAATCTTGCCGACGGCCTCCACCGGCTCACCGGCCTGCCCTTTGACAACGACCACAGCCGGATGGTGACGGTTGCGGTGTGGTGCGCGACCGCGCTGCTGTGCGGCGGGCTGGTGTGGCGCTTCAGCCGGAGCCGGACGGCGGCCACGGCGGCCGCCGGACTGTCCTTTGTCCATCTGGCGAGCATGACCAACGAACCCTCCCACCCGGGCGGGCTGCTGGGCCTGCTCGCCGCCGCGGGCACGCTGCTGGGGGCGGAGGCGATCCGCCGGGGGCGGGCGCGGTGGTTCGCGCTCGCCACCGCGCTCGTCGGCACGGCGATGGCGCTGACGAAGATCAATGTCGGGGTGTTCTTTCTGCTGGCCGCCGTCAGCTGGATGCTGCTGAACACGGACCGCGAGCGGCTGGCCCGCACCGCCGGCTGGGTCGTGGCCCTCGGCTGCGTCGCCGTGCCCTTTGGACTGATGCAAACGCTGTGGAGCGAACCATGGGTCAGGGAATTCGGCCTGATCTTCAGTGGCGCCACGCTGGCGCTCCTCGCGGCCCTGACCGCCTCCCGCCAGCCCGAACACGGCCCCGGGTCCTGGAAGAGATTTGCCGGCGCGGGATTGGTGCTGACCGCGGCCGTCCTGCTGCTCACCGGCCTCCGCGGCACCAGCGCGGCCGGGTTGCTCGACGGCATTCTCCTCGGCCCGTTGCGGCACCCCGGGGTCTACTCGTTTGCCGTCACCTGGCGGCCCGGGGCCGGCGGGCTGGCCCTGGTGATGCTCGCGCTGGCACTGTTTGTGACCGCCCGGCGGACGGCGGCCTGGCGGCCACCGCTGCTGGCCTCGCTCCGACTCGTCGCCGGACTCTGGTGTCTGCTGGGCATGTTTGTTTCCATCGCGCTCCTGCTGCCGGGGGTGCTATCCAGCCCCCGGCTCGCCGCGGGGGTGCTGTGGGTGGCCGCCTACGTTCCCGCCATGCCAACGTTTGCGCTCAGCTACGGGCTCTCTCTCGCCTGGCTGATGGCGGTGCCGTTGGGCCGCGGCCCGGCCACGCCCGAGGAGCGCGGAAGGCTGTGGCTGGCCTGGGTGCTGGTGTGGCAGAGCCTGCACGCCTTTCCGGTCGCCGGCAGCCAGACCGCCTGGGGTACGTTTCTCTGGGCGCCGCTGCTCGTGCTGGGCTGCCATGACGCGATCCGGTACTGGGCCGGCCGCGCGCCACGGCGGCACCAGCGGGCAGTGCGCTTCGCCGGCCTCGCGGTTCTGCTCGGCCTGGCCGCCACCGCCGTGCGCGACACGGGCTACGTCGGCCATGAACGCTTTCGGCAGGGCGAGCCGCTCGGTCTGCCCGGAGCCGCGCGCCTGCGGCTGCCCGACGACTTCACTTCCACACTGCGCATTCTGACCGAGAACCTGTCGGCGCACAGCGGAGTGCTCTTCACCTACCCCGGCATGTTCAGTTTCAACACCTGGGCCGACCGGCCCACGCCGACGCTCGCCAATGCGACACACTGGTTCTCGCTGCTGTCGGCCGAGCAGCAGGCCGCCATCATCCGCCGGCTGGATGCCGATCCGCGCGCCTGCCTGGTGGTGGAACGGTATCTGGTCACCTATCTCTACGAGCAGAATGTCATCCCCACCGGGCCGCTGCACGACTACCTCCTCAAGGCGTTCGCGCCGGCGCTGAAACTGGATACCTACGAACTGTGGGTGCGCCGCGGCCGGACCATCGCGCTGTTCTCCACCGCGGCGCTGCGGCCGGGATCCGCCCCGGACCGCCGCCGGCTGGAACTCACCTTCGCCGGTCCCGCGGCCCCGGTGTCCCGGGTCGAGATCTGCCAGCTCTATCCACCGTATACGGTGCTGCAAGCGCTGCCGGTCAGCACCGCCCAGCCCTGGGAATACACCCCGCTCACGCTCGCAGGGAGTGACGCCGCACCGCCGGCGGTTCTCACGGCGCCCCAGCCGTTGGCCGGACCCACGCGGCTCACCGCCGACCTGGTCGCGTCGCCCCGTCTCGGCCCGGAGGCCAACCTGCTCGTCCAGCTGCGCGCGGCCGACGGACGGCTCCTCCGTTCGCTCCGCTTTGCGCAGTGACTAGCGCCGGCGCGCCACCAGCAGCAGACTGACACCGCAGGGAAAAGGCGTCCGCCAGAAGGCCATGCCGACAAAGAGCCGGCGCAGCAGCCAGTTGATCCAGCGCGGCATCAGCCGGTCCTCCGAGCGTGCCTTGCTGAACAGCGGCAGAACCCGCCTCAGCACCCACACCGCCGGATAGACGACGACGTTGGTGTAATTGACATAGACCAGCTCCCACTCCGCCGCCGGAAACAGGGCGCGCAGCTGGGCGCGGTCGTAGCGCCGGTGGTGGTGCAGCACGACATCCCAGTCGCTCCACAGCGCCATGCCGGCCGGCACGGTCACCAGCGCGATCCCGCCGGGTTTGAGCAGCCGGTGGAAGCCGCGCACCACCGCGGCGTCGTCAGGCACATGCTCGAGCACGTCGAGCGCCGTGACGTATTCGAGCGCGCCGTCGGGCAGCGGCACCCGGTCGCCGGCCAGGTTGAAAATCTGCTCCGACCGGAAGCGCGTCCGCAGAATCCGCAGCGACTCCTCGTGGTCGTCCAGCACCAGCACCCGGCAGTCGGCCTGCATCTCCTGGGCGAAGCGCCCGGTGCCGGCACCGCAGTCGAGCAGCGTGTCCTCCGGACGCGGCGGGCGGGCGCGGTGCAGCCAGCGGCGGGCCAGCTCGCGCTTGCCCACGTAATACCAGTGGCCGGCCTCCACGTGCTCCAGATTGGCGTATTCGTCGGAATTCATCCTTGTTGCCTTGTGTTGACGAGCTTCGCTGCCGGCGGAAGCTCTGTCCACGCCAATGATTACCGCCCGCCGCGCCGTCATCATCGCCCTGCTCGCCCTGGCGGGCTGGATGGCGGCCAGCGTCTCGCGCAACTTTTGCACGACGACCGACGAAATCGCGCATCTGACCGCCGGCTACGCCTACTGGACGACCGGGGACTACCGGCTGCAGCCGGAGAATGGCAGCCTGCCCCAGCGCTGGGTGGCGCTCCCGCTGCTCGCCGCCGGACCGCAGTTTCCCGCACCCGCCACCGCCGCCTGGCGGCAGGGCGACGTCTGGCGGACGGGCTTTGATTTCTTCTACACGCTCGGCAACGACCCCGCGCGGATGCTGGCGGCGGCCCGGACCATGACGGCGCTGCTCAACGTCGCCCTGATGGCGCTGGTCTTGGTCTGGGCGCGGTCCCTCTTCGGCTGGGCGGGCGCCCTGGTCTCGCTCCTGCTGGCGGTGTTCTGTCCCGACCTGCTGGCGCACGCGGGCCTCGCCACCTCGGACACCGCCGCCGCGCTCGGCTTCACCGCTGCGCTGCTGGCCTGGTGGCGGCTGTGCCACCGGGTGTCGCCCAGCCGGGTGCTCATCGCGGGCGGCACCCTCGGCCTGCTGGCACTCGCCAAGTATTCGGCCGTGATCTTCGCGCCCATCGCCCTCGCGCTGTGTTTCGGCCGGCTGCTGCACCGGGCGCCGCTGCCCGCCGGCTGGGGCCGGCGCGTCCGGTGGTGCCGCGGGTGGCGGCGGGCCGGGGCGCTGGCCGCTGGCGGGATGACCGCGGGGTTGGTGGCCGTCGCGGTCATCTGGGCCGGCTACGGTTTCCGCTTCGCCGCGCTGCGGCCGGCCGAGGCTGCGACCGGCCGACTCGCGTTTTCCTGGGACGAGGTGCTGATGACCACGCCGCGGCAGCTCGGGATGGAGATGGCGGACGGACGGCCCGCCACCGAGACCGCCGATCTCCGGGCCGGGGCGCTGCAGCACCTCATTGCCTGGAGCCGCGACCACCGCGTGCTGCCCGAGGCCTGGCTCTACGGTCTCGCCTGCGTGGACCGTTTCTCGCGCTACCGACTGGAGTATTTTGCGGGTGAATACCGCACCACCGGCTGGCCAGAGTTTTTCCCCGCCGCCTTCCTGCTGAAGACCACCCTGCCCGCGCTGGGGCTCGCGTTCGCGGCCCTGGGCGCGCCGCTGGTCTGGCCGCGAACCCGCCGCTCCCGCCTCCTCTACCGCCTGACCCCGCTGCTGGTCTTCCTCGCGGTCTACTGGGCCTTTGCCATCACGAGCCACCTCAACATCGGCCACCGCCACCTGCTGCCCACCTATCCGGTGCTCTACATCCTCACCGGGGCGGCCGGCTGGACGGCCTGGCGCAGCCGCCGGCGCTGGCCCGCGGCCGCCGTGGCGCTGGCTCTAGCCTGGCATGTCGCGGAATCCTGGCACGCGCGGCCGTACTATCTCGCTTATTTCAACGAGCTCGCCGGCGGACCGGACAACGCCCGCCGCTACTTCGTCGACAGCTCGCTCGACTGGGGCCAGGACCTGCCCGGGCTCCGGCTCTGGCTCGACGCCCACGCCCGCGGGGAAAAAATCTTCCTTTCCTACTTCGGCTCCGGGGATCCGGTGGCCGAGGGCATCACGGCCACCCGCGTCGCCGACACCTATTTCGACCTGCGGCCGCGCTCCGCCCTCCCGGTGATGACCGGCGGCGTCTACTGCCTCAGTGCCACCATGCTCGAGCGGGTCTACACCCAGGTGCGCGGCCCATGGTCGGCCGACTATGAGCGCGAATACCAGCGGCTCACCGCCTGGCTGCACCGGCTCAACCTCCAGCCGGCCGGCACCGCCCCCGCCGACACCGACGGCACGCCGCTCGCGCCCGGGGAGCTGCAGACGCGCCTAGTCAATTTGGAACACCTGCGCTTCGGCCGGCTCTGCCATTTTCTCCAGCTGCGTCCGCCCGATGATAACATCGGCCATTCGATTCTGATCTACCGCCTGACCGACGCCGAGGTCACCCTCGCGCTCCAGGCGCCGCTGCCGGTCCTCAACGCCGCGGTGCTGGCGCAGAAAAAACGCTGATCCCGCCCGGACTAGGGCAACGGACCGTCGTCGATCACCAACCGGGAAAAGACCATCTCGGTGCCCGGCGCCGCCTCGCGGTGGAATTCCAGCCGATTCTGGCCGGCGCGGGCTGGCAGCCAGGTTTCAAAGGTATGCAGACCCGGTTTCGCGACAAACCCGAGCCGGCCGGCGGGCGCACCGTTGATGGTCAGATCGAGCCACTCCGGAGTGGCGGTGGTTTTGCGAACGGTGCCGGCGAGGCGCACCCGGCCGCCCTCGGCGGAAAAATACACCGCGGCCGCCGGCGTCGACATGACCAGCACCGAACCGGTCTGGCCCGGCACCGGCAGTCCGGCGGTGCGCATCGGCAGGTCTTCGTGCCGGGTCCAGCCGGCAAACGCGGGCAGCTGCCGTTCCCAGCCGAGGGCCCGCACCCGGTCCAGAGGCAGATAGGCTTCGACGTCCAGCGCCCTGCCCACCAGCCGGTAGCGCCCGCCCCCGGGCCAGTCGTAATACAGCGCCAGCGGCCCGGTGAGGTTGAGCACCAGGATCGCCTCCGGCGGCCGTTCCGCCCCCGCCGCCGGGGCGCCGTAGAAATGCACCCCGCGCACGCCCTGCTGCAGGGCGCGCAGCAGCGGATAGGTGATGTCGTGCAGGGAGATCACCGCCACTTCGCGCGCCCCGGACGCCTGCACGAGCCCGACCAGTCCGGCGTCGCGCTCCTGCGAGGCCGGATAGTAGCGGTAACGGTTGGCGTCGCGGGACAGATCGAACAGCGTCGGCGCAGTCCAGAGCGGCCGCACGCTGGTTTCGCGCGAGGGCCACCAAGCTGCCAGACCCAGCAGTCCGATGAGGCACAGCCCGCACCGCCGTCCGTGGGCGGACCACCCGTCGGCCACGACCGCGACCAGCAGCGAGCCCGTGACGAATACCGGCAGCTCCAGCCGCGCCCCCCAGGCCTGCCATTTCAGCACCGCACAGAACAGGAGCGCCATGACGGCGACGGCGGCCGCGAGCCAGCGCGCCGCCGCCGGCCCCCGCCGTCGGAAGGCCAGCGGCAGCGCCGCCGCAATGGCCAGGAAATGCCACGGGGCGCCCGCCGACGCCTCCTCCCGCGGGCGGTAGCTCACCGCATACTTCAACACCCAGAGGGTGCTGCGGGGATCGTCGACGGAGACCCCGAGCCAGCCGTGCAGCGCCTCGGTACCGCGCCGCAGCAGCGCGTTCCACTCGGGCCAAGGTCCCGCCAGGTGCACGGTGGCGTTGCGCACGGCGTTGGACAGGACGAGCGCGGGGGTGACGGCGTCTACCGTCTGGTCGCCGCCGTCCTCCGCCCGGTGTTCACCGAGGGGCCGGCCATACCAGGCGAGGTTGCGGGCCAGGAAAGGCAACGTCAGCAGCGCCGCCGCAAGCGCTGCCACCGCCACCGGCCGGACCGCCGCCCGCCAGCGGGGCCGGCCCCACGCCAGCGCCCCGGCGACCAGCAGCGGCGGGGCGAACAGCAGCGCGGTGCTCTTGGTCAGCAGGGCGAGCGCCAGCGTCACGCCGGCCAGGAGCCCTGCGCGCCGGTCAGGCGGGGCCGCCGCGCGGCGCGCCTCCGCCACCTGCCAGGCCAGCAGGGTGAGCCACAGCGCACCCTGGAGGTCGTTCTTGCCGTTGGCCGCCTCGTGGTAGGCCATCGGCAGGCAGAGCACGAGCCAGGCGGCGAGCATCGCCGCCGCGCGCGACGCCCCGAGGGCCCGCACGGTCGCCACCGCCGCGAGCGGCAGCAGCGCGTAGGCGCACCACTGGGAGAGATTCGCCCAGCGGTCGTCGCCCGTAAGACCCAGAAACTGCAGGCCGATCACCTCGGCCAGCGGCGGCATCATCAGCTCCCGGTCGTTGCGGGTCACATAATGCGCCAGGCTGCCCTGCTGCAGCCACATCAGCTGCCGCGGCAGGTGGTAGTTGAGAACGTCCACCGTCACCGGCGGCGAGGCCAGCGCCGCCACGAGGGCGAGCGTCACCAGGGCAGCCCCCACGCCCGCCGCGAGCCACTCGCCGGTCCCCGCGGGCCGGGGCCAGCGCGCCCAGCCGGCACCGCCCGCGATGCGGACGCGCCGGACGGCCCAGGCGACCGCAATCAGGACCAACGCGCTCCAGACTACCCGGAGCGGACCGGGCCGCAGCGCCTCCGTCAAACTGAGGCCATTGCTCAGCACCCAGACACCCGCCGCCCACCCGACGGCGGACCGCAGCAACACCGCCAGCGGCGGCCGGCCGGCGGCCAGCTGGCCCACGACCAGCGCCAGAAAAACCGTCGGAGGCAGGATTCCCCAGAGGTTCGCCATGGCGCTCACTCCGGCAGATTGTCACCCGCGCGCAGCCGCCGCACGCCCCAGCCCAGCAAGCCGATCGCCAGCGCCAGCGTCAGGCCCGCCACCAGCACCTGCTCCACGCCCAGGATGACGCCCGCCCAGTTCCACGCGACCGGCAGCTGGCCGTCCGGCAGGGCGCCGATCCACCATGATTTGACCACGGTCAGCCAGCCCATCGCCACCAGGACGGCGAGCTGCCCGCGCGCCAGCGGACCCCGCACGGGATCGTCCGCCTGTTTCAGCCAGAGCGCCGCCGGCAGCACGAGGAGCAGCGCACGATAGGTCCAGTTGGTGTTGGCCACATAACAGAAACACCAGGCCGCGGCGCCGGCGACATACCAGGCCGTGGCGGTACCCGTCAGCGGCACCGCTGCCCAGAGCGCCCAGGCGTGCCGCCCGAGCAGGACCACCGCCGCCAGGCCCGTCACCGTCCCGCCGGCCAGCAGCCAGGGCCAGGCGTCGCGGACGCCGTACCAGGCAAAGACCGGCACCTTGAGGCCGTAGGCGAACACCGTCCGCGGGGCGGGCGCGAGGCCGAGCATCCTGATGTAGTCCCGATGCCAATACAGCAGGACGAGGGCGCAGGCCAGGACCACCCCCGCGCCGAGGCGCGCGAGGCCGCGGCCCGGCCCGCGGCGGGCGGCCAGCGCGGGCAGGCAGGCCAGCGGGTAGAGCTTGAGCACCGCCGCCAACCCGAGCAGGGCGGCTCCGGCGACGGCCGGCGCCCGGCCCGGCCGGGTCAGGAGCCAGCCCGCACCCATCAGCAGGAGGAAGACCACGAGGTCGTTGTTGCCCCGCTCGATGCCGAGGAGCACCGGGGGCGCGGCGACCAGCAGCAGGGCCGTGAACGCGGCCCCGGGCCCGCGGGGGGCGAGCAGCACCACGGCGGCCAGCAGAAAAGCGGACCCCAGCAGGGCGCCGACCCAGCCGGCATCCCCCATCCTGAGCCCGAGTGTCCCGGTGACCAGCCAGAGGGGGCCATAGACATTGGGCCGATCAAAAGGGTCCAGCGACTGGCCCGAGTCATAGGCATCCCGTCCCGCCTGATCGGCCTGACCGGAAGCGAGGATCGCAAGCGTGTCGGCAAAATAGACGCGCTGCTGCGTGTGGGGCACGCGCATGACGGACACGGCCAAGGCATCGCAGAGCCCCTCGTCCTGGAGCAGGCCGAGCAGCAGGAGCAGGGCGAGCCCAAGCACGGCCGCCCCCCAGCGCAGACGTTGTTCCCGGGCGGCGCTCACCCGCCCCTCCCGATTCCGGTCCGGCTGCGTCCGGCCCGCCGGGGGCCCCGCCGCACCGTCATGGCCCCCCCTTTCCGGCCCGCGCCGCCGGAGTGCCGGCCAGCTCGTCCGGCACGGCCACGACCACCGCCGCCGTCGGCCGGAAAAGCACGGGCGTGTAGCGGACCTGCTGGCAGAAGGTCGCCAGGGCGGCCGGCTTGGACTGTTCAAAAATCAGGACTGGGCGGCGCTGGTAGATCCAGGCCCAGCGAGCCCGGGCCTCGGCCGCAGGCAGCAGGTCAGTCCACGCGACAAAGTAGGGCCCGGGATTGTCCAGCACCGGGGAAAAGCACAGGTAGAGCGCATCGTTGCCCAGCAGGGCGGCCGGCGTCCCCGGGGCGCGGCGCGCAATTGCCTCGAGGGCGGCGCCGATCCGGGCGAAGTCCTCCGCCTGCGCGGCGGGCACGCGCATGCCCGCGACCATGGCCGGCTGGGTCACGGTCACCAGCGGCTGGGCCAAGGTGTATCGGGCCCAGCGATACTTGTCGTACGCGGCGGGGCCGAAGGCCGCGGCCAGCCCGCCCGCCACGAAGAGAGCCCGCGCGGACGACCAGCGCCAGAGGGACCACACGACCAGCCCGAATGCCGGCGCCAGCGACCAGAGGATGTGGCGCGAGCAGGGCAGCGGGTAGTACTGCGTCAGGGACGCGAGCGAGAGTCCGGCGAGGGTCGCGGCCAGGTGATACCCCGCCGGCCGCGCCCGAGCGCGGGCGGGCGCCGCCTGGCCGACCGCGAGGGCGGCCTGGAGCAGCACCACGACGGGGAGGGCGAAGCTCCAACCGCCGTCGGGGAGGGCGAGCAAGCCGCCGAGCCAGGCATGATTCAGCGCGAGCAGCAGGACCAGGCCCGCGTAGTAGACCGCCGCGCGCCGGGGCGAAAACACCGGCCACCGCCGGTTGAGCAGACGCGGGGCGAGCACGGCCAGACCCACCGCCAGCAGGGCGGCGCCCCGCCCCGGATGCACATAAACCGTCGTCCAGTAGGCCAGGTTGTCCTCGCCCACCTGCGTGGCCCACTTCGCGGGCCAGACAAAGTTCTGATACCACCAGGCGGGCAGCGCGCCGGACAGCACGATGCCCGCGAAGAACAGCGCGAAGACCGCCCCGAAACCCAAGCCAGCCGCGACGAGCGTCGCCCGGCCGCGGCCGGCCGGGGGCGTCCAGCCCGTCCAGCGCAGCGCCAGCCCGATCACGACCAGACTCGCCGCCAGCAGCCCCCCCACCGGCTGCCGGCACCAAAAGCTGGCGGCGCAGGCCAGCCCGAGCACCGCGCCCCATGCCACCGTCCGCTCGCCCCGGATGATCTGCAACAGGGCGTACAGCGTGATCGCCTGAAACATCATCGCGAAATCGGACGACCATGGGATCATGATCCAGTCGGGCTCAAAATAGGGGATGAACACGATGAACAGCCCGCAGGCCGCCAGCGTCAGCGAGCGTGGCAGGAGCAGGCGCCAGGCGGAGTAGAGGAAGAACAGCGTGACTCCGTAGGTCGCGACCATCAGCAGCTTGAGCGAGAGCAGGGCGGGGTAAATCCATAGCGCCAGCACCTGCAGATAGCAGGTCAGCGCGCCATACTGCATGAACGTGTCCCGGAACAGCACCTGGCCCGACAGCACATCCAGCGCGGGTTTCAGCATGATGCCGTCGTGGTGCACATCGACGCCGATGCAGGCGAAGGGCACGAGGAGCGCGGCCAGCAGCAGCGCAAGGAGCGCGGCGATCAGGGTGTCACTTTTCGGCATCGGCATCCAGCTTGGTCCGGGGCCGCGGCGGCGCGAGGGGAAAGCAGCGGAGGCGCCAGAGGCCGAACCAGGTCATGCGCGCGAGGATCCAGCCGTGGCGGAAGCGCGAGATGTTGGTTTCGCCGTAGGTGCGATCGCGGTACCGCACGGGTACGTCGCGGATGCGCAGGCCGAGGAGGGCGGAGCCGAACAGAAGGTTGAAATCGCCGAACGGATCGAAGTCGCCAAACGGTTTGATGCGGCGTAGCACCCGTTCGTAGTCGCGGCGCAGGAGCATTTTCGTGCCGCAGAGGCTGTCCTTGACCGGCTGGCCGAGCACGAACGAGAGCGACAGCGCGAAAAATTTGTTGCCGAGCAGATTCAGGAAACGCATCGCGCGGCTTTCCATCGGGTAGATGAGCCGGCTGCCGTTGGCGAACTCCGCCCGGCCGGTGGCGATGGCCTCGTAGAATTTCGGGAGCTCCTCCGGCGGCGCGGTGAGATCGGCGTCCTGGATGACGAGCACCTCCACCTGCGCAACGGCGAAGCCGGCATGGACCGCGTCCCACTTGCCCTTCCCGGGCTGCCGGAGCGCGCGCACCCGGTGGGGGCCGCGGTAGGCGGCGACCTCGCGCTGGATGACCGCCCAGGTGTCGTCGCGACTGTGGCCCTCGACGAAAATCACCTCGGTGCCCCGGCCCAGCACCGGAATGCGCTCGAGCGCGGCGCGGATGTTGCCGGATTCGTTGCGCGCCGGCACGATCACGGAACAGGCGACGGCGGCGGTGAGCGGCGGGGCGCGGCGGGGGCGGGCCGTGATGCAGAGCGTGCTGCCGAGATGGCGGAGCCCCGGCAGGCGCACCGCGCCGCGGTTCAGGAGTGGTGCGAGCAGCGGAATGTTGAACGGCAGGAGCTGCTGGCGCTCAAACCGCACGACCTCCCAGCCGGCGAGCTCCAGCAGGTTGAACAGGTCGTCGTGGGCCAGCCACGCGCTCGGCGGTTGGGGCATGGCCAGGCCGGTCGCGGTCGCGAGGCGCAGCAGCGGCAGCCAGAGGGTGTTGAGGGTGGTGATGTGCAGGCGGGTCCGCGCATGGGCCGCGGCCTGCAGCCGCTCCAGCACCGCGGCGATGTCGGGCAGGTAGCCCGTGAGGTAATCGAGCACGATGTGATCGAAGGTCTCCGTCCAGACCACCGTGCCGGCGTCGGCCAGCCGGAATTCCAGACCGGGCTGCGTCCCGTGCCGGCGGCGGGCCTCGGCGATCATCCCCGGACTGAAATCGCAGCCGACACCGCGCGCCGGGGCGAGGGCGGCAAGCAGGTCGCCCGCCCCGCAGCCCAGCTCCAGCACGCTCTCGTCCGCCGGAATGTGGTGCCGGAAGTGGGCCCGGAGCTGACCGAGGAACCCGCGCTGCATCCGGCGCGAGTGCGCATCGTGCGCCGCCACCCAGTCGAAGTGGGTGCGGAGGTCGCCGCCGGGGGCCGGGGGTTCGTCGGCCGCGCTCATGGGCCGGCCGCGGCGAGGGCCGTCGGCAACCGAATCGCCACCACCCGGCTGAGCCGGTCCAGGTTGACCCCGAACCGGCGCTCGACCACCGGTTCGAGCACATAGGCGTCGGGCAGGCGGTCGCGGAGATCGAGCTGGAATCCGCCGGAGGCCCCGACCGGCCGGTAGGTCTGGAAAATCAGCACTTCGCCGAACGTGTGTTGGTCCAGATGGAATTTCACCTGCTCGGCGCGGAACCGGGCGTGGTCGATCTGCAGGGCCCCGATCTGCTGCACGAACCAAGGCAGGGGGGACTTGTTCGAGATGATGAGGCGGGTGGCCGGCGGCCGGGCCTCGACCATGCGCTGCTCCCAGGCAAGCTCGGTCCCCAGAACATTGAGGTCACTCTGGCGGGCGTTGGCCACCAGGCCGCAGGTCAGATAGGCCGCCACCGCGCCGCCGGCGACGACCGCCGCCAGGGGTCGCCGCGGCCCAGACCAAGTCTGCACCGCCCAGGCGAGGCAGAGGGCCTGAAGGACGCAGAACGGCAGGCTGAGCCGCGCCACAATCGGGTCGTCGAGCTGGCCCCAGTAATAGAACATCAGCAGGAGCAGGTTGCCCGCAATCGCCACCCCGAAGATGGCCAGCGTCATCCGGGCGGGTGCAGCCGTCCGCCAGTGCGGGAGGGCCCGGAGGGCGTGAAAGAGGGCGGCCAGCAGCGCCAGCCCGCCCGCACCCGCCAGCCACCACGAGTTGGTCAGCAGGCGCGTGAAGTTGAAGAAGTAGTTCCAGGCGTGGACGAGGTTGTCGCCGTAGTTGGCCAGGCTGAAGCGCGTCTGGGCGTCGTCCTTCAGCTCCCACAGGATCGGCGTGCTCGACAGGTAGGTGTTGTGCAGGGCGTAGGGGATGAGCAGGACGGGGCCGAGCACCGCCGCAGCCGGCAGGATGATGCGGCCGGCCCGGAGCCAGCCGGCCAGCACGATGACCGCCACGGGAGCAGCATAGAGGCTCGACTCATAGCGCGTCTGGGCCAGCAGCACGCAGACCAGGACGAGGGCGGCGAGCCGCGGCTCGTCGGGCGCGGCCAGATAAAACGCCGCGAGGTGCATCGCCAGCAGCAGCATGGTGAGGTTGAGCATTTCCATGCCGGCCCCGGTTGCGTTGTGCGCGAGCAGCGAGAGCGTCCCGAGCGCCACCGTGGCCGCCAGCGCCGCGCCGTGGCCGGCCAGCCTCCGGGCGTAGGTGTAGAGCAGCGCGAGCACCACCGGCAGCAGGACGGTGTTCAGGGCAAAGGCATTGGCCGGGCGGTAGCCCGTCAGGTCGTGCAGCAGCGAAACGACGAAGGCGAAGAAATACGGGCGCTTGTCGAGGTAGGCGTTGAGCGACGCGAAGCTTCCGTCGATCTCGTACGCCCGCGCCAGGGTGCCAACCTCGCGAATGAGATGCAGGTCCAGCGCCGTCGCCTGCAGGACAAATTCGTCGTAGAGCACCTTGTAGCCGTACGGCACGGTGAGCACCGCGATCAGCGTGCAGGCGGCGATCACCGCCGCCGTCTGCCAGCGCGCCCCCCGGGGCGCGGCCGGCAGGGAACGCCACCAGGCCGGGGCGACCCGCGCACACGCCAGGACGCCCCACGCGAAGGTGGCTGCGATGCCGTAGTAGCCAAACCGCTGGATGTAGTCGAGGGACGACTTGGCGTCGTTGGCGATGAAGCCAAAGGCGACCGCAACGATCGCCGACAGGGTGAACAGCACCAGCCGCACGGGCAGGCGCCCGCCGGCGCGGTGGACAGCGCCGGTCGGCGGGGCTCCCGGGACGGAGACCGGGATCAGGGGAGCTCCTTCATCCATTGGATAAAGTAGGCGTCCTTCGCCTTTTCCAGCTCCGCCGGCGTCCGCGGCGGACCCGCCACCGGCACCACCAGCCCGGCTTCGGCGGCGTCCGCCCCGTCCGCGCGGATGGAGCGCACGCGGCTGATGCGGCCGATCACCGGGGTCTGGATGCGGCGCTCCCAGACCGTCTCCAATGCAAAGCCCGGTCCGAGGTCGTCGGCCGGATCGACCTGCACCGCGAGCGTCTGCGGGTCGACCCGGTAGCGCTGGAAGACATACATGGCCGAAAAGCTGTGCGTGCGCAGCAGCCAGACGAGGTTGGACTGCTTGATCCGCGCCTGGCCCACCGGGGTGGCCGAGACGTGCTGGGTGATCCAGAAATACGCGTCGTTGTCGATGAACAGGTAGTCGTGTTCTGGATACTTGGTCAGGAACTCCCGCCGCCACGCCATCTCGAGGCCCGGCGAGTAGGACTGCGCGTAAGCCTGCCGGGACATCGCCGGCAGCCCCTGCACCAGCAGCGCCCCCAGCACCGCGCCGGCGAGTGTCTGCCAGCCGCGGAGCCCCCGCAGATAGCGCCCGCCGATCCAGACCAGGCCCAGCGCCATCAGCAGATGGAAGGGGAGGCTCAGCCGCCGGATCACCGGGTCGTCAAATTGCCCGTAATAATAGAACATCAGCAGACCGAAAAGGGCGAACAGTCCGGCACCCACCAGGGCCAGCGCCACGTCCGCCGGCGCCGCGCGTCCGGGGGCCCGCAGCGTGCCCCAGATGAAGAGACCGAAAAAGGGCAGCCCCAGCAGGCCGAGCAGCGCGAACAGCGGCGAATTCGGCTGGTAGCCGGAGAAATCGAAGAAGAACCCGAGGGCGTGGCCAAGATTGTCCGGCAGATAGTCCCAGGCAAAAGGCGTCGTGGCTCCCGGCCGGCTCGCCAGTTCCCAAGCGGCGTGGTTGACCGAGAAGATCTGGTGCTGCAACAAGCAGGGCAGCAGAAACAACGGCGCCAGCAGCACCGGCCACGGCAGCACAACGCGCCGCTCCCGGCTCCAAGCCCACAGAACCAGGGCCGCCACCGGCACGATGAACAGCACGGATTCATAGCGGGTATAGGCCAGGAGCACCGTGGCCAGCACCAACGCCTCCAGCGTCGGCCCGTCGCGGGCCTCCGCAAAGCGGCGCGCCAGCAGCGCCACCAAGCAGAGCATGACAAGGTTGAGCAGCTCAATGCCTCCGCCCGCCATCTGCTGGCCGAACAGCGGCAGACCCGTGAACAGCAGCACCATCACGATTCCGCCCCACCGGGTGCCGGCCGCGCCCCAACCGAGCAGGTAGGTCAGCGCCAGAAAGCCGAAGCCCAGCGCGGTGTTGAGATAGAATGGATTGTCCGAGCGGTAGCCGGTGAGGTCGTGCACCAACGCAACGAGGAAGGGAAAAAAGAACGGACGCTTGTCGAGCACGAGGTCCATGAGCTGGAACGGTCCCTGCACATCATTCGCCCGCGTCGAATAGCCGACCTCGCGGTCGAGGTGGATGCCCAGCGAGGTGCCGAGCAGGAGCACCTCATCCTCGAGTATTTTGAAACCGTAGTGTTCATGCGCGAGCAGCACGCCGCCGCCGGCCAGCACCAAGGCAAGCGCACCCAGTTCCAGCCGGCCCGGACGGTGCCGGCGCCAGCAGTCCGCGGCCACGCGGGCGGCGGCCCGCACGAAGAGCACGAAGACCGCCAGCAGGACCCAGTAGCCGCTGAGGATAACGCAACGAATGGCCGTGGCCGGACCCAACGAATAGTTGCCGACCAAAACGGCCAGCAATCCCAGCAGAACGAACAGCCAGAGCCGGCGGTCCCGGCACATTTGCCTAAAAAAAAGCATAAAAAAGCCGTCCATGTGTGATGGACGGCTTGAAGAAGTGCAAACTAGACTTGCTCAGTTGCCGTAGGTCACGGTGCGGGCACCGGCGACACCGGAAGCCGTGATGGCCGTGCCCTGCTGCAGCACAGCCGGGTAGGTCTCATTGGCGACGGTCTGGAAGGTCTTGACGTACTGCGAGGAGTTGCTGCCCATCAGGTCCGTGGTGGCCACGGAGCTGACGCCGCGCTCGAGGTAGTACTGGTCGGCACCGGTGGAGAGCTGGCGAAGATTGTTCGCCACGGCTTTGTCCTGAGAGCTGGAACGGACCTTCTGGAAGGCCGGAATGGCCATCGCGGCAAGCAGGCCGATGATGACCACGACAATCATGATTTCGACAAGGGTGAAGCCCTTGGTGTTGGTTGTAGCTTTCATGGGTATGTATTTTTTATGGATGATACGAAATGCTCAAAAGCGAGCAGTGGGGTGAAACTGGAAGGAACGACGGCCCGAGGCAAGGCTAAATTTGTAAATCGCTTGTAAAAGGCTTGGATGGGGTGACGTGACCTCGCTTTTTTGAGCCACCTTGAGTGACAGTCTGGGCCACGAAAGGACCCAGATATGAAAGGCAAAAGATACCCAACCGAAGACAAGATCCGCATTTTGCGGGAAGCC
>CAIQQB010000189.1 GCA_903873805.1 uncultured Opitutia bacterium | reverse complement strand
TTCAGCTTTTCAGCTTTTCAGCTTTTCAGCTTTTCAGCTTTTCAGCTTTTCAGCTTTTCAGCTTTTCAGCTTTTCAGCTTTTCAGCTTTTCAGCTTTTCAGCTTTTCAGCTTTTCAGCTTTTCAGCTTTTAGATTTCAGCGTTTCAGCGTTGGCTGGTTTCCGGCCTTCAGCCCGATGACGGCCAGCGATTGCAGAAATTTTTGGAAACCGGGGTCCTCGCCCAGGCTTTTGAGCGAACCCGTTGAGCTGATGCGCACAAACCACTGCTCCCGCCTTTGATTCAGCCCGTGTTTCATCAAATCGACAAACATCGCATACCACGGGGGCGAATTGCCGGTGTCGTAATTCACCAGATCTTCCCCGAAGAGATGCCAGAAGAGAACATTTTGCCGGACATCATGCCCGTCAAAGATCCGGAACTGCCCGTGGCGGAGCCCCACCTTGTCCTCGATCCTGGCAATTTCATCTGCCGGTGCATTCCCCGCCGGAGTCCGCTCGGCCTCCGGCTGCCGCACCCAGCCGGCCGCCGGCCAGCAGACATCGGGGGTATGGCCGGCCACCAGGCGCGGTGACATCTTGCCCGGACTCCAGTGGGCGATGTACACCGAAAAACCCATCGAGCCCTGTTCGTAGATCCGGAACACCGCGTCATCATAATTGAGCAGCTCGTCCACCTTGGCCTTTTCCTCCTCGCTGCCCGCCACGGGACGGTCCGTCACCAGCCAGCCCGGAAGCTCGGTCGGCACCACCCCGGTGGACTGCAATCCGGAAACATTCTGCCTGCCCAGTCTGGCCCCAAACCATTGCAGTGCGACCGCGAGGACGAGCCCGACGGCGAGGGTCGCGGCGAGCCAGGTTTTGGCGGATTTCGGGGCTTTCATCCTAAATTCGGCAGTTCAATCCAACCACGGATTTCACAGATAACCCGGATCCAGAGCATGGAGAAATATCGATCGCTCAAAATCTGTTTACCGACGAGGTGAAAGCCAGACAATCTGCCATGGATTGATGATCCGTGTGCATCCGTGATATCCATGGTTACGGCTGCGATTTCCAGGTTCATCGGTAGGTGCGGAGAAGGGCTGGCGCTAGGCGGACGGATGATCCGGCTCGGTCACGGCCGCCGGCACCACAGCAGATCGTTCTGCAACATCACATGGTTGGCGTCCTCGAGCAAACCCACCGGGGCGATGATTTCAAATCCCAGCCCGCGGACAAAGTCATACATTTCGGGAAAGCCGGTCTCCCCCTCGTAAAGTGGTCGGAAGGAGCATTCAAAGAGCAGATAATCCACCTTTTTCAGAAAATCCCCGCCGCCCTGCAGCACATTGCGCTCAAACCCCTGGACATCGAGCTTGAGCAGCCAGGGATGGGGCCAGTCGCGCCCCGCGCCGAACGTCTCAAGGGTGGTGACCGGCACGGAGATCCGGCGGGTCTGCGCCGTCTCGGGCTTCATGGCAATCTGCGTGGCATTGACCGGGAGCGCGGAACTCGCGTGGGAGTAGGCGTTCTCAAAGAAATCGAGCTGACCGGCCTCGTGCCCTACCGCGCTCTGCACCAGTTCAAGCTGGCGCAGGTGGCGGGTGTTCCGCTGCAGCACGGGAAAGACCTTGGGCGAGGGTTCAAATGAAACGATCCGGGCCCCGGGAAAACAGTGCGCGGCGGCGCAGGCGAACTGGCCCTGGTTCGCCCCGACATCGAACACCGTGCCCAGCGGGGGCAGCAGTGAACGGACCGCCTTGCAAATGCGAAAGGAGGCGAGGGATTTCTTGCCGGGGCGCAGAAGATAGGGCAGCACGCCGGGTTCACCGACAAAATCGAGGGCGCGGCCGAGGGTTTGGACAATGCGCATGAAGGGAATTATTTTTTCCGCACGAAGATGACAACCGTCGTAAAAAAGCCGTAGAGGAACAGGCCCAGCCCGATGACCGCCGGCCAGATGGCAAAGAGCACGAAGAACCGCAGCGCATTCCGGGTCTTATCCGTCACTAGATCGCTCTCCGCCTGCGCGGTCCGTTCCGCATAGGCCGCGAGGGAGTCCTGGGAGGCCAGGTAATGGTTGTAGGGCTCGGTCAGAAGGTCGTATTCCGCCCGTACGTCAGTCACGGAGGCCCGCTGCTCAACCAGGGCGAACACTTTTTCCAAGCGCGTCCGGTAGTTGACCCGCTCTGCCCCGAGGTCGTCGAGGGCCCGCTGACTGGGCTGCTCGTTGATCAGATCGTCCAGCTTCTTGAAATTCGCATCGTTCTGCGCCCTCAACCGCTCCAGCTCCGGCCGGATCGCGGCCAGGGCTTCGGGACTGGGATTGGCAATCAGTTCGTCGACGATATGACGCCCGCGATTGGCCACCACCGAGAAGGAGCGCACCAAGTTCAGGACCGGCAGGCGGTTGCTGATGATCACCGAATAACTGTCGTCGAGCTTGTAGACAAAGATGTAGCCACAGATGCCCAGCGCGACGAAGGAGACGCCGAGCAGGGTCAGATAGGTGAGGAAACGGTAGGGCACCGAGCGCATGGTCGTTAGTCAGTTGGGCGCCGTCCCGGCGGATAACAAGCCTGTTTGCAGGGCGGTCCGGCTTTGCGCGTGCAGCGCGGCGAACCGCCGGCGCGCCGCGTCCTGCCCGGCGGCCAGCTCGGCCGGGTGGCGTGCCCAGGAGGTGAGCAGGGCCAGCGCGGCCGGGGCAAAGGGTCCGTCGGGGGGCAAAGCCAGGCCGCCCTCGCTAAGGATGTCGGGCACGCAGCCGCGGCCCAGCGCAATGACCGGCCGCCCGTGCCGCAGGGCCTCCAGGACCACCAGCGGCTCGGCCTCGTTCCGATAGCGGGTGGGAAACACCACGGCGTCGACCGACCGGTAAAACGCGTCCTTGTCCCCACCAAACACCGGGCCGACCAGTTCGACGTTGCCCAAGGCGCGCAGCTGCGGCGTGTAGCGGGCCTCTTCCGCCGGGCTGCCAAACGGCCCGGCGATCCGGAAGCGCATTTCCAACCCGCCGGCGGCCGCCAGCCGCGCCAGTTCGATGACATCCGCGAGGCCCTTGGCCGTCGAAAGATTGGACAGATGGCCAACCGTAAACCCCACCCGTCCTTCCTCGTCCGCCGCGGATGGCAGGGGCTCGCCTACAAAGACCGCGTTGCTGATGACCAGCACCACGCCGATACTGGGAAAACGGGCCCGCAGTTTCTCCGCCATGGTCTCGCCCAGCACGATGTGCCGCGCCCCGGGTCCGGCGGCGCGCACCAGCCAGTCCATCGGCCGGTACGGGGCGTCCAGGTAGCGGAAGCTGTGGTGATGCAGCCACAGGCCCAGCCCGGCCCGCCGCACCCGCGCTGCGACAAGCGCTTCAAAGAGCAAACCCGGCCCGCCGCTCAACGACTGGTAAACCCGGCCCGCCGGCTCCTCCCGGCAAAACCGGCGGATCCGCGGCAGAGCCGCCCCGTACCGGGCCAGCCGGCCCAGCCGCACCCGCCAGGCGCTCTCCAGCGAGGACGGCGCGGTGTTGACGACCTCCACCCGACCGCCCGCTGATCGGAAGCAGCCGGCCATGGCTTCGTTCACCGCCGAAGCCCCATGCCGCGGCGGGGGCTGCGGACCGACGAGGCAGATGGCAGAAGCTGACATACTAAAATCTGAAACGCTGAAATGCTGAAATAATTTTACCGGGAATGAACATCCTCGGGGCAAGCCCCGGGGCATTGAAGCTCCACTGTAGCCGGGGTCGCTGACCCCGGGGATCGAAGTTCGGAATTCCGAGGCACCGGGGTCAGCGACCCCGGCTACAGCCAAGCCGAAGCCAGTTTCGGGGTATCGGACCCATTGCGAATGAATGCTGATCTTGTCAGCGTTTCCGCTTTTTCGCTTTCAGCTTTTTGCATGCAGTCTCCCTCACGCCGCCGGCAGCGGGGTTGACACCAGCGCGATGGCCTTCTGAAAACCGTCCACCATCGACTCGACACTGTAATTCTGCTTGGTCCAATCCGACAACTCGGCGCGGCGATCATACCACTCCGCCCGCTGTTCCCAGAGCAGGACCAGCTTGTTACCCAGGTCCGTCGCGTCATCCGACCCGAAAAACAGCGCCGTTTTCCCCTCCGTGCAGGCCTCGATTTCCGGAGCATGGGGCTCGTGGTCGGCCACCACCAGGGGAATCCCGTGGGCAAACGACTGGATCGCGCTCAGGCCCACGTAGCCCGGCGAGACCGCGCAGAACGCCCGGGCATAAAGGTCGCGCAGCACGTCGGCATCGTTGATGTGGCCGCGGAGCAGCACCCGGTCGGCGAGGCCGTGCTGCTCGATGAGCTCGCGGATTTTCCCCGTTTCGCTCCCGGCTCCGACGAGCACCAGCCGCACCGCGGACGGGAGCCGCGCCAGCGCGGAAAGGAAACCCTGTACCAGCAGAACCGGCTTCTTCTGGGTGTTGAGCCGGCCGACATACAGAATGTCGCATACCTGGGCCAGCGGGACCTGCCCGAAAGTGCACCGCTCCCGCAGGGTGAGCGAATTGGGCGCCGGCACGATCACCCCGCGATCCAAATATGCCGCCAGCTCATGCGCCTGGGACTGGCTGTAGGGGATCACGCCCTGACTCAGCCGCATCATCATCAGGCGCGGGATGTTGGTCCAGCTCTGCTGGCCGTGACGCGACCAGGCATGGCCCCAGGTCAGGGTCGGCGCCCCGGCCAGCCACCGCGAACACAGGATCAGCCACGTCGAAATCACCCGGGGGTTCAACTCCAGCACCGCGACATCCGCATCGCACATGTAGCGCAGCGCGCCCCGCTGCCAGAGCAGGGTCCGGCCGAACAGGAAAATGTTCTGCACCGGCAGCCGCCAGCGCTTGAACTCCACGCAGGGCCGGATGTCGGGCGTAAAATACCCCTCCCCACACACCAACTCAAACTGCCGCCCATAGCAGGCAGATAGCTCGTCAAACACCTGTTCGCGATAGTCGGGCAGGCAGGTCTGCAGAAAGCGGATCCGCGACTGATCATGGTGCAGCCGGGTGCCGAACAGGAGCGAGCGCCGCTCCACCCAGAGCGCGGCATGGGCCGCCTCCAGGGCGTTGCGGCCAAAGCCGTCGAGCGACCACTGCCGGATATGGAGCTGCCCCGCCTCGCCCATCTCGTGCGCGCGCGGCAGGTCGGCGCAGACCAGCTCGAGCCGGCGTATCAGCTCGCCGGCGTCGAGGGGATCAAACCGGTAGCCTGTGACCTTGGGCACAACGAGGTCGGGGGTGCAGCCCGCGACGCTGGAAACGATCACCGGACAGCCGCAGGCCATGGCCTCGTTCACCACCAACCCCCATTCCTCCACCCGGCTGGGCAGCACAAAGCAAGACGCCAGGGCGTAGAAGGCGGGCACCTGGTCAATCTGGGTAAACGGATAGAACCGCACCCGGCCCCGGTTGGTCATGGGCGTCACATGTGCCTCCGTCGCCGCGTGCCACACCGGCAGACCAAAGGAGTGGCAGGCCGACAACAGGGCCCCCTTCTCCGGACCGGAGCCGACAAAGACCAGTTCGTGCCCCTGGTGCTTACCGTCGGCCACCAGGCGGGCGTAGGCGTCCACCAAGGTGGTGAGATTCTTCTTTTTGACGAAACGGCCCAGATTCAGGATGAAGCGATCCGGCAGCTTCAGCCGCTCCCGCCACTGCGCCGCTTGCGCCCGCACCTCCGCGGACCGCACCCGAAAGTAGTCGTTGTCCACGACATCGTAGCCCTCGAAGATGCGGTTGTCGGCCATCCCGAGCTGGCGGAAAAAAGCCCGGTGGATGCTGCCCCCCACGAGCCCGGCGTCGAAATAACCGAGGAGAAACCGTTTGAGGAGGAAGGTCAGCCCGGTGTTCCGGCCCGAGTGAAAATGACTGTCGTTCATCATCACCACCCGCACCCCCGTCCGGCGGGCGGCGATCAGCGCGGCCATGGAGGACATGGGCCAGTAACTGGGGATGAACAGCACATCGATCCGCCGCTGGACGATCAGCCGGCACATGCGCACATACACCATGACCGGCGAGACCTTTTCGGCCATCGTGCCCGGAAACAGCGTCACCATCTGGTCCGCAATGCGGCTGTCCCGCTGCCAGGCATAGGTCGAGGTCGAATCGCCCAGCTGGATCGGGATGATGTCGGCTTCCCCGGCAACTTTGCAAAACGCCTCATAGCGGGCCACATGGTAGGGTCCGTAATTCTGCCAGAGCAGTCCGAAAGTGAGGCGGGCGGAGGGCAAGGGGAAGAAAAGGGTGAAAATCTGAAACTCTGAAAAGCTGAAATCAGGAATCTAGAAGCTAGGAGTTAGGAGCTACGAGCTCCTCTTCATGCGGTCTTTGTGCTCCAGGGTAAAACGGTCAGCCATCCTGCTCCACCATGAAGGACATGAAGCGCGGACGTATGCGAATCTCTCGTTCCCATTCTAATACCCGTTCTCTTTGTCAGCATGAACGTTAATCACTCCATGCCCTACCCTCTGGAAGCCAAACATTGATCATAGAGCGCCATCAGGTTTCGGGCAAAATCCGCCCGGTTGTAGCGCAACTCCACCCTCTGCCGCGCCGCCGCACCCATCGCCAGGACTGCATCCCGATGACGGTAGCACCACTCGATTTTTTCCGCCATGGCCTGCGGCGAACGGATCGGCACGATAAAACCATTCTCGCCCGGCACAATCAGGTCCTCCGCCCCTGAATTAACGGTGGCAATCACCGGCAGACCGCAGGCCATGGCCTCCAGGATCGAATAAGGCATTCCCTCCTCCACCGAAGGCAGCACAAAGACATCGCTGCCCTGCAAGGCGGCCACGATCGTCGCCCGGTCCACCGGCCCGTGAAAGGTGACGTTGGCCGCTCCTATCCGCTGCAGGACCGGAAGCAGGAGATGATCGACAATGCCGTAGCAGTGAAGCTCGGCCTGGGGCAGCGCGAGCTGCTTCCAGGCTTGCAACAAATACTGGTGCCCCTTGCGGGGTGACACCTGGGCCACACAGACGACGCGAAAGGGGCGGGAGGGTGACGGCGGTGGCTTCAACGCCGGGACAAAGACGGACAGATTTACGCCGAAGGGGATGCAGGCAATTCTGGCCGGATCGATTCCGTGGCGGATATAGGAATCACGAACAAATTTCGAGGGTGCGAGCACGCCATCGCTGAGGGACAACTCCTCCAGCATCTGCCCACAGGCCCGCTCCGATTTCAACCGGGGCAGGCCGAGGGACTCATGTTCATGGTTGATGAGGGCAAAGTAGTCATGCGGGTGTGAATTGACGGCATCAGCGAGCAGAAACTCCCCGCGTTGGCTCGCCTTGCGCAGGGCCCGCAGGCAATGGCCATGGAGGAGAAAATGCACCAGACTCGCCGGACGCATCACGTGTTCCAGCTGCCAGCCCCAAATCTCGTGATAAAGGTTGCCCGCCCAACCCAATCCGCGCTGCCCAAGCAATCTGAGGTGCCCCTGATAAAGGTATTCCTTCAGCCAGAGATTATTTGAGACCGCTCCGGTGGGGCCCAAAGTGCGCTTTGAGCTTAGCTTGTGTGAATAAACAAATTGGCCAAGCCACCCTCCCTCATACAGATGCTTGACGAAATTGAAATAGTGAAACTTGCCGCAAACCACCAGCGTGACCTTGCGGGAACCGGCCGGGGCCAGATTGTCTTTATGACGGTCAATCATGCCTGGACCGGCTCACCGTTTGCGGATTAACCGCTGTCATCCGACCCGCACTTGTCTGCTTTGGGATTAGCTCCGCGTAGGCCGCCAGCAGGGCAGTCTCATAGGTCTCCAGATTTCTCGCTTTCGCAATCGCGCCCGCGGCCCGCACAAATGTTCCCTCCGCGCGCCTGTCCGCCGCTTCCGCCAGGGCGGCCCGCAGGGCGCGTTTGAGCGCGAGAAAATCATCCGCCGGGTAGAGAAATCCAAGATCGTTCTCCCGCACCGTCCTCCCGGTAACCCCGGCATCCGAAGCCAGCACGGGCCGACCGGCGGCACACGCCCGGGTGAAGGTGCCGCTCGAAACCTGATTCCAAGCGGGATAGGCACAGGCGACCGCATCACAGGCGTGGAAATACACGCTGACCTCGGCTTCGGGGACAAACCCATCGTCCAGCCGCACGCTGCCCGCCTTCAGGCCAAGCTGCAGCAGGGCGTTAAAATCCGTCTGGTCCAAGTCCCCGTTGATGCGGCCGGCCAACAGCAGCAAGTCGGTCGCGGGGTCGGCCGTTTCCAGAAAAGCCCGGAGCAGCACATCGGCCCCTTTTCTCCAGGCGATCTCGCCAAAGAGGAGCAGCACCCTCCGGCTCTGGGACAGCTTCAGGCGCTCCCGGGCGGCCGCCAGCGTCCAACGAGGAAACTCCCGCTCCCACCAGGGATCGGGGACAAACCGCAGGCAGGCCCGCACCCGGGCCGGATAACGGCGCTCCCGCCAGTAATCATCCGAGATCAGGAGCGTGGCCACCAGCCCGCGCTGGACCATCCACCACCAGGCCCAGCGGCGCAACGGCCGGTGCAAATTGTCGTAGCGGTAATAGTTGGCCACAACGGGAATCTGGTCTTGCCGGTGATACGGTTTGCACCACAGCCAGTTTCGGATACTGCCGTCGATCGACAGGACATGGATCAGATCCGCCTGATGGAGCCGTGCCGTATGCTGCAGGGCCGCATACTCGCCATCCGGTGATCCCTTGAGAGTCTTGGAAACGGTGACAAACGCGATATCATTGCGATTCAGAATGGTCTGCACATAATTCAGCACCACGCCGTGATGGCCGCTGGAAACTTCCTCATAGAGCAGTATTTTCACGATGATCGCCGGACCAAAACCTTGCAATCGTCAGTCGTATCGGCGTTCCCCACGGACAAGATACATTTGGATATCCAACGCCCAGATGATCATCCCAATCCCCATCGCCAGATAGACGGCGCCCAGTCGCGAACCAAAGATGTTTCCGGTGAAGGAGGCCGAAAAATAGTTGCCCGTCGCTATGATGGGAACGATGGCATAATCTGGAATCCGAAGCTGGATGTTGTTTCGAAAGACTATAATCATTCGCCAAATACACTTAATGATAATGCCGATGCACAGCAAGGCGAGCATCGAGCCAACTATCCCGGTGCTAAAAAGCATATACATCCACACATTGTGGCCGCCGTCCCAGAGATCGGCGCCAAAGTAGGCATCGCCGACATAGGCCTTGAGCATGTCGTGATAGTTTTCTGACCAATAATAGTTGGCGCCAAAGCCCATCCCGGTGGTCCAGACCAGCGCCTCCTTGCCCATCACCTGAATCATGCCCTGCACCTCGGCCACGCGGGTCAGGTAGGTCGGATCATAGCCGGATTCCGTGCTCTGATACCAAAAGAGCCTATCCTTCCAGCCCTGCACGACGTTGGGCCGCAGCACCACCGCGATGACGATGCCGGAGCCCACGATCACGGCACTCACCATCAGCTTGGTGTACAAATTGCTTTTTTCATCCTGCGACTGCCGGTCCCGGTATTTGGTGGAGAGATACAGAAAAAGCACGAGCGAGATCGAGGTAAGATACATGCCGACAAAGCCCCGGGTTTCGCTCAGTAGCACCGAAACAATCGAACCACCGATGGCCACCAATTCGGTCAGCCGGAAGCCCCTCGCCGTGACGATGCTGGCGATTCCCACCGCGATAATGTAGGGCAGTGCCGGCGAGATAAACTGGTAGCGCGCCGAGGAAAGCTCCAGATCGGAGACGCCAAAGTTATAATAAGCCAGCCAGACGGATGATGAGATCGCGAGCCAAAAGCTCATATTGATGAAATAGGAAATATGCACCTCATTTGAAATGCATGCCGCGATCGTGACAAATGACAATCCGAACAGAATGTACGGAAATGAAACGCGCAGATACTGACCCACACTGTTATGATAAAAAATGGCCGACCCCAACCCAATGCCTACCAGTGCCGACCAGCTGATAATAAGCAGAACCAGAGACTTTGGTACCTGACGCCAATTTACCAATACTACCAGCATGCCTCCCGCCATTAGTGAAATGCCGGCGAACAGGAATTGCACGACTGTTCCGGCCTGCTCACCTTTGAAGTCAAAGGCAAACGAGCAGAAGAAAATCAAGGCCAATAGCTTGGTTAGTTTGTGTTTTGTATTCATTTGTTAAATTGTCTTATTGGCAGCCGCCGGATTGGCGGGAGCTATTCTCACAATCACCGCCGGATTACCCGCCACCATGGCGCGGCTCGGCACATTTTTACTGACCACCGCGCCTGCGCCGATCACAGCAAAATCGCCAATTGTGACCCCCTTGAGTATGATCGCCCGGGCTCCGACAAAAACCCCGTTCCCAATGCTGACTTCCCGGGCATTTTGGACGAACTCATTCACCCAGCGGTCCCCCTCGATCCGGTGAAAATCATTGTCGATCACCATGCAGCCGGCACCGAGCAGGCTGTCGCGCCCCACCCGGATGCCTTTGCCGGCACATAGGATTGCCCCGCTCATCCCGGAGCGTTCGCCCATCTCAATGACAGCCCCAGAACTCAAGGTCCGCAATATGCACGGCGCACCCGGACCGAGCGGATTCGAGTTGTATTTACTGAAGAGCTGGACGCCAGCATGCAGACGGATGACGGATCCGCTCCGCCGGCGGATGAGCGGGCGCCCGATCAGGCGCACACCGGTACCCAATTCCACGCCGCGGGCGCGGGCCTCCCACCGCCAAAGCCAGTTGCCCGGCTCGTGGCGCAATGCGGCCAGCCGGTAAAGTTCCTGCTCGCCCATCATGATCCGTGCTCCATCATGGTTTTTGAGGTGCCGGAGTGGATGTCTCCGCGCCAACGGCCGGCTTTGGGCGTCCGCGTTTGAAGATAAAATGCAGGAACTGAAATCCGGCGGGGCCGAGCAGCGGAACGCCGCAAACAAGCCGGGTGAAAAGAAGCTTCGCCCGGTTCAGGGCTCCGATCTGGTAAGGGGCATAACGCCCCCAGAGCAGGCGGGAATCCAGTCGCGCACTCCGCCAGTTGGTGCGACTGCGTTCGATCAGGGGCCGTGCTCCGTAGGACATGACGGGAAAGGTGGCGAAGATTTTGCGGACAAAACGGCTGCGCGATGGACTGTCCAGCACCTCCGCCAGCACCGGGGTTCCGAGAGCGAGCCGGACCAGCGGTGCCCCCGAGGGGTGGGAATGATCGATGAGATTGTCGTTCTTCAGGACCAGCGCCCCACCCTCTCCGATCGCGGTAAACAGCACCGCCAGATGGGGAGCATGGGCGTAGCAGTACTGATGCCCCACCTGAAGATGGGGCCCCAGCTTGTCCGCATCAAATACCGTGGTCGAAATAAACAAGAGGTTGGAATAGTCATCCAATTTTTCCGCCAGTTCCGCGTGGGAGCGGATAAAGAGCTTTTCCCGCCGCGGTAGCCGGGAAATGGCAAAGTTGATCGCCACGCAGTCGGCATGTTCGTCGACGGCGGCGAGAATCTTCCCAATCGAACCAGGCTTGATCTCATCGTCGTCCCCGAGACACCACAGCCAGCGGGTGTCGCACTGCTCAAAGCAGCGCAGGATGTTGGCGTTCCCCCCGATGTTGCGCGCGTTTCTCACCACCTGCTGCTTGACGCCGGGATGCTGCTGAAAGAGACCGGCCAGCGTTTCCGCCACCGGAACATCCGAATGGTTGTCGAGGACCAGCAGCTGGCAGTCTGCGGTGAACTGGGGCAGGAGCAGCGCCAGATTCTGCCGCAGCAACTCGTTGCGGTTGAAAGTGGGAATGGCGATCGTGAGTTTCATCGTAAATCCGACAGTTCAAACCAACCACGGATTACCGAGTAGTTCCTTGAACTGATTTACCATGGAGAACATGAAGGACATGAAGATCGGAATGAGTTGAGAAACAAAGCGTTCTGGGTTCATAATGCCAAATTCTCGCTTCTGCATTCTAGATTCATGTCACCGCTGCGACCGGCGTCTCCGGTGACAGCGTCGCCCCGGGTTGGTGCCACTGGGTCCGGCAGCGCTGGAAGATGTACCAACACGAGGGCAGACCCCAGACAAGGCAGATGACAAAATAGCCGGCCGCCGCGCCGGTCGGGCCGTAGGTGGCCCCCAGCTGCCAGGTGGAAAGCCCGATCAGCAACGCCGACACCAGCGAAACAATCATCAGCGGTTCCTTCTTATGCGCCCGCAGGTAAATCGCCATGGCATTGATGGCGCAATTAATGATTTGCTGGCCAAGCAAGAGGCAGACGGGCAGCAGGGTCAGCATCCGGCTGCCCATCGCAAAATGGCCCCAATGCAGGATTAGAACAAAGCCGAGAATCGCCACCGCTCCGGCCGCGACAATCCCCATGGTGATCCACACCAGTCGATGGAACAGCTGGTCGAGTTCAACGTAATCTTTCTTCGCGATCAGCATCCCGAATTGGGGTGCGCGGACGGCCAGCCAGGCGTAGGAGAGTGTGCCGAGGGTGGTCATCAGACTCATGGTCATGCCCATCTGACCCGCAACCTTTGGCCCATGGTAATGGAACATCACCGGGGTGAAGAGTTGGAAAATGAAATAACCCGACAGCCAGCTGAGGCTGAGCCGCCATTGAAACGGCCAGACCTCCTTCTGCCATGAAATCATCCGGCCGAGCTTGCAGGTGGTCAGCTGGAGCACAAAACGGCGGTGCTTCCAGCTGATGAAAATCATGTTGCAGAGCAGACGCGTCAGGGCTGCCAGCGGCAGCGCGTACAGGCCAAACCCGTGCTGAATGCCGAGGATCAACCCCGCAGTGTTGGCCACCCCGAGGACAAAGCGGAAAGCAAAGATCGAGGCCACCTGGTTGGTGCCCTCGATGACCGAGAACAGAGGGGACATCATCAGGTTGATCCCGGCGATCACGCACAGACAAAACCAAGGAACCTGCCAGACAATATCGGGATGGGGTTTGTCGGTGAAAAAGAAGTAGCCGCCGATACTGAGCCCCACGATGACCAATCCGCCCGCAGCCACATACCATTTCAGGGCAAAGCGCAGCAGGCTGGACAGGCGGGACAGCGCATCCGGATCGCCGCCAATGCTGCCATCCGGGTTGCGGTGCAGCAGCACCCACTCATGGCTGGCCACCTGGACGAGAACGGTGGCGAGCCCCAGCTCGACAAAAATCTGCAGGCCGAGCACGCTGTTAAACGTGTAATAGAAACCCTGTTCATCCGAGCTCAACCACTGGGCGATGACCAGAATCGTCAGGGGACCGGTCAGGAGCGACCAGCCCTGGTTCATGATGCTGAACAGCACCGCCCGGTTGACCTCGAACCGCTTCAGCAGCCGGATGGGCAGCAGCAGGAAGGGGTGTTTCCCCCTGGCTTCATCAAGTGTCATGTCGTTGCGTGATCCGGCGGAACATTTTCAATAACTCCCAAAGCATGCGTTGTAGTGCACCGCAGCCGGGGTCGCTGATTCCGGGATCTTGGTGCGCCCAACCCCGAACCCCGGGGTCACCGACCCCGGCTACAATCAAGCCGGAGCACGTTTCAGATTTTTATCTTTGCCGATTTCTCATGCAGCGGGATCTGGAGATTCTCCTTCAGCAGCTGGCGCGGGAGAAAGGGGGAGAGGTCTTCCAGCGGCGGGGAAATGATGGTGCCGTCGGGCTGGACCGAAAGGCCGAGCTTGGGGTGGAAGAACTGCTCGGGGTGCATGAAGACTTCGCAGATCAAGGGACCGGTGCAGGCCTGGATTTTGGGCAGGTCGCGGTCAAAATCCTCCCAGGTCCGGATCTGGAACGAAGGCAGGTCAAAGGCCTGCGCCAGCTTCCGGAAGTCGGGACAGGAGACGCCGCTCTTCCGGTCGGTGCCGGCATAGCGCCCCTGCAGCACGGCTTTCTGCGTGTGCTTGATCATCAGGTAGCCGTCGTTGTTGAAGATGATGATCTTGATCGGCAGCTGGTGGTGCACGACGGTCTGCAGCTCCTGCAGGTTCATCATGATGCCGCCGTCGCAGTTGAGGCAGAGCACTTCGCCGTGGTCGCGGGCGATGGAGGCGCCGATCGCACCGGGCAGGCCGAAACCCATCTCCCCAAGTCCCTGCGAGGTGAGCAGACGCTGCGGCGGTTTGATCGCCAGGACCTGGTGTCCGCTCAGCAGCGCCGTGCCCATGTCGGTCACGATTACCTGGTCCGGCTTCAGGTGGGCCGCGAGGCGCTCCATGAACGGGTAGGAATTGATGAAGCCGCCCTGGTCGGCGTGCTCGGGGCCGACGACCGGAAAGCGCGCGCGCACTCCGGAGCACCAGCCGACCCAGGCGGCGGGCGGGGGCAGCGGCGCGGCCAGGGCCTGCCGGCGGAGTTCCCGGATGAAGTCACCGGCGTCGGCGCAGACCGGATGGTTGAACCGCTGGGGATATTTTTTAAGCTCCGTGGGATCGATGTCGACCACGGTGATGTCGACCGCGGCGCGGGCCAGCTCGGAGACGTCATAGCCGACCTGCGGGATGGCGAGCCGGGTGCCGATGGTGAGCAGGCCGTCGCAGCTTTGCAGGATGAGATTGGCGGCGCGCTGGCCATAGACCCCCGCGCGACCGACCACCAGGGGATGGTCCGAGGGCAGCAGGTCGATGCCCGACCAGGTGACAAGGGCGGGGACGCCGAGGGTTTCCAGGAAGGCCGACAGTTCGGCGGCGGCGCCCGCCATGCGGATGCCCACTCCGAGCCAGAGCAGGGGACGCTTGGCGCGGCGCAGCCGCTCGAGGGCGCAGGCGACCTCCGCGGCGAGTTCCGCGCCCTGCAGGACCCCGGCGCGCAGGGAAGTCTCGGGCGTGTAATGCGGCAGGGTGTCAGTTTCCACCATCGCCGACTGCACGCTCATGGGCCAGTCGAGCCAGCAGGGGCCCGGGCGGCCGGTGGTGGCGTAATGCCAGGCCTTCTCCAGCTCGAACAACACCTGCTCGGGCTGCATGACCCGGGCGGCATACTTGGTCATCTTGCTCACGGCAAAGGGGCTGTCGTAGCCCTGGATGCCGTACATGCGGCGGTCAAAATCGGGCGTGATGTAGCGGGCGTTCTCCTGGCCGGAAAGGATCAGGCAGGGGATGGAGTCGGCCCAGGCCGAGAGCACGCCGGTGATGGCGTTGCTGGAGCCGGCCCCGGCGGTGACGAGGGCGAAGGTGGGCTGGCCGGTGACCTTCCAGTAGGTCTGCACCGCCATGGTGGAGGCCTGCTCGTGGTGGTTGCAGATCAGCTCAATCTTCGACCGGTGGAAAATCGAGTCAAAGAGGTGCGCATTGGCTGAGCCGATGATGCCGAAGGCGTGGCGGACGCCCCGCTGCTCGAAGAAGGTGGCAATGAGATCGCTGACTTTGGCTTTCATGAAGATTGCTGGTGGCGGTGCCACGTGATGGTGCGCTGGATGGCCTCGGGGAGCGGAACGGTGACCTGCAGACCGAGCTCGGTGGCGGCCTTGGCGACCGAGGGCACCAGCCGGTTGCGGTCATGGCCCACCTGCCCGACCCGCGTGCGGATTTCCGGCACCGGCGAGAAATACTGCGTGATCAGGCCGGCCCGCGCGCGCAGGTCAATGGGCTCGGGGCTGCCGACATTGTAGGTCTCGCGGGCGCGCCCGCCCGCGAGGGCGGCCAGCACCCAGAAGGCGTAGTCGCTCGCATACATGATGCTGCGCACGGTCGCGCCGTCGCCCATGATGCGGATGGGGCCGCCGTTGAGGCTGTCGCGGATGAAATCGGTCACCGCCCAGGGCAGCTGCAGCGACTGGTAGGGGCCGACAAACGCGAAAGGCCGGAGGGTGACGACCGGGAGCTTGCTCTCGCTGATGGCGCACTGGGCGACGACCTCGGCGAAACGCTTCGACTCGGCATAGACCGCGTTGACCTCGTTGCAGCGCAGGGGTCCGGCAAAATTCTCGTCGATCTGGGGCTGCTCCCACGGCTGGGCGCCATAGACGAGGCCGGAGCTGAGCAGGACGAACTTCTGCAGGTCCTCGAGGAGATTGGCCGCCCGCAGCAGGCGGAGCGTGCCGACGCTGTTGGTCTCGGCGACCGCGCCGGGCTGGGAGGCAAAGAGCCGGCGGTCGGTCAGCGCGGCCGCATGGATGATGTAGCGGACATCCCGGGGCAGGTCGGAAAAATAGCGGATGTCGCCTTCAAGGAATGCGGCCCACTTCACCGACCCGAGGTGGGGCCAGCGGCTGGCGAAGGCCCGGGCGTTGCGGCTGAAGACCGTCACCCGCAGCCCGAAGTCGTGGCGTTCGTTGAGTACCTTGACGAGCTCGAGCAGCCAGGTGCCGAGAAATCCCGTGCCGCCGGAGATGAATAGGTGCTGGCCGCGCAGGGCGGCGAGGCTGGCGGTGCGGCCGGCCAGCACGGCTTCGGCGTCGGATTGGACGAGGGCGAGGGCGCGGTTCATGGGCGGGGGCGGGCGGGCGGTTGGGAGGAGGCGCGGCGGGCAAGCTCGTCGGCCACCTCGATGATCAGGTCTTCCTGGCCGCCCACGACCTTGCGGCGACCCAGCTCAAAGAAAACGTCGCGGGGATCGACCCCCAGCTGCTTGGCGGCGCGCTGCACGGGCTTGGAAAAGGCGGAGAACACCCCGGCGAGGCCGCTCACGATGGTAATGCCGGTGGAGTCGGGCAGCGAACCGGCGAAGAGCTTGGCCGCGAGCTCGGCCGCATCAAGGGCGGGGTAAAGCTCGATCCCGGTGGGATAGCCCTGGCGCTGCAGCACGGCCGCCAGCAGTTCCAGGGGCGCATTGCCCGCGCCGGCCCCGAAGCCCTTGGCCGTGCCGTCGACAATGCGCGCGCCCGCCTCCAGCGCGGCGAGGGAATTGGCGATGCTCAGGCCCAGGTTGTTGTGCGCATGGAAGCCGACCGGCACCTCGAGCTTTTCCGCCAGCAGGCCGATCTTGGCCGACACGTCCTGCGGCAGGTAGGCGCCGGCCGAATCCATCAGCACGATGCCCTGGGCGCCGTAGGACTGCATCTTCCGGGACTCCTCGAGCAGCACCTCCTTGGAGGCCATGTGGCTCATCATGAGGACGCCCCACGTCTCCCGTCCGACGGAACGAACGTAGCTGATGTGCCGCTGGGTGATGTCGGCCTCGGTGCAGTGGCAGCCGATGCGAAAGAGCGCGACGCCGTCCTCGAGGGCGTTGACGATCTCGCGTTTGATCGTGGCGAAGCCGGGGATGACATGGACGCTGAGCTTGGACCGGCGCAGGCAACCGGCGGCCGCGCGCAGCATCTCGCGCTCCGGGACGAGGCTTTCGCCCACCTGGAGGGAGGACGCGCCGAGGCCGTTGCCATGGCCGACCTCGACAAAGGCAAAACCAGCCGCCTCCGACGCGGTGGCGTAGGCGCGCACCTGCTCCAGCGTGATCTGGTGGCTGTAGGCGTGCGACCCGTCGCGCAGGGTGGCGTCGCAAACCGTGATGTGGGGGTGGGCGGTGGGCATGGAAACCGGGGATTACGGGGCCCGCCGGGCGAAGGCCTCGGCATAGGCGATCGCGGCGCAGTTGATGATGTCGAGATTGCCCGCGTATTTGGGCAGATAGTCCCCGAGACCGTCAACCCGCACCATCGTGACGAGGCGGCCGCTCTCGACGATGGGCTCGAGCAGGAGCTGGTAGCCCGGCACATAGTGGCGGATGCGGGCGACCATGTCGGCCACCTTGGCGCGGGTGGCCTGGAGGTCGGGGTGCGGAACCTTGGCCATCACGGTCGTCTGCATGTGGACGCAGGGCTGGGCGGGATTGAGGTTCAGGATGGCCTTGGTGCGCTCGCAGGCGGCGAAGAGCTGGAGCCCGTTTTCCGTGGTCTGGAGATACTCGTCGAGGTTGATGCGGGTGGCCGGCCCGGCGCTGCGCGAGGCGATGCTGGAGATGGTTTCGATGTATTCAACCGATGGATTCGCGCGGGCGATGGCGTAGGCGAGCGGGATGGAGGCCTGGCCGCCGCACGTGATCATGTTGACGTTGGGCAGATCGAGGCACTCCGCGAGGTTGACCGCCGGCACGCACATGCGGCCGACCTTGGCGGGGGTGAGGTCCACGGCCTTGATACCGAGCCGGGCAAAGACCGGCGCATGCTTGTGGTGGTCCTCCGCGCTGGTCGCGTCAAAGACGAGGGCGATCTCGGCGCCCCGGTCCACGATGCCCTGCAGGCCCTTGGCCGAGACGGTGACGCCGAGGAGGCTGGCCTTGGTCATCCCGGGCGAGGCGAGATTGCGACCGGCAAACAGCACGCACTCCAGAACGGGGGAGCGCAGCACCTTGATGAGGAGGTCGGTGCCGATGTTGCCGGTGCCGAGGATGGCGACTTTCAGTTTCGACATGGTTCAGGCGGCCGCTAGGCGGGACCAGGCCAGAGTACGGCCGAGGGCGGCGGACAACGGCACCCGGGGCGACAGGTTCAATTCGTCCCGGGCGCGGCGCACATCCGGAACATAGCGCGCCGGCGGCTGGCCGGCCACCGGGGCGCGCGCAATCCGCACCTCGGGATTGCCCCCGGCGGCCGCCGCGACCGCCGCGGCGAGGGCCGCGATGGAGCCGGCGTCGGCCGAGCCGACATTGTAGGCCCGGGAGGCCGCCCCGCGGAAGAGGATGGTCCAGAGCCAGACGGCGAGATCGGAGGCGTAGAGGTAGGACCGGTAGGGGGTGCCGTCGCCGCCGACCCGGATCGGGCCGCCGCGCAGGGCGTCGCGGATGAAGTTGCCGATGGCGAAATGGCCGTCGAGGGGCAGGTGCGGACCGACAAAGGCGAAGCAGCGGGCGACCTTGACCTCGTAGCCATGCTGGCGGGCGTGCACGGCGCACAGGTGCTCGGCGACGCGTTTGCCGATGCCGTAGGCGGAGGCCGGCAACAGCGGATCGGGGGCGCCCGCGTAGTCTTCGGGGAGGTGGGTCATGGCGGTCGGCTGCGGACCATAGACCGCGCCGGAGCTGGTGAGCAAAAGCTTTCTGGTCCCGGCCTGCGCGGCAAACGCCAGGACGCGCCGCGTGCCGGCAACGATGACGTCGAGCATTTCCGCGGGCGCCTCGTCGTTCAACTTCGCGCTGGCCTCGGTGGCGGCATGGATCACGCAGGCAAAACGGCCCGGGGGGAAGGCAAAGTCGCGCACATCACCGCGGAGGAACTCCACGTCGGGGCGGGCGGCCAGGTGCGGGCCCTTGCGGGCAAAGGCCGCCGGATCGCGCGTGAGCACCACCACGCGCGCGCCGAGCGCCAGCGTGTCGTTGGCGCGGGCGAAGCTTTCCAGCAGCCACATCCCGAAGAAGCCGGTGCCGCCGGTGATGAACACCGACTGGCCGCGCAGCTCCGCCCACAGCTCGCGCGTGTGAGCGAGGATATGATCAAGGTCCTCGGCGGGCAGCGGCGGGCAGGCGGGCATCGGAAGAAAAAAACTGAAACGCTGAAACGCTAAAAAGCTGAAATTATTTCACCGGGACAGAACGCTGAGACGTCGGAATACCAAACGCTAAAACGCTGAAATTATTTCACCTCAGAACGCTGATATTTTCAGCTTTTTGGCTTTTCAGCTTTTGCTCTGAGTTTTCTCGCGGACAAAGTCGTGGATGACCTTGATCTCGTAGTCGAGCATCGCCGGGGTGAGGCCGGGATAGGTGCCGAGGAAGAGGGCGCGGTGCATGATCTCATCAGCCCCCGCGAGGTCGCCGACGACGCGGAAGGCATCCGGCCGGTCCTGCCGGAGCTGCACAAACACGGGTTGCCGGAGCAGGTTGCCGCCAAACAGCATGCGGTTGCCAATTTTCTTCTCGTCGAGGTGCCGGGCGAAGTCGGTGTGGGAAAATGGCGCCGTCGCCTTCACCCGGAGCATGAAACCGAACCAGCTGGGATCGCTGCGCGCCCCGCTCTGATCCCAGGCGAAGGTGGAAAAGCCGCTGTCTGATTTCAGCTTTTCAGTTTTCAGCGTTTCAGCGCTTTTCTTTCCGGGCGCCCAGGCGGTGGCGTGCGTGGGCAGGGTGAAATCAAAGTATCCGACCAGGTCGGCGAGGCCGGCTCGGAGCGTCTCCCAGTTCCGTTTCCGGGCGGCGACGAAGGCCGGGAGCTTTTTGAGCTGCTGGCGGCCGATGGCGGCCTGCGGGTCGAGGGGCTTGAGGTTGTAGCCGAGGTGGCTGTAGATGTACTTGTGGTCGTAGCCGCGCGGCAGTTCGCCCAGCTGCCAGTCAAAGCGCTTGAGACAGGTGTTGTCCTTGCCGCTGGCGCACCAGCAGTCGCGGCCCCAGTCGCGGAAGCTCTCGGCGTAGGTCTTGAGCGGCGGCCGGGAGACGATGTTGACCGCCCCGCCCTCGCCGGTCGTGAGATGGTGCGGCGGATAAAACGACTGGGTGGACAGGTCGCCCCAGGTGCCGGTGTAGCGGGTGACATGGGTGCCGTCGGCCGGGAGTCCGGGGGAGTTTTCGGTGAAGCCGAGGACCCGGGCGCGGGCGAGCGGCAGCGAGTAGGTGCAGCCAAGCGCGTCGCAGTTGTCCTCGACGAGCCAGAGATCGTGGGCGCGGCAGAACTCGAGCACGGCGCCGAGGTCGAACGGGTTGCCGAGGGCATGGGCGATCATCACGGCCTTGGTCTTGCCGGGGGCAAAGGCGGCCTCCAGCCGTTCCGGGCGGAGGTTGCCGGTGGCCGGGTCGTTGTCGATGAACACCGGGACCGCCCCGACCTGAAGGATGGGGGCGACGGTCGTGGGGAAGCCGGCGGCCACGGTGATGACCTCGTCGCCGGGCCGGAGCCGCCGGGCCGCCGGCAGCTTGTGGCTGGTGAGGGTGGCGATGGCGATCAGGTTGGCCGAAGAGCCCGAGTTGACCAGAAGCGAATGCTTCACGCCGAGGAAGGCGGCGAGCTCCCGCTCGAATGCCTCGCCCTCGGGCCCGAGCGTGAGCCAGAAATCGAGGGTGGCGCCCACGGCCGCCTCGACTTCGTCTTCGTTGAAGACCCGGCCCGCGTAGGGCACGGTCTGGCCCGCGGCGAAGGCCGGCCGCCGCGGATCGTCGCCGGGACGGTTGGCCGCATGGGTCAGGGCGGAATATTCGCGGGTCAGGCGGAGGATCTCAGCCTTGAGTTGGGCGGGGGTCATGGGAAATTTGAAAGGCAAAACGCTGAAAAACAGGGAGACCAAAAGCTGAAAAGCTAAAAAGCTGAAAAGCTGAAAGCGGAGAGGTCCCGAGGAGAGATGGAAAAAGAAATACTGAAATCAAAAGTCCGGACGGTGAAATTATTATAGCGTTTCAGCTTTTCAGCGTTTCAGCTTTTTTCTTCAGTTTTTCGCCTGCGCCCAAGCGAGGCCCCGGGTGCGAGCGGTGGCCGTGTAGGCGGCGATCTGGCCGGTGGTGCAGGCGTGGGCCGAGGCGGGTTCGGCCCCGCACTGGCGGTACCAGGCGGCGGTGTGCGCGATGGTCTCGGCGAAGTCCCAGACCGGCTGCCAGCCGAGCAGATGATGCGCCTTGTCGGTGGCCAGGTTGAGGAGCTTGGCCTCATGCACCGCCCGCGGATCGCTCCGGTCCTCCCAGCGGCCGGGCCAGTGCCGGAGCAATTCCTGGACGAGGTCCGCCACCGTGCGGTTGGAGGTGAGCGCCGGACCGAAATTGAAGGCGGAGGCCAGCGGGGCGCCCCCCGGGGCAGGCGGAACGGCGGCCAGCCGCGCGGCCAGCCAGAGGTAGCCGCTGAGCGGCTCCAGCACGTGCTGCCAGGGCCGCGTCGCGACCTTGTTGCGGACCGGGATGGCCTCCCCGCGCTGCAGGGCCCGGATGCAGTCGGGCACAATGCGGTCGAGCGCCCAGTCGCCGCCGCCGATGACGTTGCCGGCGCGGGCCGAGGCCAGGCGCACGGGGGAGTCGGCGGCGGAGAAAAAGGACCGGCGGTAGGCCCCGATCACAAGTTCGGCCGCGCCCTTCGAGGAGCTGTAGGGGTCGTAGCCGCCCATCGCATCCTCCTCGCGGTAACTGTGCAGCCACTCCCGGTTCTCATAGCATTTGTCGGTCGTGACCGCGACCACCACGCAAGCGCGGCCCGCCTGCCGGACCGCGTCCAGCACGTGCACGGTGCCCATGACGTTGGTCGCATAGGTCTCGACCGGCTGCTCGTAGGAGAGCCGGACGAGGGGCTGGGCGGCGAGGTGGAACACGAAATCCGGCTGCACTTCGTCCACCGCGCGACGCACGACGGCCGGATCGCGGATGTCGCCAATCCGATGCTGCAGCCGCCCCCCGAGGGCGAGCTGGTCGAACAGCGCCGGCTGCGTGGGCGGTGGGAGGGCGAGCCCCGTGACCTCGGCCCCGAGCCCGAGCAGCCATTCGGCCAGCCAGGAGCCCTTGAAGCCGGTGTGGCCGGTGACGAGAACGCGCCGGCCGCGAAAGGCGCCGGCGAAGGCGGACAGCGAAGCGGGGGGCAGCGGCGTGGAGGAATTCACGGGGCGAAGGGACACGGGGGTGGAAAAAGCGGAAACACTGAAAAGCGGAAACGCGGAAATGATTTCACCACGCGGAAATCAAAGGCCGAACCCATTTTACTTGTATATTTTATACCGATTGATCTTCGGTCGGATTTCAGCTTTTCAGCTTTTCAGCTTTTCAGCTTTTCAGCTTTTCAGCTTTTCAGCTTTTCAGCTTTTCAGCTTTTCAGCTTTTCAGCTTTTCAGCTTTTCAGCTTTTCAGCTTTTCAGCTTTTCAGCCTTGGCTTCC
>CAIQQB010000188.1 GCA_903873805.1 uncultured Opitutia bacterium | reverse complement strand
GTGCCCTCACCCCGCGGGGACGGGCACGGGGTGAGGGCACCCCGCCTACATGGCTTCGGTCGGTTACGCCAGCACCTTGTCGAGCACCAGCCTGAGTTCGTCGCGGCTGAACGGCTTCGCGAGCGTCGCTGACACCCCGAACTTCCGGGCCAGGTCCAGGTAATCGGCGCTGTTGATGCGGCCGCCGCCGGACATCGCGATGATCTTGATGGCGGGGAAATCACGGCGGAGTTCCAGGATCGTTTCCACGCCCTCCTTTTCCGGCATGACCATGTCGGTGATGACCAGATCGGGCATGATTTCCTTCACCCGCTGGAGCCCGGCCCGGCCATCCTGTTCGGCAAAGACCTCGTGTCCGAAACGCGCAATGGTCTTGGCGAGCATCGGCCGCAGGGCTTCGTCGTCCTCGATGATGACTATGCGGGCCATGGCGAAGAGGAGCCTCTGCCGCCGGGTTGAAGGGCTTCGCCCACCATCTGGCTGAGCTGGGCGAAATCCATCGGCTTCAGGAGCAGGCCGCGGATGCCGGCCGTCTTGGCCTGGAGCTGGTCGATGGTGTCGGCATAGCCGGAGCAGAGGATGATGGGGATGTCGGGGCGGATCTGGTGGAAGGCGTTGGCGAGTTCCACGCCCGACAGGCCGGGCATGGTCTGGTCCGTGATGATCAGGTCAAATTGCGCGGGTGCGGACACCAAGTCTTCGAGGGCTTTCCGGCTGCTGGTTTCGCCGCAAGCCATGTAGCCGAGGCGCTCCAGACCCTGCACCAACATCCGCACCAGCAGGGGTTCGTCGTCGATGACGAGGACGCGCTGGCCCTGACCCCGCCGCCAGGCGGTCGGAATCGGCGCGGCCGGGGCGGCGTCCGAACTGGCCGGCAGCCAGACGGTGAAGGTGCTGCCCACGTTCGGAGTGCTCTCGACCTGGATGTCGCCACCGTGGCTTTGCAGGATGCCGTGGACGACGGAGAGTCCGAGTCCGGTGCCGGTGCCGACGGGCTTGGTGGTGAAGAACGGGTCGAAGATCCGCGGCAGCACCTCGGGCGGGATGCCATGGCCGGTGTCGTGCACGCTGAGCTTCAGGTAGGGGCCGGGACCGAGCCGGCCGAACGCCGGGGTCTGGCCGGGCCCGAGGGTGACCGACTCCAGCCGGACGCGGAGCACGCCGTCGCGTCCCCCCATGGCGTGGCTCGCGTTGGCGCAGAGGTTCACAATGACCTGGTGGAGCTGGGCCGCGTCGGCGACGACCTGGTCGGCCTCGGTCGCGATTTCCCGCTCGATGCGGATGGTCGAGGGGATGGTGGCGCGAACGAGGCCGAGGGCTTCGTGCAGGATGGGACCGACGCGGACGGGTTCCCGCTGCGGCGCCGAATGGCGGCTGAAAGCGAGAATTTGGCGGACGTGTTCCCGCGCCCGGCGGGCGGCCTGGAGCACCTCGGCGATGTTGGCGGCGGCAGGCGAGCCGGGGGGCACCTCGTCCAACGCGAGTTCGCTGTAGCCGAGGATGGCGCCGAGGATGTTGTTGAAGTCATGGGCGACGCCACCGGCGAGCGTGCCGATGGCTTCCATCTTCTGGGCCTGCAGCAACTGCTGGCTGAGGGCGGCGGCCTCGGCCTCGGCGGTTTTGCGGCGGGTGATGTCCTGGATCGTGCCCTCGTAATAGAGCACGCGGCCGCGCCGGCCGCGGGCGACCCGGGCGTTTTCGGAAATCCAGATGGGCGTGCCGTCGCTGCGGCGGACCTGATACTCGAGGTTCCGCACCTCGCCGTCGCGTTCGATCAACTCCTTGAAACTGCGGCGCATCGTCGGATCGACATAGACGTCGCGGGCGATGTCTGACACGGCGGCCAGCATGGTCTCGACGGAATCGTAACCATAGAGCCGGGCGAGGGCGGGGTTGATGCTGAGATATTTTCCCTTCGGCGTGCTCTGGTAGGCGCCTTCCACCGCGTGCTCAAAAAATCCGCGGTATTTTTCCTCCATGATCCGGAGGGATTGTTCGACCAGGCGCCGCTGGATGATCTCTTGATAAAGTTTTTCGTTCGCCTTGCGGAGCTCCGCCGTGCGGGCCGTAACCCGGCGGGAGAAGTCGCGCCGCATGCGGACGAGTTCGTCCTCCAATTCGGCAATGCGGGTGGAATCCGCCGACGATCCCGGAATCGAAACCGTCAGGAGCGGCGCAACAGGTGAATGGTCGGACATGGGCACGGGAATCCGCAGGCTGGCAAAGAGCAGGTTTCCTGCCGGAATGTCGGTCGGGATGCGTCCTGTCGCGGCATGAGCGTGGCTCATCCCGCCATGCGCAGGTGGTCGCCGGGTTCGGCGATGCGGGCGGTGGGGCGCGGCAAGACCCCGAAGTTGTTGACGTCAACCGCCCTGAAGCGTGGTCAGCGCCTCGCGGGCGGCGGCTTCCTCGGCGGTTTTCTTGGACGGGCCGCGTCCGATTCCGAGGCGGCGCTCGAGCAAAAATACTCCGGCCTCGTATTCGCGGGAGTGGTCGGCACCGGCGACGTGCGTCGTTTCATAACGCAGGGCTTCGTTGCCATGGGTGGGCTGGATCAGCTCCTGCAGCCGGCCCTTGGGGTTCTCGGTGCCCGCGACGGCGTCGAGCAGGGCGGGCAGCGGGCCATAGAGCCCGAGCACGACGCGGCGGGCGGTGGCCAGGTCGCTGTCGAGGTAGACCGCCCCGATGAGCGCCTCAAAGGCGTCCTCGAGCGTCGAGGCGCGGGTGCGGCCGCCCGCCTGTTCCTCGCCGGCCCCGAGCCGCAGGCAGGTGTCGAGCTCGATCGTGCGCGCGAGGCGGGCAAGGCACTCGCCGTTGGAAAGCGCGGCGCGGCGCTGGCTGAGCGGACCTTCGCGGTCGGCCGGGTAGAGCACGAACAGTTCACTGGTGAGAATGACCTGGAGCACGGAATCGCCGAGAAACTCGAGCCGCTGGTTGCTCTCCGGCTCTTCGCGGTGGTCCTGCAGGTAGGACGGGTGCGTGACGGCGCGGACGAGCAGCTCCGGCTGGCGGAAGGTGTGGCCGATCCGGCCCTGAAGCTGGAGGAGCGGGAGCATCAGGAACTGGCGCTGGTGTAGCGGCGCAGGCCGCGGTGGAAGACGAGGACGGCGATGCCAAACCAGCCGGCGGCCGCGCCGAACAGCCAGAGCGCCCACCAGGGGTTGAAGCCGTGGAGCAGCAGACTTGCGGGGACGTTGCTCACCACAACGGCGGGCAGGCCCCATACGAAGATCGCCGAGGTGACCACGCCGAAGGCCGCCTTGGGCAGCCGCGAAAACTCCGTGAGGGAAAAGTAGCCGCCTTCCACGCCCTGAGCGTTGGTGATCCAGAACACCATGGAAACCGAGATCACGAGGATGCTGTAGTGGATGATCAGTCCGCCCAGCACCATGCAGGCATAGAGGGCGCAGTCGGCCGCGCCCGGATGCAGGCCGAGCCGGTGCGCCGAGTAGAGCACGACGGCCAGGGCGACGAACGAGTTGAGAAAGCCGTCGGGGTCGATCTTGCGGGTGGTCGCCATGAACATGACGTTGCCCGGCTGGGCGAGGAAAAAGTCGAAGTTGCCGCTGCGCACGTTACGCCCCATGTCGAAAATGCTGCTCCAGAAAAACCCCATCAGGAACCGCTGGATGAGCAGCGAGGTGCCGACCAGGAGCGTCATCTCATATTTGCTCCAGCCGGCGATCGACGAGGTGTGCTCATAGATGACCGAAATTGTGAGCAGGCTGGTCGCCATCCAGAACAGCTCCACGAGCGACCACACAAAGAAGTCCCCGCGAAACATGAGCGTCCGCACGACGGAGTAGCGGGCGCTGGCGAGCCAGATGCGGAAATAGTTCATGGAGGAGTGCGGAAGGCGGAGTGCGGACTGCGGAATGAAAAACACGTCCGGCCGCGCGGGGCAATCCGCATTGCGATTCCTTGCTCAGGGTTCGGATGCAGGGTGCGGCCAATGGTAGCAAGCGCCGGAGCGCTGCCGGGAGCGCGAACGTTCAACACTCAACATTGAACTTTCAACGTTCTGCTTCTCCTGGGTCAGCTTTGCCCTTGGACGTTGAGAGTTGAATGTTGGATGTTGAATGTTGCGGCCGTTCCGCCGGCCGACGGCCTGAAATCCAAATTCCAAACTCCTTTCCGCTATCCCCCCACCGCCGTGTGCCGCCGGAGCCCGCGGATCCACAGGCCGCGGTTGACCGCAAACAGGATCCCCACCCAGCACAGCTCGATCCCGAGGCCGCTGATTGTATCCGCCTGACTGATGCGCCCGGTGAAGATCGCGGCGGGAAAATACATCTGGTAATAGAACGGCAGGAACTTCGCCACCGCGAATACCCCCGCCGGCAGGAGGTCGAGCGGGAACATCTGTCCGCCCAGCACTGCCTCGACCGCCATCGAGAGGATCACGAACCCCTGGATTTCGAGAAACCAGAACGTGAGCAGCCCGAAACAGTAGGCGATGCTGAACTGGATGAGGGCCGACAGCGCCATGGCCGGCAACCCGAGCGCCAGCCGCCAGCCCCAGTCGCCCGGGAAGGTCAGGTAGGTGTGCAGAAACGGCAGCGCCACGGCGAGCGGCAGCAGCACGAGCGCCCCCGACACCATCCGCGCCGCCACGAAGATGCTCAGCCGGTAGCCAAAGTAGTTGATCGGTTTCAGGAGGAACTGGTTGATGAGCCCGTTGCGGATGTCCTCGCTGATCTGGTAATCCTCGTTGAACGCGCTGATGAAGAACTGGAGCACGAGCAGCGTGACGAAGTAGGTGATGGTCGGCCCGAAGCCGAAGCCGTTGATGCCGCCGGACCCGACGCCCTGGTAGGCCGCGCTCCAGAGGATGAACACGGCGGACAGGTGGAACAGGGAGAACAGCCCCCGCACCGCGAAATTCCAGCGGTAGACCAGATTGCTCTGCAAGCCCACCAGAAAGGCGTGCCGGTATTTGGTCAGGGAGGAGAGCATGGGGTGGCAGTAGCGAGTAGCGGGTAGTGAGTAGCGAGTAGGACGGAGGCGCGGCAGACGTAGCGAGGAGCGAGTAGGGCGGAAGCCGGGAGCGTAGTCAGAGGCTTTGGGAAATGTTGCTTCGCCTTGGGGCACCCAAAGTCCGTCAGGATGCTCGCTACTCGCTACCCGCTACTTCAGAGGCAACAACCCGAACCGCGCGATGACCTCCTTGGCGAGGTTGCGGTAGGCGGTGGCGCCGGGCGAAAGTGGGTCGTAGGCGAAGATCGTCTTGCCGAAGCTCGGCGCCTCGCTCAGCCGCACCGTGCGCGGGATGACGGTTTCAAACACCTTGTCGGGCAGGTGCTTTTTTACCTCGTCCACGACCTGCCGCGACAGGTTGGTGCGCACGTCAAACATCGTCATCACCACGCCCCCGACCTCGAGTGCGCCGTTGACGCCGGCCGTGCGGAGGCGCTCGACGTTCTTGAGGATCTGGCCGAGCCCCTCGAGCGCGAGGTATTCGCACTGGAGCGCGATGAGCAGGTAGTCGGCGGCGGCGAGGCTGTTCATCGACAGCATGCCGAGGGACGGCGGGCAGTCGATGATGATGGCGCGGAAGCCCTGGGAGGCCCGCAGAGGCTCCAGCACGGTGCGGAGGCGGGCGAGGTAGTTTTCGGTTTGGGCGAGCTCGATCTCGGTGGCCGCGAGGTCCTCCTCGCTCGGGATGATGGCGAGGTGTTCGATGGACGTGGGCGTGATCATCTCCAGCGCGGTGCCCTCGCCGCGGAGCGGACCGTAAAGGCTGCGGCCCTCCTGTTTCTCGACGCCGAGGGCGCTGGTGGCGTTGGCCTGCGGGTCGAGGTCGATCAACAGGGTGTGAATTTTCTTCTCGGCAAACGCGGCCGCGAGGTTGACGGCGGTGGTGGTCTTGCCGACGCCCCCCTTCTGGTTGGCGATGGTGAAAACAGTGGTGGGCATGGGAAAGGCCCATGACTAAGCCCCATCCTCCGGCGGGTGCAAGCGCGGGCGTGGGGGAATGGGAAGTAGCGAGCAGCGAGCAGCGGGTAGTGAGCATCTTCGGCCAGGTGGTCGGGCCCGCGCCATGTAGCAAGGGGCGTCGCTCGCCGACGCCCTTCCGACATGGTTGATCCAATTTGAAGCAGGAAGCAGGAAGCCAGGAAACCAGGAACCAATCCAGACCGCGACATCGGAACTTGAACCAAAGAGGCACTGAGAACACCGAGCCCGATCCCCGAAGCCGGGCATCCCGCCCATGGGCTTTTAGTTTTCCGATTTCAGCTTTTCAGCGTTTCAGCTATTATCCTCTGACATCCGGCCTCTGGCCTCCGCCCTCCGGCTTCTGACATCTGGCTTCCGGCTTCTGACCCCTGCCCTGTGACTTCGAACTTCTGACCCTTCCCACGGCCAATGACGATGCCGAAGCGGATACTGATCAATTTGAGCAAGCAGAGTTGGGCCACGGAATAGACGGACGAAACGGAACCCGGAGCAGCCCGCGAATCCCGCGGATGGACGCGAATGGTGGGGACAGCGTGTCATCACCCGACAGGAAAAGCTGCACCCGGCCCGGCAAACGGACTTGTCCTTTTTGGAGATTTCGGCTGAGTCGTGACTTGCCAATGGGCTCCAATTCTCCAGTCCGCCGTCATCCCGCTCCGACAGCAGTTGCGCCAAGCGCAGTTGCATAACGCTCTCAGCCGAAAAGAATGAACTCACGGAATTATCTCATTGGACTTTCGATCGCTCTGCTCACCCTGACCGTGACAATCGCGTATGATGATCGCACGGTGACGGGAATATATTTGTCTTCCGCGTCCTTGTCTTACCTTGTCTACTCCACCCTTGGCTTCCTGGTTGGCCGGGCGAAATCAAAGAAGTCACAAGGCAGGGTGTTCTTCTTTTTCGGATTGATCCTGCTATTTGCCTATATCCCACTGATCGGACACGTGGTTGAGTTCTTCTATAATGATCCTGTTTGGTCCTACAGCCAGGAGCACAGGCTGGTCAATGCGATCAACGAAATGTTCCTGTATTCGTTTGTCATCGTTGCTTCACTCTGCATCTTTCGGGGCGTCGATCTATGGGCCAAAGCAAAATTGGAAAACGAGGCTGGGTAAAGCATGCTCGCAGAGCCCACTGTTCTATTTTGACCATTGCTTCCCAGTGGAGCACGCTCGACCAGTCGCTTCAACCACGACGAGAGGCGGCTCTGCCCTGCTAAATCTGCTGCAACAGTGCTTTCGATCTTGCTAAGCGCCCTGCGCCTTACGCCCCTTTTCGGTTGAACCCACGGGTCCAAACTGCGCAAGTAGCTGGGTGCGTGCCAGCCCGTTACCCTCCACCCATGCATTCAATGCGTACTGCTTACGGCAGGTGCTGGCAGTGGGGCTGATTGGCCGGCTGACATGGCTGGCTGTCGTGGCTGTGGTGCTGGGATTGGCCGGGGCGGAGCTCCGGGGGCAGAGCAATTACACCACGCCGTTTACCTTCACTACTTTGGCGGGCATCGCTGGCCAGACTGGCAGCGCGGACGGCACGGGTAGTACCGCGCGGTTTAATTATCCCTCTGGCGTGGCGGTGGACGGGTCGGGCAACGTCTATGTTGCCGACAGCTCCAACCACACGATTCGGAAGATCACGGCCAGCGGGGTCGTGACGACGCTGGCGGGCATCGCTGGCCAGACTGGCAGCGCGGACGGCACGGGCAGCGCCGCACGGTTCAATGGTCCCAACGGCGTGGCGGTGGACGGTGCAGGCAACGTCTATGTCGCCGATCTCTACAACGATACGATCCGGAAGATCACGGCTGGCGGGGTCGTGACGACGCTGGCGGGCACCGCGGGCCAGTCGGGCAGCGCCGATGGGACGGGCAGCAGCGCGCGATTTTATTGGCCCAACGGCGTGGCGGTGGACGGGTCGGGCAACGTCTATGTTGCCGACACCTTCAACCATACGATCCGAAAGGTCACCGCAACCGGGGTGGTGACGACGCTGGCCGGTAGCGCGGGACTCAACGGCAGCGCGGACGGCTCGGGTAGCACGGCGCGGTTTGAACATCCCAGAGGCGTGGCGGTGGACGGGACAGGCAACGTCTATGTTGCCGACAACGAAAACTACACCATCCGGAAAATCACTGCCGGCGGGGCGGTGACGACGTTGGCGGGCACCGCGGGGTACTACGGAAGTACGGACGGCATTGGCTATGCCCCTCGGTTTTATCTTCCCAGCAGCGTGGCGGTGGACGGGACGGGCAACGTCTATGTCGCCGACTCCGAGAACGACACGATCCGGAAGATCACAGCTGGCGGGGTCGTGACGACGCTGGCGGGCAGCCCGGGAATCTCCGGCAACGCGGAAGGCACGGGGAGTGCCGCACGGTTCACGTTTCCCTACGGGGTGGCAGTCGACGGGTTGGGCAACGTCTATGTCGCCGACTATTACAACGATACGATCCGGAAGGGGGGCTTCGTTCCAATCGCACCTGCCGTCATCGCGCAACCGCAGAACCAGGCGGTGATTGCGGGCCAGAACACGAGCTTCACCGTAACCGCCAGCGGCACACCTCCGCCGACGTTTCTCTGGCAGGTCTCGGCGGATGGCGGCACCACCTGGACCAATCTCAGCGATAGTTCGATTTACTCCGGTTCGGCGACCGCGAACCTGACGGTCACGAATGCCAGCGTCAGCCTGAGCGGCGAGCAGTTCCAATGCGTTGCCACCAACGCCGCCGGCTCGGCCACGAGCAACCCCGCCACCCTCACGGTTAACCGCTTGCTGTCCATCACGACATTGGCGGGCAGCCCGCTGGGCTCTGCGGGCAGTGCGGACGGGATGGGCGGCACCGCACGGTTTTGGTCTCCCCATGGCGTGGCGGTGAACGGGGCAGGCAACGTCTATGTCGCCGACAGTGGCAACGATACCATCCGGAAGATCACGGCCGGCGGGGTAGTGGCGACACTGGCGGGCATCGTGGGAGTTACCGGCAGCACGGACGGCACGAGCAGTTCTGCGCGATTTAATGGTCCCTCTGGCGTGGCGGTGGACGGGTCGGGCAACGTCTATGTCGCCGACTCCTACAACGACACCATCCGGAAGATCACGGCCAGCGGGGTGGTGACGACGCTGGCGGGCAGCCCGGGAGTGTCTGGCAGTACTGACGGCACGGGCAGCGCCGCGCGGTTTAATTATCCCCAAGGCGTTGCGGTGGACGGGGCGGGCAACGTTTATGTTGCCGACGGATCCAACTGCACGATCCGGAAGATCACGGTCGGCGGGGTGGTGACGACGCTGGCAGGCAGCGCGGGAGTCATCGGCAGCGCGGACGGCACGGGCAGCGCCGCGCGTTTTAATTATACCTCTGGCGTGGCGGTGGACGGGGCGGGCAACGTCTATGTCGCCGACTCCTACAACGACACGATCCGGAAGATCACGGCCAACGGGGTGGTGACGACGCTGGCGGGCAGCGCGGGAGTCACCGGCAACGCGGAAGGCACGGGGATTGCAGCGCGTTTTCATTTTCCCACTGGCGTGGCGGTCGACGGGTTGGGCAACGTTTATGTTGCCGACTATTACAACGACACGATCCGGAAGGGGGTCTTCGTTCCATACGCCCCTGCCGTCAACGCGCAACCGCAGAACCAGGCGATGACGGCGGGACAGAACGCAAGCTTCACCGTCTACTTCAACGGCAACCCGGTGCCGACATTTCTCTGGCAGGTCTCGGCGGATGGCGGCACCACCTGGATTAGCCTCAGCGACAATTCGATTTACTCCGGATCGGCCACCACGACCCTGACGGTCACGAATGCCACCGTCAGCCTGAACGGTTATCAGTTCCAATGCGTTGCCACCAACACTGCGGGGAGCGCCACCTCCAATCCCGCCACACTCACGGTCACGAAGGGCACGGCCACCGTGACGCTTGGAGGCCTGAGCCAGACATATTCGGGCTCGGCGTTGGGCGCGATGGCGACGACCAGCCCCGGCGGGCTCACGGTGACGTTCAGCTACAATGGCAGCGCGACCGTGCCGACGGCTCCGGGCAGCTACAGCGTCGTCGCAACCGTCAGCGACGCCAATTACCAGGGAACGGCCTCGGGCACGCTCATCATCCAGCCGAACTTCGCTTCCTGGAGCAGCCAGTCTTTTACGACCGCGCAGCTCGCTGACGCCACCATCAGCGGACCCACTGCCAACCCGGCCCATGACGGGGTGGTCAACCTGCTCAAATACGCCTTCGGCCTCGATCCGACGGCGGTGGCCGCGCCCACCGGCTTGCCGGTGGCGAGCCGGGCCGTCGGCGCACTGACGTTGAGCTTCATCCGGCGCAAGGACGTGGCCGACCTTGTTTACACCGTCGAAGTTTCCAGCGACCTGGTGACTTGGCAATCAGGGCCGGGTTGCACGCTGGAACTGAGCGTAACCGCACTGGATGCCAAGCGCGACCAGGTGGTCGTTTCGGACCTCACCCCGCTGAGCGGAACGACCAAACGTTTCATTCGGCTGAGGGTGACGCAGCAGTAGAGCGGGGAAGACTTCGCCCTGTAACGGAGACCCGCCCTGCAGCGGAGGCGCGGCGCACTGAGGCGCTTACGGGTTGCGCGGTGGGCCGGCTGGCGAGGCGCGGCGGGAGCGGCGGCGGAGCTGGGTGAAGAGGAGTGAGATTGCCAGCAGCACGCCACCCAGCAGGAGAAACGAGAGGATCCGGTAGACCGCCGTCAGCTGCGTGATCCCGATGATCAGCAGGTAGAGCACCGTGCCGAGCAGCGTGAGATGGCCCATCCAGCGGTAGCGCGGGTTGCGCACGATGAGGTTCAGGACGTAGTACATCAGCGCCACCCCCACCCAGGAAACACCCACATACGCATGCGGCACCACGTGGTAGAGCGCATACGGAATCACCACGAAAGCGCTCGCCAGATACGCGTTGCGCATGAAGCCGGTCTTCAGCTCCAGCCGCTCCTTCTTCCAGTTGAGCACGCGCGCGGTCACCAGCGCCACGAACCCAAAGCCGAAGCAGACCCCCCGCTCGCCCCCGTCATTGAGGACCATGTAGCCGAGCACGATCGCGAGGAAGATGAAGAAGTTGGCCACCACAATGAAGCGCGAGCGGAACCACAGGGCCGTCGCCACCACCACTAGGCTCTGCAGCGAAAGCCAGAGAAAGACCTCGGGCATCCCGAACTTGCGCGCGATGGCCACGCTCAGCGCCATGTAGCCGGTCATGGCGTAGAAAAACACCGACGTCCGCCCGGCGTCCCGCCGGTGAAACGCCACGGCCAATCCGAGGAAAACCAGTGAGGCGGCCAGGTGCGCCGCAACCGGGTTGAGCGGGTTGACCGCGGCCGTGTGCAGCAGGAAGAGCCCGTAGCCCAGCGCGCAGTTGCCCAGGGCGGTCAGGATGGTGAACGGTCCCTCGGTCTTCCGGTCGCGGCGCCAGAGCGGGCTGGCACCGAGGATCAGCACGTAGAGCAGCAGGAAGCCGAGGCTGAGGCGCGACGGGTCGACGAACTGCAGCGGCCGGTCCTGCCACGGGCGGTTGATGGCCCACAGCAGGTGGGTGAGGTAGGTGGCGGGGACGGCGAGCAGCACCAGAGCCGGCCAAGCCTGCCAGAGGGAGGCGGCCGCCGCCAGCAGGGCCAGCACGGTGACGGCCGCAAAGACAAACAGCGGCGCGCCGACAGCCAAGGCCGCTACGGCACCGGTCAGAAGCGCGAGCCCGAGGAGCGGCTGGGAATGCTGCCGGAGCGCCAAGGCGACATTCAACCCGACTGCGGCAACGAGCAGGGCCGCCCCGAAAGGGCTGTCGGCGTCAAGGGCGTGGACGGCTCCAAAAAAATATAGGCGCAGGACGGCGAAAAACAGCAGCGCCACGCCGGCCCCGCGGAAGTAGCCGGCGACGAGTTCAAATGAAGTCCGGCCGAGTTGTGCAGCGAGCAGGAAGCCCCCGGCGATGGCCACGCCGACCAGGGACGGGGCGGCGGCGGGCAGTCCGGGCAGCGGCAGCGAAAGGGCGAAGGCGACGCCGCAGGTGAAGATCACAATCCCGACGATCGCGAACCAGTTTTGTCCGACCACGAATTCCAGGTCTTCTGGCGGAGCTGGGATCGGAGCAGATGTCAGAGGCGAGAGGTCAGAGGCCGGAGGCCAGAGGCCAGAAGCCAGCGGCGGCGTTGACGAGGCTTCCGCAGGCTGCGGGGAGGCGGCAGGCGGGGCAGAACCGGCGGGCTCGGCCGGGGGCAGGCCGAGGTGTTGCTCGAGGCGGGCGAGCCGCTGTTCGAGGAAGGCCAGACGGTCGGGGGGCGGCGGGGTTTTGGGGTCTTCGCTCATGGGGGGCCCCACGGAACGGCCGCCGACGGCTAGGCGGTGCCGCAGCTGCAGATGGGATCGGCGAGCTCGCAGAGCTTCTCGTAATACTCGTCCTCGGACAGTCCGAGGGCGGCGGCGCCGAACGTCAGGGCATCGTCGGCGGAGGCAAAATCACCGTAGTTCACCACGACTAGCTGATAGAGCACCAGCATGGGTACGAGGGACAGCTGGGTCATGAAGATCGGGTGGACGAAGATCGTGAAGCCGTCCTCGGGCCGGTCGCCGTGCGGGACAGGATGGGCGAACTCGCCGGACTGGAGGGGCTCGGAGTTGAACTCGATGGTGCACGGGTAGCGCACATAGACCCGGTCGGCGAGCAGGAGCGGCAGGTCCTTCCAGGCGATGGTCGGGCCGTATTTGGCGCGGATCTCCTCGCCCTTGGACGCCACGTGGGCGTTGAGGGAGACCTTGGCGTCGTCGGCGGTGAGTTGGGTGGCCATGGCGGGTCGGCGGGTCAGGAGGCGGTGGGCGCGACGAACGGCCGGTCCGGGTGGGCGACGTGGTCGAGATGGTCCTCGTTGGCCTTGGAGAGCCGGCCCTGGAGGATGGGGACGGACATGCGCAGGAAGATCGTGTAGAGGCCCAGGCCCATCGCCCAGATGCCGAAGCAAACGAGTGCCTCGTTGAGGGTCGGGGTGTATTCGACGACCGAGCCGAGGGGGGTGGGGATGAAGCCGGGGATGACGAGGCCCATGCCCTTTTCGATCCAGATGCCGACGATGCTGAGTACGCAGGCGACGTTGAGCCACTTAAGGCTACGGCTGAGTGGCAGCACGAGCATGATCATGGCGGTGACGTTGAGCGTGATAGCGCTCCAGATCCACGGCACGAGCGCGTGGTGGCCCTCGAGGCCGAGGAAGAGATAACGGGACGAGATGACGTGGAGGTTGCCCGAGTAGAACTCCTTGAACACCTCATTGAGGAGCAGGAACACGTTGATCAGCATCGAAACCTGCACGATGTTACGGAGAATGAGCAGGCCGCGGTCGGTGATCATGAGCCGCTCGGCCATCCGGGAGTGGATGATTTCATTCAGCTTCGGGCTGCGCATGAGCTTGCGGAGCGAAGTGGCGGGCAGGCGGAGCACATGGGACGGCTCCTCCGCAATGGCGGTGGCCATGCGCGGGGTGCCGTTGAGGGCGGAGATTTCGCCAAACTGTTCGCCGGGCCCGACCGTGCGGGTGATGCGGGTGCGACCGCTTTCCAGGCGTTTCACGACGATGCGGCCCTCGAGGACGAAATAGGCATCGTTGTCGGTGGCGCCCTGGTGGAGCAGGATGTCGCCGGTCGCGACCTCGACGACGGCCGCACCGGGCAGGAGCTTCCGGCGCTCGTCCTCGGAAACGGTGGCAAGCTCGGGCAGGTGTTGGCCGAGCAGCGCAAAGTCCTCGAGTGTGGCCTGGCGCGAGGAGACCGGCCGCGGGGCACTGCTGCCTTCCGCGATCCGGACCGCGACGCCGGCGGGGGCGGAGGCGGTGACGCGGCGGACAACCTGGAGGGCGAGGATGATCAGGGCGGGTCCGGCGGTGAAGGCGGAGGCGAGGAAGCGTGGGCCGACGATGGCGGAGTTCCAGAACGGTCGGCCACCGAGGCCGACATAGAGGAACGCGGTGACGGTGTGAATCGAGACGGCCCAGACAATCGCGATGAAGACAAACGGGATGTAGAACCACTTGGTGGGCTTCTTCCCGCGGTAGCGGCAGTAGAGCAGGTAGCCGCAAATGTGGACGTTGAGGAGCAGGTAGCCGTTGAGGACAATGACGTCCCAGCTCAGCATCGACGCGGGGAAGTTGAACTGCCCGATGCCGGGGATGAGGTGCCAGAAGCGGTCGGGCCGGCCGAGGTCGACGGTCACGAAGGCGAGGCACATGCAGATGGCGGCGACGGCGAGAAGCTCGCCGAAGATCACGAGATCGTGGAGATCCTCGTTGTCGTAGATGTAAACGGGGATGACCATCATCACGGCGGCGGCGGCGACGCCGACGAGGAAGGTGAAGTTGGCGATGTAGACACCCCAGGACACCTCGTCGCTCATGCCGGTGACGCTGAGGCCGCCGGCGAGCTGCTTGGCGTAGGCGTTGAGGCCGAAGAGGCACACGATGCTAAGCGCGCCCATCCAGGCGTAGTAGCGCCAGTCACCGATGAAGGCGAGGCGGATGCAGCGCCGGAGAAAAACGAGATAGTTGCGGGCGGCGGCGATCATACGTCAAAATAGTAGAAGAACCTGGGATTGGTGCCGACATCCTCCTTGAGCTGCATGAAGACACGCTTCGTGCTGAGGATTTTGGAAACTTCGCTGTTCGGATCGAGAATGTTGCCAAACTTGCGGGCGCCGACGGGGCAGACCTCGACGCAGGCGGGATAGCGGCCGGCGCGGGTGCGCTGGATGCAGAAGTGGCACTTTTCCATCACGCCCTTCTTGCGGGGCCGGTTGCCGAGATAGGACATCTCGGGGTTGAGCCTGTCCTTGGGGATGGAGGGCTTGGCAAAGTTGAAACGGCGCGCCCAGTAGGGGCAGGCGGCCTCGCAGTAGCGGCAGCCGATGCACCAGTCGTAGTCGATGACGGTGATGCCGTCGGTCTCCTGCCAGGTGGCGTGGACGGGGCAGACCTTCACGCACGGCGGATTGTGGCACTGCTGGCACTGCACCGGCATATAGAAGAAACCCTTCTCCGGAACAGATTCGGGGGCGTAGTTGTGGTCGCCCTTGTCGAGGTCGAACGTGCCATGCGGCATCTTGAGGACGCGGATGTACTGGATCTCGGGGTTGCGGGACTGGTTGTTCTCGCCGACGCAGGCGTGGACGCATTTGCGGCAGCCGATGCAGCGGGTGAGATTGAGCGCGTAGACGAACTCGACGCCGTCCATCGGCTTGTAGTCCTTCACGTGGGGCCGGATGCCGTACTGCTTTTCGACCTCGTTGGAAATGCGCTTGAGGACGACCGCCATGTCGGCCGGGGTCATTTCCCGGTAGTATTTCTGCATGAACTGCTCGGCCGAGGGGAGGTCATCCATCTCGAAGAGCGGCTTGAGGCTGGCGGCGACGGCGGCGAGGCCGGTGGCCAGCACGGCGGAGGTGCGCAGGAAGCTGCGGCGGGTAACGTCACCGTCAGGAGCGGTTGGGGTCGTCTGCGACATGTCAGTGGGCGGCGGGCGCGGCGGTGGACTCGTGGAGGGAATGCGGGCCGGGAGCCGGCGCGCGGGAGGGAAACTTGGGGGAGTGCGGATCGTGGCAGTTCACGCAGTCCTTGCGGTCGATCGCGCCGAGGTCGCGGTTCCAGTAGCCGCTGGTGCGGCCGTGGACGCCGGCCTCCCAGTCGCGGAAGGTGGGACCGTGGCAGCTGCCGCAGAGGAGGGTGCTTTCGGAGAACTTCAGGTCGCGGCCGTCACGGGGCTGGAGCACAAGCAGGTTATTCTCGTTGTGGCAGTTGAAGCAGTTGTTGTTGCGACCGTGGCTGCCGTGGCCCATCACGATGTCCCGGTGGGCCTTCGGAACGATCAGCTTCTGGTTTTCGTCGAAGGTCAGGACCGGTGGCTTGGACTTCTGGTGGCAGCCGTAGCAGTCGAAGTCGGAGAGGTCCTCCTTGGCCTTGACGAGGTCGGAGTAGGAGATCCGGACCGTGGCGGTGCTAAGGAATGATTTATCGACGAGCGGAATGAGCGGGCGGGGGGCCGGCCGGCCCGGGAGGTCGGCGAGAAAGGCGGCGAAAATCCCGGTGAAAATCACCGCCAGGGCGCCGAGGACGAGGGAGGTTCTGCCGCCGTTATTCATGGGGATCGCGGAAAGGGTAAGCCGAACCGGGGCCGGGCCCCTTTGACGGGCCCGGCGGAAGGTTGCGGCGGGGGGCTTATTTCTTGACGAGGGTGCGGACGAACGGGACGAGGACCTTGACCTCCTCATCCTTGATGCCCTCGATGGCGGGCATCAGGGTTTCGCCGCTCTTGTCCTTGGTGCCGGACTTGATGGCCTTGGCGGCCTGGTCATCGGTGAAGCCGGCCTGGATCTTGGCGTCGGTAAGATCCTTGATGTCGAGCTTCTTGCCCATCTTGGTGTCGCCCTTGCCCTCGGGGCCGTGGCATTTGACACACTGGTCGGTCCAGATGGCCTTGGCGTCGGGGGCCGCGGCAAAGGCGGGGAGGGAGGCGCCGGCGGCGAGGACGGCGACGAGGAGGAATTTATTCATGGCGGAGGAGGCGGTTTGGATGGTTTGGATGGGATGGTTGCCGGTGCCGAATGGCGTCTGGCTGACCCACGCGGACATTATCGCCGCAGGGGGTAAATTCAGCTACCACTGCGTTGTCCAAGGCTACGCATATTTTGTTTTGAGGCTCATGACGCATGATTTACCCGAGGGGGCCCAGGCTCCGAAGCTTGCTTCGGAGAGCTTTACCATGAAGCACATGAAGCCCACGAAGCTCAGATTCTCGGATCAGTAGCGAGCCGCTCTTCTCCATGCGCTTCATGGGAAAACGGTTTTCAATCCTGATTCACTGGCAACGAGTCCAATGTCGGCGGTGTCTCAGTTTGCCGTTTGCCGCCGTAGGTCGGGCTTTACGCCCGACGTGTCGGGGATAAACCCCGACCTACAATTTCAAACTGAGCCATTACCCCAATGTCCCAGAGCTTGCATTGGCTTGGCTATAGCCGGCTCGCTGACCCAGGAGCTCGAGGTTTGGCAGATTAAGGCACCGGGGTCGGCGACCCCGGCTACAGGGCTCTGATACCATTTGCCCATCGCTTTTACAACGTAGGGCTCGACCTTGAGTCGAGCCTTGGCTGCGGGAATACGACAAGGCCTCACGCGAGGTGAGGCCCTACAAAGAGTAAATCCCTCGGGGGTTTGGTATGATATGTCCCGCAGCTTATTCCGGGGAACTTTGCGCGGGGCAAAAAAAGGGCACAATGTCATTTACTGTGGGTTTAGTGCCGACCCCGGGAATGGATCTGGCAGTTCAAAATGAAGATTGCCCGCGAGCAGGAAGATGATCGCGCGGAAGTTGCGGATGGAGCGGAAGCCGCGGGATTTGCGCTTGGCC
>CAIQQB010000187.1 GCA_903873805.1 uncultured Opitutia bacterium | reverse complement strand
CTCCGCAAGGAAGTCTCCCGCGAGGAGGCCGTCGAGATCATCACGTCGCGCGGCCAGGAGCGTTACAAACTCGGTCGCCTCGCCGACATCCCCGAGGGCGAGAAAATTTCGTTTTACCAGAACGGCGAATTCATGGACCTGTGCGCCGGCACGCACGTGCGCTATTCCTCCAAGCTGAAGGCGTTCAAGCTGCTCACGATCGCCGGCGCCTACCATCGCGGCGACGAGAAGAACAAGCAGCTCCAGCGCATTTACGGCACCGCGTTTCCGACCAAGGAAGAGCTCGCCAAATACCTCGAGCAGCTCGAGCAGGCCAAGGCCCGCGACCACCGCAAACTCGGCAAGGATCTCAAGCTCTTCGTGATCGACGAGGACGTCGGCCAGGGCCTCATCCTCTGGACGCCCAACGGCTCGATCATCCGGCAGGAGCTGCAGACGTTCATCAGCGGCGAACTGCTCAAGCAGGGCTACTCGCAGGTGTTCACCCCGCACATCGGCAAGCTCGAGCTCTACAAAACTTCCGGCCACTTCCCCTACTACAAGGAGTCGCAGTTCTCCCCGGTCGTGGAAAACGTCTCCCTCGCGAAGATCCTCCACGAAGGCTGCTCGTGCGCCGAGATGGTCGTGCGGCTGGAGGCGGTCTCTCAGCAGCTCGCCGACCAGGTCAACCAGCGGACGGGCAAGCTGACGATCACGCCGGACCGGGTGAAACCTGACGACCAGCTTCTCGACGGCTTCATGCTGAAGCCGATGAACTGCCCCCACCACATCAAGATCTTCGCCTCGCAGCCGCACAGCTACCGCGACCTGCCGGTGCGCCTGGCCGAGTTCGGCACGGTCTACCGCTGGGAGCAGTCCGGCGAGCTCAACGGCATGACGCGCGTCCGCGGCTTCACCCAGGACGACGCCCACCTCTTCTGCACCGAGGAGCAGGTGGCGGCCGAGGTGCTCGGCTGCCTGGCGCTTGTGAAGATCGTGCTGACCACGCTGGGCATGGCCGACTACCGGGTGCGCGTCGGTCTGCGCGATCCCGACTCCAACAAATACACCGGGGACGCCGCGAATTGGGACAAGGCTGAGCACGCCTGCCGCGAGGCGGCGAAGACCCTCGGGGTGCCCTTCACCGAGGAGCCGGGCGAGGCCGCGTTCTACGGGCCCAAGATCGACTTCGTGATCAAGGACGTGATCGGCCGCGAGTGGCAGCTCGGCACGGTGCAGGTGGACTACAACCTGCCGGTGCGCTTTGATCTGACGTACATCGGCGCCGACAACCAGCCGCACCGCCCGGTCATGATCCACCGCGCCCCGTTCGGCTCGATGGAGCGATTCTGCGGCGTGCTGATCGAACATTTCGGCGGCGATTTCCCCGTCTGGCTCGCGCCCGAACAGGTGCGCCTTGTCCCGATCAGCGAAAAAACCCTCGACTACGGCCAGGCCCTGCTCGCGCAGCTCCGCGCTGCGGGCGTCCGCGCGAGCATTGACGAGCACAACGACAAGCTCGGGGCGAAGATCCGCCGGGCCGAACTGGAAAAGGTGCCCTACACGCTGGTCCTCGGCGGCAAGGAGGCGGAGGCGCAGGCCGTGAGCGTCCGCTCCCGGGCCAAGGGCGACGAGGGCGTGCTGCCCTTTGCGCAATACCTGGAGCGGCTGAAGATTGAGATCGCGACCCGCGCGCTGCCGGAGAAGACGAAGAGCTGAGGCGAACGCCGGGCAAATTTGAAGGGGGAAGCCAGGAAACCAGGACTCTGATTCCGGGTTTCTTGGCTTCCTGCTTAGACCTTCCGTCGAACCTACAGCGGCAGCCGGTGGCGTCTCGGCTTCCGACCCCCAAGCGCGCACTCGACAACGGCGGGGCGGTGCGTGCAGCATGCGGGCCGAAATCACCCGCCTGTCCCTGCGCCAGCCATGCAACCCAGTTCCGCCCCCCCACCCCTCGTCACGATCGTCATCCCCTGCTTCAACGAAAAGAAGACAATCCGGGACATCATTGCGGCGGTTGGCCGGGCCCCGGTGGCGAACAAGGAGATCCTGATCGTCGACGACTGTTCGACTGACGGCACCCGCGACCTGCTCCGGGCCGAGGTCGACGGCAAGCTGGCCCGTGTCATCTACCACGAACACAACCAAGGCAAGGGTGCCGCGCTCCGCACCGGCTTCGCCGCCGCCACCGGCGAGATCGTCATCATCCAGGACGCCGACCTGGAATATGATCCCGACGAGTACCCCAAGCTGCTGGCGCCCATCCTGAACGGCAAGGCCGACGTCGTATTCGGCTCCCGCTTCATGGGCGGCGAACCGCACCGCGTGGTCTATTTCTGGCACATGGTGGGCAACCGCTTTCTCACCCTGCTCTCGAACATGTTCACGAACATCAACGTCACGGACATGGAAACGTGCTACAAGGTGTTCCGGCGGGATGTGCTGAAGAAGATCAAGATCGAGGAAAACCGGTTTGGCTTCGAGCCGGAGATCACGGCCAAGGTGGCCCGGCTGGGCTGCCCGATCTACGAAGTGGGCATCGCGTACTACGGCCGCACCTATGCCGAGGGCAAAAAGATCGGCTGGCGCGACGGCTTCCGGGCCATCTTCGCAATCATCAAATACAACACCTGGCACACGTGAGGCGGTAGTGGTATAATTTGCTGATTGCCGACGTGTCGGGGATAAACCCCGACCTACAATTCGCAATCTGTACCACTACCCGTGAAGCTGGAAGTTCGTTGGTTTTGGTGTTGGTTTTGTAGGGCTCGACCTTGCGTCGAGCCTTGGGCCGTGAGCCCGGCAAGGCCTCACGCGAGGTGAGGCCCTAAGAAAGCCACGGAGGGGCACCGGCACGCTGGGGCTCGCCGTTACAATCTGACCAGTGGCCTACTTTGCGCCGACGAGCAGGCCGAGCTGGGACTGCAACGAAAGGAAGAACTCGGGGCTGAGCTCGCCCGCCGGAACCTCGAACAGCTGCTTGGTCCGGATGTGCTCAAAGACATTGCGGGCTCCGTCCGCCGAGCTGCCCCGGGCCCGGAGAATCCTTTTCCGCTCGAGCAGGAGGGCGAGAAACTGCACCAGCCGCTGGCTGTCGGGCGCGGGTTCGGCGGCGGGATCGGCCAGGGTGAGAAACAGGTTCTCGGCGGTGAGGCGGAGGAGCCGCGCGGAATTTTCGCCGGCCGGGCGCGGCTTGAAGAGCTGGCGCCAGCTGCAGACGACGCGGCCGGCGGGGACGAAGGCCTCGGCGGCCGACGCGAGGACATCGCAACGCACGATTTCGGCCGAACCGGTGTTCTGCACGAGGTAGCTGGCCACCGCGTCGCCGTCGGCAAACGGCGTGCCGGAGACGAAACAGGCGGGGGCGAGGGGCTGCAGGTGCAATTCCATGGGGTTTCTTGTTTACTTGCCAGCCCCGCTGACGCTAGCAAATTCCCGCACGCATGAACGGCCGTCTCATCGCCATCGGCGACATCCATGGTTGTCACCAGGAGTTCGCCGAACTCCTCGGGCTGCTCGCGCCCACGAAGGACGACCAGCTGGTGCTGCTCGGCGACCTGGTGAACCGGGGCCCCGACAGCCTGAAGGTGATCGATCTGGCGCGCGAGCACCGGGCGCTAACGCTGCTGGGCAACCACGAACTGCGCCTGCTGAATTACCGCAAGACGAAGGACCGGAGCCTGCTGAAGGAGGGTGACGAGGACACGCTGGCGAAGCTGCGGCCCGAGGATTGGGACTACCTGGCGCAGATGCCGCTCACGCATGAGGTCGAGGAGCTCAACCTGGTGTTCGTGCACGGCGGGTTTCTGCCCAACGAGCCGTGGCAGCGGCAGCCGGCCAGCGTCGTCACGCGCATCCAGGCCATCGATCGCGACGGCCGGCCGCGCAAGCGCTCGGAGTGCGAAGGCTGCCCGGCGTGGGCGGACCTCTGGAGCGGGCCGCCCTTTGTCGTCTACGGCCACACGCCCCGTCCCGAGGTGTACAAGCTCAAGTGGTCGCTCGGCATCGACACGGCGTGCGTGATGGGCGGCAGCCTCACGGCCTACGTGCTGCCAGAAAAGCGCTTTGTGCAGGTGAAGGCGAAGCGGCGCTATTTTCCCTGAGCCGGACCCGGTCATCATTGTAGGCCAGCTCGTTGAGCTGGCTCAGGGGGGGCGAAGCCAAGTCAAGCGACCTGGCCTACAGTCGGAATTCAAGTTCAACTGCATGAACCCGGCAAAGAGGCAGCCCGGCCGGGGCCGGTTTTGCGCGGTTGCGTGACCCCGGGGAATCCGTTTCCTCAACCTGCACCCAACCCGCCCATGCCCGAAACCCCTGCGCTCACCACAGTCCGCGATCTCAAGTCGCCCGAATTCGCCAACGGCCGCGCCTTTGCGGCGACACTCGTCGTGAAGAAGCTGGCGGTCAAGACCGCCTCGAACGGCAATCCGTTTCTGAGTGCGGACCTCGGGGACCGGACGGGCTCGTTCGGCTGCACGGTGTTTGGCGACAATCCCGGCTTTGACGCGCTGAAGGCGGCGGGCGAGGGATCGGTGGTACGCGTGGAGGGCAAGGTGGACCATTATCAGGGCCGGCTGTCGCCAAAGCTGGCGCGGATCGCCGTGGTGCCCGAGGCCGAACTCGGAGCACCGGGGATGATTGAGAACCTGGTCGAGGTCGCGCCCGAGGACGGCGCAGCGCTGTGGGCGGAGTTCAACACGTTCATCGAAGCAATCGGACATGCCGAGCTGCGGGCGACCGTGCGCGGGGTGTTCGACGAAATCGGCGAGTCCTTCCGCTGGGCGCCGGCGGCGGTGGCGATGCATCACGCCTACCGGCACGGCCTGCTGGAGCACACGACCCACATGGCCCGGGCGGCCCGCGCGCTGCTGCCGCTGTATCCGGAGGTGGACGCCGATCTGACGATGGCGGGCATTCTGCTGCACGACACGGGCAAGACCATCGAATACGAGGGGACGCTGGCCACCAAACGCAGCCGGCGCGGCATCCTGCAGGGCCATGTGGTGCTGGGCTACCAGCTGGCGCGGAAGGCGGCCATCAAGGCCCGGCTGGATGCCGACCGGCTGGAGCGGCTGGAACACATCATCCTGAGCCACCAAGGCGAGCCCGAGTGGGGCGCGGCGGTTTACGCCGCGACGCCCGAAGCGGTGCTGGTCTCGATGATCGACAACCTCGACGCGAAGCTCGGCATGGTACAGCGGGCGCTCCGGCAGGCCGCCGCGGGCGAGGAGTTTTCCGAACGGCTGCCCGGGCTGAACACTTCGCTGCTCACGAAACCGCTATCCGCGCGCTAGCCGCGACCGAGCCAACGCCCGCGGCACCCAGTCCCGGCGGCGGAAAGGTGCCGACCGAGACGAGTATCCGAACCTCAGCTGAGATTCTTGATGATCTCGATGATGGGCAGGAAAAGCGCGATGACGATGATGCCGACCACCACGGCCATGAACACGATCATGATCGGCTCGATGATGGACGTGAGGCCGGCCACGGCGTTGTCCACCTCGTCGTCGTAGGTGTCGGCGATGCGGTTGAGCATGTCGGGCAGCGCCCCGGTTTCCTCACCGACCTCGATCATGGAGCTGACCATGTTGGGAAACACCTTGGTGGCGGCGAGAGGCTTGGCGACGTTGTCGCCCTCCTTGACCCGGTCGTGCACCGCGTTGAGGGCGGCGGCGACATGGACGTTGCCGCTGGTGTCACGGGTGATGATGAGGGCCTGGAGGATGGGCACGCCGGAAGCGAGCAGGGTACCGAAGGTACGGGTGAAGCGGCCGATCGCGGCCTTGAGGAAGAGGGGGCCGATGGCGGGAGTCTTGATCAGGATCCAGTCGATGACCTTGGTGCCGAACTTGGTGCGCTTGAAGGCGACAAACAGTATCCAAACCCCGACGATAATGCCGATGGAGGCCAGAACGTGATCCTTGATGAAATTACTGAGGTTGAGCACATACTGAGTCAGAGGCGGCAGCGGCTTGCCCTTCAGCATCGACTGGAAGATGCCTTGAAACTTCGGGATGACGAACACCATGAGGGCCGAGACGATCGCCACGGCGACCATGCCGATGATCACGGGATAGGTCATGGCCGACTTGACCTTGCCCTTGATCTTCTGCGCCTTTTCCATGAACACCGAGAGGCGCTGGAGCACAGTGCCAAGCACGCCGCCGGCCTCGCCGGCCTTGATCATGTTGACGTAGAGGCGGTCAAAAATCTTCGGATGCTGCAGCAGGCCGTCGGAAAAGTTGCCGCCGGAACGGATGGAATCGGCGAGGGATTCGACGACCAATTTGAACGGCAGGTTGCGCTCCTGGCGGGCAAGCGTCTCCAAGCTGCGCATGATGGGCATGCCGGCATTGACCAGCGTCGAAAGCTGGCGGGTGAAGACCGTGAGACCGGCGGGGCTGATGACCCGACCGATGACAAAGGGGGCTTTTTTCTTGGCCGGCTCGGTCTTCGAGCTGGCGCTGGCGAGGGCGGCGGCGGCCCCGGACGAGGACCGCGCCTTGGAGGTCTCCTTCTTGGCGGGAGCGGCGCCCTCGGCGACCAGTCCGGTGGGATGGAGTCCCATGGCCTTCAGCTGATTGGCAGCCTGTTCGGTGTTGCTGCTCTCGATGCTGCCTTTCTTTTCCTTGCCCGAGGAAGTCTCGATGGCGGTGTAGCTGAACTTTGGCATAAAGGTGGGGTGCGTTTAACGGCGGTAAGGGGATGCGGGGGTGGGAAAACGGGGTTCAGGTGTACTTGACCACTTCCTCGATGCTGGTGGCGCCGTCGAAGATGGAGCGCAGACCGTCATCGCGCAGCGTCCGCATGCCCTGTTCGAGCGCCTTCTGCTTGATCACGAGCGTGGGGGCGCGCTGGACCACGAGATCACGGACCGCCTCGCTGAGGCGCAGCCATTCGTAGATGCCGAGACGGCCGCGGTAGCCGGAGTTGGAGCACTGGTCACAGCCCTTGCCGTAAAAGAATTCGCGGTTGCCGATGTCGATCGGGTCGATGCCGAGCTGGTTGAGGAGGGCCGAGTCCGGCTCATAGGCGGTGCGACACTTCTTGCAAACGCGGCGGACGAGCCGCTGGGCGAGCACCGCCTCGATGGAGGAGGCGATCAGGAACGGCTCCACGCCCATGTCGATGAGACGGGTGATGGCGCCGGCGGCGTCGTTGGTGTGCAGGGTGGAGAGCACGAGGTGCCCGGTGAGGGAGGCCTGGATGGAGATCTGGGCGGTTTCCAGATCGCGGATTTCCCCGAGCATGATGATGTCGGGGTCCTGACGGAGGAAGGAGCGCAGGGCGGCGGCAAAGGTGAGGCCCACGGCGTGGTTGACCGGCACCTGCATGATGCCCTCAATCTCGTATTCGACGGGATCCTCGGCGGTGAGGAGCTTGAGGTCGGGCGTGTTGATGACGCGCAGCGCGCTGTAGAGGGTGGTCGTCTTGCCGGAACCGGTCGGGCCGGTCACGATGAAGATGCCGTTCGGGCGGTGGATGATGTCGTTGATGCCCTGGAAGACGTCTTCGGGCATGCCGAGCGAGGTGATGTCGAGCTGCACGGCCGACTGGTCGAGGACGCGGAGCACGACGGACTCGCCAAACTGGGTGGGCAGGGTGGAAACGCGGAGATCGACGGGGCGGCCGGCAATGGTGAGCTTGATGCGGCCGTCCTGCGGGATGCGGCGCTCGGCGATGTTCAGATTGGCGAGCACCTTGATGCGCGAGGTGATGGGCAGCGCGAGGTGCTTGGGCGGCGGGGCCATTTCGTAGAGCGAGCCGTCAATGCGGTAGCGGATTTTGAACTCATGCTCGAAGGGCTCGAAGTGGACGTCGGACGCCTTGTCGCGGATGGCCTGGCCGAGGACGAGGTTGACGAAACGGACGATCGGCGTCTGGCCGGCCATCGCCTGGATGTCGGTTTCCGAAAGCTCCTTGTCGGTGTCATGGTCGGAGCTGGAGAGATCCTTGAGCAGGTCCTCGATGGTGGCCTCGTCGTCGCCGTAGTGGAGCTTGACCTGGGCGTCGATGGTGGTGGGGTCCGCGACGATGAGCCGGACATCCTTGCCGAGCGCGAAGGTGAGGTCGTCGATGATCTGGTTGTTGAACGGATCGCTGGCGACCATCACGATGGTCTGGCCTTCGACGCGGATGGGGACGACCCCGTAGGTCCGGGCGAGGTTGCCGGAGACCATGCTGACGATCTCGCCCGTGATGACGGGCATCTCCTCGATATATTCCAGGCCGAGATGCTCGGCGATCTTCTGCAGGAGGACAGACTTCTCAATGAAACCCATCTCGACCAGCAGGTCGGCGAGAGGTTTGCCGGTCGCCTTGTGCTCCTCGTTCAGGTCGCTGAGCGCCTCGGCGGCAACAAGGTGCTTATCGCGGCAGATTTCCAAGATGAACTGGTCGTGGCTCGCAAACATAGGGGAAAGGTCGGGGGGGGTGAAGGGTGAGGTTTAAACTTGGCGGAGCTTCGCACCGGCGGCGAGCAACTTTTCGCGCATGATCACGGTATCCTGCGCCTTCTCGACCGCCTCGTCCGGCGTGATCAGTTCGCGATTCACCAGGCTCATGAGGTGCGCATCCATCGTGATCATGCCGAGACCGGCCCCGGTCTGGATGTCGGAGGGAATCCGGAAGGTCTTGTTTTCCCGGATCAGCGCCTGAATGGAATTGGTGCTGATCATGATCTCGTAGCCGGCGATGCGGCCGCCGCCGATCTTCTTGCACAGCACCTGGGAGATGACGGCGATGAGAGAGGTCGCCAGCTGGGTGCGGATCATCTCCTTCATGTTGGCCGGAAAGGCATCCACGATGCGGTCCACCGTCTTGGCAGCGCTGTTGGTGTGCAGGGTGCCGAAGACCAGGTGGCCGGTCTCGGCGGCGCTGATGGCCGCCTCAATGGTCTCGAGGTCGCGCATTTCACCCACGAGGATGATGTCGGGATCCTGGCGGAGGGCGCGGCGGATGGCCTCGGAAAAGCTCGGCACATCGACCCCAATCTCGCGCTGGGTGACGATGCAGTGCTTGTGGGGATGGTAGTATTCGATCGGATCCTCAATCGTGATGATATGGCCGTCCCGGTTCTCATTCACGTAGTTGATCATCGACGCGAGGGTGGTCGACTTGCCGGATCCGGTCGGGCCGGTGACGAGAAAAAGTCCGCGCGGACGGTAGAGCAGCTCCTTGATCTTGTCGGGAATGCCGATATCACGCAGGCTGAACATCTTGTTCGGGATCTGGCGGAGCACGAGGCCGTAGTTGCCCTTGGAGCGGAGGACACTCACGCGGAAACGCGCCTTGTCGAGGAAGGCGAAGCCGAAGTCCGCGCCCCCATTCAGCTTGGCGCCCTGCTGGTGGGCGTCGGGCGTGATGGAGAGCATGAGCTGCTCGGTGTCGGCGGGGGTGAGGACCGGGCCCTCGATGGGCACCATGCTCCCGCTCAGCCGCAGGGTGGGCGGCTGCCCAACCTGGATATGAAGATCCGAGGCGCGCTGGTCGACGACCAGCTCGAGCAGATCATTCATTTCGTAGCTCATGCGGCGTCCCCGGGACCGGCTTAGCTGGCGTCACCCACCGTGATGGAGACAACCTCCTCGATGGTGGTCTGGCCCGAGATGACCTTGCGCACCCCGTCCTCGCGCATGGTGCGCATGCCGAGCGAGCGGGCCTTTTCGCGCAGGGCGGACGTGCCGGCGTGCTCGTAGATCATGCGCTGGATCTCGTCGTTGACGACGAAGATCTCGAAGATGCCGTAGCGGCTGCGGTAACCGGTGCCGTTGCAGTTCGGGCAGCCGCCGCCCTTCATGAACGTGGCCGAGGCGGCCTGCTGCTGGGTGATGTTGAGGGCGCGCAGTTCCTTGGAGTCGGGCGTGTAGGGCTTCTTGCACTGCTTGCAGACTTTGCGGACGAGGCGCTGGGCCATGATCGCCCGCAGGGAGGTCGAGACGAGGAACGGCTTGACGCCGATGTCGATCAGACGGCTCACCGCGCCGGGGGCGTCGTTGGTGTGCAGGGTGGAGAACACCATGTGGCCGGTCAGCGAGGCGTTGATGGCGATTTCCGCCGTCTCCAGATCGCGAATTTCACCGACCATCACGATATTGGGGGCCTGGCGGAGCATGGCGCGGAGGGCCGAGGCGAAGGTCATGCCGACCTCGTGCCGCACCGGCACCTGGTTGATACCGTTCAGCTGGTATTCGACCGGGTCCTCCACGGTGATGATCTTGCGGTCCGGCTTGTTGATGAAATGGAGGCAGGAGTACAGCGTGGTGGTCTTGCCGGAGCCGGTCGGGCCGGTGACGAGCATGATGCCGTCGGGCATCGCGATCAGCCGCTCCATCACCAGCTGGTCGTCACTGAAGAAGCCGAGCTCGGGCAGGCCGAGCTGCAGGCCCTCCTTGTCGAGAATACGCATGACGATGCTCTCGCCGTGCGCGGTGGGCAGGGAGGACACGCGCAAGTCGAGCGACTTGCCGCCCATGTTGACCTGGATGCGGCCGTCCTGCGGAATGCGCTTCTCCGCGATGGAGATGTTCGCCATGATCTTCAGGCGGGAAAGGATCGCGGGCTGGAGCCGCTTGGGCGGATTTTCCACCTCGAGCAGCACGCCGTCGATGCGGTACCGGACGCGGAAACGCTTCTCCATCGGCTCGAGATGAATGTCGGACGCGCGCCGCTGGATGGCCTCCAGAATCAGCGAGTGCACCAGCTTGATGATCGGGGCGTCGGTCTCGACGGCGCCGGTGGCCTCCTCGCCGGCGAGCGAGACGGAATCCATGCCCTCGCTGGCGGAAAAATTGCTCAGCAGCTGGTCGATGGAGGCGGCGTCCTTGCCGTAAAACCGCTCGATCGCCTCCTTGATCTCCTCCAGCGGGGCGACGGACGGATCGATCGTGAGCTTGAGCACATGGCCGAGCTCGTCGAGCGAGGAGACATCCAGCGGGTCGCTGATGGCGATCCGCAGGGTGTTGCCCTCCTTGCTCAGCGGAAACACATTGTAGCGCGCGGCCATCGGGCGGGGCAGCACACTGATCATCTCGGTGGAAACCCGGGTCGTATTGAGGTCGACCGTGGGCATGCCGAACTCGTCGGCCAGCAGCTTGCTGAGCTGGGTCGAGGCGACGATCTTCTCGGCGATCAGCACCTCCATCAGCTTGGGCGGGGCCTTGGTCAGGTCGGTGTGACCGGCGATGAAACCGCGCGCGGCCTCAATCTGTGATTTGGTGAGCAGGCCCTTTTCGAGGGCGAGCTGAATGACGAAATCTTCGGCAGAAGTCACGGGGAGGGGAGAAGGTCTGAGGTTGGACGCGTGGGTGGGCGGGGGCTGAAAGGCAGATCAAGGAGAACTAACGGTTCAATGTCATCAAAAATTCTGCGTTGGTCCGGGTTTTCTTCAGGCGCTGGATCAGCATGTCCATGGCCTCGATGGGCGGGATGCCCTGCATGGCCCGGCGCAGGCCGTAGACACGCAGCATTTCCTCGGGGTGGTAGATCAGCTCCTCCTTGCGGGTGCCGGAACGGTCGATGTTGATCGCCGGGAAGATGCGTTTGTCGGAGAGCCCCCGGTCCAGGTGCAGCTCCATGTTGCCCGTGCCCTTGAACTCCTCGAAGATGATCTCGTCCATCCGGCTCCCGGTGTCGATCAGGGCGGTGCCGAGGATGGTGAGGCTGCCGCCCCCCTCGATGTTGCGGGCCGAGCCGAAAAAGCGCTTGGGCTTCTGCAGCGCGTTGGACTCGAGGCCGCCCGACATCGTCCGGCCACCGCTGCCCGCCAGTGCATTGTAGGCGCGCGCCAGGCGGGTGATGGAGTCGAGGAGAATGACGACATGCTCGCCGAGCTCGACCAGGCGCCGGGCCTTCTCGATCACGACCTCAGCCGCGTGCACATGGCTCTCGGGCGCCTCGTCGAAGGTGGAGCTCACCACCTCCCCCTGGGTGTGGCGCTTGAAATCGGTGACCTCCTCCGGTCGCTCGTCAACGAGCAGGAGGATCAGTTTCACCTCAGGATAGTTGTGCGAGATGGAGTTGGCGATGTTCTGCAGCAGGACGGTCTTGCCGGTGCGCGGCGGCGCGACGATCAGCCCCCGCTGGCCGAAGCCGACCGGGGTCAGCAGGTCGACCGCCCGCATCGAGATGTCCTTGTGGATCTCAACCGCCTCCAGCAGGATGCGCTTGAGCGGGTAGTACGGCACCAGCTCCTCGAACGGCGTGATCGCGGCGATACTCTCCGGCGCGCGACCCATCACGGTGCGGATCCCGACCGCGGCCGGGCAGCGCTCGCCGGCCTGCGGGGCCAGCGCCACCACCTCGACGCGGTGCCCGCGCCGGAGGCCGTAGCGCCGGATCAGCGACTCCGGCAGGTAGGTGTTCTCCGGATACAGCCGGTAGTTGACCTTCTCGTGCACGATGAAGCCGTGACCGCGGTCGGTGAGGTCGAGCCAGCCCTGGTCGAGGAACGGGAGCTTCTGGGCGGCGGCCTGCTTGAAGAGCTCGTCCAGCACCTGCCGGCGGCCCGGCACCCCCTCAAACACCGCCCCGAGCTTGCGCACCTCCCCGGTCAGTTCCGCAAGCGTGGAGGCATACAGCCGGTCGAGCGGAAGGGCCCGGGCGGGATCCGCCAGGGCTTCCGCGGACTGGGCATCGAGGGCCGCCAGATCGGCAAAGCGCGAAGGCGGCGGCAGGTCGCCGAAATGCGAAGTGAAACTGGGCGGCGGTGGCTGGGGCGGATGAGCCGGCGCGGCCGGAGGTCGCCCGCCCCGACCCTGCTGCTTCTCCAGCCATTTTTGCTTTTTCTTGTCCTGTTTTCGCTTCCACCAGGGTCCGCCTTCATCGTCGCGGACCGGAGCGGCGGGCGGCTGGGCGGCGGATGGAGGTGACTCGGAGGCCGGAGGAGCACTGTCGGCCACCGGCGCGGCCGGAGGCGTCGGCACGAAGATGGCTGCAGGGGCCGGCTCCGGGGCGGGAGCGGGAGCCGGCATTTCGGCGACCACCACCGCTGCCACCGCCGGAGGCGGCGGCAGCGGGTCGACGACCGGAGCTGTCTCGGGAGCGCCGGCGGCGGGGGCTGTTTTGCGCGCCTTCGGCGGGCGTCCGCGGGTGAGCGAACGTTTCGGTTTGGCGGCGGGAGTGCCCTTGCCGGACTTCGATGCAGAATCTTCCATAAAATAAATAATAGGACCTTGCCAGCGCCGGGCCGCCCCAGCCGTCCGCTTTCAGCGGTTCACCGCCAGCTCCGCCACCAGGCGCAGCACCTGCCGTTGCAGGGCCGCGGCCGTGCCATCGTTGCACAGCACAAAGTCAGCGAGTTCGATTTTCTTGGCCAAGGAAAGTTGCTTGGAGATGCGTTGCTCGGCGAGCGCTTGGGGTAAACCGCGCTCTGTCAACCGGGCAATCTGGTTCGCGGAGGTTGTCGCGACGCAGATGGTGAAATCAAACCAATTCTCCAATTTCTTTTCAAACAGCAGGGGCACCTCGAACACCCAGCGAGCCGCCGGATCCGCCGCGAGCGCCTCGCGCCAGCGATCATGCAGCCGGGGGTGAAGCAGATTCTCCAGCCAGAGCCGGTCCGCGTCATCGGCAAACACCTGTCCGGCGAGGACCGGACGCCGCACCCGCCCGGAGGGATCCACCGCTTCCGGCCACCGGTCCGCGATGGCCGCCACGACGTCCGGCCGGCACAGCAAGTCGTCGCGCACGATCTGGTCGGAGTCGAGCAGCCGGAAGCCGGACGCCACGAAAAATCGGGCTGCCGTGCTCTTGCCGCAGCCCATCCCGCCGGTGAGTCCCAGAATCATCGCCATGCAAGTATTTTCCGGCCGAGATTGGGCTTGCGCGTCCGTCATGCAAACCATTAGTCAGAGGTCCGTCTCGCATCAAACTTGCAGCACGCTCCCCACTGGAAAAACCGCGCAGCCCGGCATGCCTCTCTCGATCGACACAACCAAGGAGTCTGCCGTGGCGGAGGCGACCCGGCTGCTTTTCGCCCGCATGTTCCCCGGGGTGAGCGACGAGGTAGTGCGCAACCTGTTCATCGACACCGCGGCCATCTTCAAGGGACAGTATCACGATTACCTCGCGAACGACCTGAAGTATCATGACTACCGCCACACGCTCCAGGTCACCATGTGCTTTGCCGACCTCATGGCGGGCCGGCACGCCACCGGGGCGACCCCGGTGCTGACCGTCCGCCAGTTCGAAATCGGCCTCGCGGCCGCACTGTTGCACGACACCGGCTACCTGAAGACGCGCGGCGACCGGTCCGGCACCGGCGCCAAATACACCTACTGCCACGTGCTGCGCAGCTGTGCCCTGGCCGCCACCTTTCTACCCACCCGCGGATTTGGCATGGATGAAATCGATTCCGTACTCGGGGCAATCCGTCGCACGGGCCCCACCGCCCCCGGCAGCCAGCCCCATTTCCGCAGCTCGGTCGAACAGATTACGGCCGCCGCCGTCACCAGCGCGGACTATGTCGCCCAGATGGCCGCCCCCGACTATCCCGACGAACTCGCCTCGCTTTACGCCGAGTTCACCGAGTCCGACAATTTCGTCGGTCTGCCCCCGAACCGCCGCACCTTCAAATCCGCCGAGGATCTGCAGTCGCGCACCCCCGCCTTCTGGCACAAGGTCGTCCGACCCAAACTCGAGAAGGATTTTCTCGGACTCTGCCGGTTTCTCGAGGAAACCCCCGGTGGGCCGAACTCCTATCTCGAAGCGGTGGAGCGCAACATCGCCGTCATCGCCGCCCGCGTCCGGTCGTCCGGCAACTGAAACCTGCCGACGGCTCAGTGCCAGTCCGCCCTGCTGTCAGGCAGGCAGCCCTGCGGCTTCCGGCGGCGGCTCCACCGCAATGGTTGCGTCGCGCTCCGCGCGCTCTTGACGCGCGGGCCGGAATTCATTGCGCTGTCAGGCATGTCTGCCCAACCCCGAACTCCTCGGCCGCAGCTCTGTCAGTCTGCGCAGGACATGCCCGCCTTCCCGGTCGCCTGAGCCATGCTCGCGACCATTTCGTCCGCGGCCCTCCAGGGCATCGACGCGGAACTGGTGCACGTGGAGGTCAACTCCGGCGAGAGCGGCGAGCCCAAGCTCATTTTGGTCGGCCTGCCCGACGCCGCGGTGAAGGAGTCCGACGACCGCGTCTTCTCGGCGCTCAGCAACAGCGGCTTCAAGCCGCCGCGCACCCGCACCACCATCAACCTCGCGCCGGGCAATCTCCGCAAGGAGGGGCCCTTTTACGACCTGCCCATCGCACTCGGCATCCTGATCTCCACCCGCCAGTTTCCGGCCGGTCCCACCGCCCCGGACATTGCCGACTACCTGATCGCCGGCGAACTCAGCCTCTCCGGCGCCACCCGGCCCGTGCGCGGCGCGCTGGCCCTCGCCCGCCTCGCGAAGAAGCTCGGGAAACGCGGGGTCCTGCTCCCGCCGGTCTCCGCCCGCGAGGCCGCGCTGGTCGAGGGGATCGACGCCCATCCGGTCGGTTCGCTCGACGAGGCCGTGCGCTTCTTCGCCGGGGAGCTTCGGCTTGCGCCGGTCCCGCATGCGACAGCCTTGGCCGCCACCCCGCCGCCCGAACCCGGCGGGGGCGACTTCTCCGAGATCAAGGGGCAGCAGGCGCTCCGCCGCGCCGTCGAGGTCGCCGCCGCCGGTGGCCACAACCTCATCATGATCGGACCGCCGGGCGCCGGCAAATCGATGGTCGCGAAACGGCTCCCGGGCATCCTCCCCTCGCCCACCCTCGACGAGTCGCTCGAGATCCTCAGCATCCACTCCGCCGCCGGCCAGACGCTCTCCGGCGCCCCCGTCTTCGGGCGGCGTCCGGTGCGCGCGCCGCACCACACGATTTCCGACGTCGGCCTGCTCGGCGGCGGCGCGATTCCGGGTCCCGGTGAAATCTCCCTGGCGCATCACGGCGTGCTCTTCCTCGACGAGTTGCCCGAGTTTAAGCGCAGCGCGCTCGAGGTGCTCCGCCAGCCGCTGGAGGACGGCCACGTTTCGATCTCCCGCAGCGCGGGTAAAATTACGCTGCCGTGCAGCATCATGCTCGTCGCCGCGATGAACCCCTGGCGCTACGTTGCCTTTCTGTCATGTTCTCAGAAGAAGGAGCGTAGGAAAGGTTTATGGCGATTTCCTCTTTGGAAATCACGATGCTCCGCACCAAAGATTCGACGATGTTCCTTTTCTCGTCTTGTTTCAATTTCGGCCACCGGGCGTAAAAACTCTTGGCGTCGGCCATGATGTGCTCGGCGGAAAGACCTTCAATTTTGAGGAAAGCAAGCTCACCATCAATTCGGGGAAGCTCGGCTTCAATCTGCTTCCGGCGCTCCTCAAGAGGCTGATACCGGGTCTTGAACCCTTCAACGTCAACCCCCCCGGTGTGGTAGAGACGAAAGGTGCTTTCAATCTCCTCCTTCACCCGCCGCAGTTCGGTGCGGAGCGTTTCCAAAAGCTGTTGCTTGTCGGTCACGGTGTCGCTGGCGCGGCTGAGGTAGGCCGCCACTTTTGCCGGATCAAGCAGGTAGTTTTTCAATTCCTCATGGAAAATGCCGTCCAAGTCCACGACGGGAATTTTGGTGTGGCATGAGTAGCAAATGTATTTCGGGGTGTTGGCCGGGACATACATTTTCTTGCCACACTCGCAAAAAACGTAGCCGGTGAAAATGTGGACGGGACGCGGGCCGGGACGCT
>CAIQQB010000186.1 GCA_903873805.1 uncultured Opitutia bacterium | reverse complement strand
CTCAATGCCCTTCAGGGCTTCCAAGCCGACCCGGGCTTTCAGATCGGGACTGTGCTGACGTCGTTTCTTTGACATAGGGATCGTTGTGCTGACTTTGGGTTAACGATCCGACCTGTCCAGTTTCCGGGGACCACCTCAACCATCAAGCGGCCGAGCGCATATGCGCCGATTCTGATGTCAGTCGCCGCATTTCTCGTCGTTGCAGTTCAGGTCGCAAGGTTTGGCGCGGCGAGAGATGCCGACGAGGGTGCCGCTGCGCACCTCTGGCAACTGCTGATGGTCGCCCAGATTCCGGTGATTGTTGTCTTTGCGGCCAAATGGTTGCGGCGGACTCCACGGGAAGCCTGCGCGATCTTGGCTTTGCAGTTCGTGGCCGCACTCGCGGCAGCTGCGCCGGTTTACTTTCTAGGCCTCTGAAAACGCCTCTCCGCCCCGCCTTCAGTTTCCTTGGGCAACGTGTTGATTGAAATGGCTGCCCGAGCTGGGATCGAACCAGTGACCAAGTGATTAACAGTTATTATCTCTCCCTGTCTTTCCCTGTTCTCTTTTGTCCGCATAATTCGCACTTAAATGGCTTGCCTCAGAGGTAATCTGCGTCCTAAGTTAAGGACATGAGCAGTCACCTAGAAAATAATGGGGACACGAAAAACGGGACAGTAACGGGACAGACAAACGGGACAGACAAACCTTCCCGCATTACCAAGACCCACTCGGACTACTGGAAATCACGCATCCTCCGGCGCACTTTTCAGGACCGCCACGGCAAGACCGGCATGTCCCCGGAATACAGCGTGCGCCTCCGCCATCTCGGCGAGGACACCTATTTCAACCTCGCCACCCCCAACCAGGCCGCCGCGGCCGTCAAGGCCCGCGACATCTACGTCTTCCTCATCGCCAACGGCTGGGCCGCCACCGGACAAGCCACAGCTTCGCTCACCTCGGTCGGGATCGTCGCCGTGACGGCCGAAACTTCGTTCCGTATTCACCCGGGCGCTACGCCTGTGCCGACCGGAGGAAAAAACAGGTCAGGTTTGCGCCATGCCGGTGAACCTCGACCGCTGCGTAGCGCGGTGCAGTAGCAGAATTCATCGACGTACTACCCTCTGAAAAGCCCGCCAATTTGAGGACTTGAAAAACGGGACAGTAACGGGACAGACACTTTTTTAGTAAACCCGAAATCTTTTGCAACGTGTTGATTGAAATGGCTGCCCGAGCTGGGATCGAACCAGCGACCCAGTGATTAACAGTCACCTGCTCTGCCACTGAGCTACCGGGCAACGTTCGCAAAGAGTCGAGCAAAGACAAGCCCGCGGGCCCCGTTGTCAATGCTGCTTTTGCCCCAAAGCGCAGAAAATTGCCGCCGGACCAAAGTTTTGATTGCCTTCGGCACCCCCAACCGTATTCCATCAGCCCCTTTTCCACTACGCCTGCCTCCAATTCCGGAGCGACAGGGGGAACGAAATCCATGAAAACTCAACTCAGCCTCACCGTCCTGCCCCGGGCCCACACCGGCCGCTCCGCCTCGCGCCGTCTGCGCAAGGTCAACCAGATCCCCGCGATCCTCTACGGCAAGCACACCAGCCCCGAGAAGCTCGCCATCGACGCCCCGGAATTCACCCGGCTCCTGAAGTCCGTCTCCGGTCGCTCCCTCATCATCGAGCTCGCCCGCCAGGACAAACCCGAGAAGGCCCTGTCCTTTCTCCAGGAAATCCAGCGCGACCCCATCACCGACCGTTTCCTCCATGTCGATTTGCATGAGGTCAAGGCCGACGAAAAATTTGAAATCCTGGTCCCCGTTCACCTCGTCGGCGAGTCCTTCGGCGTGAAGAACGAAAGCGGCGTGCTCGAAATCGGCACCCATGCGCTGCGCATCCGCTGTCTCCCCAAGGATCTGCCGCCGGTCATCGAGGTCGATGTCACCGAGCTGAAGGTCGGCGAGACCATCAAGGTCGGCGCCATCAAGCCGATCGCCGGGATTGAGCTCCGCGATCTGCCCGGCCAGCCCGTCGTCTCGTGCGTCGAGCCCGTCGCCGAGGTGGTGCAGGAAGTCGTTGCCGCCGCGCCCGTCGAGGGTGCCGCCGCTGCGGCCCCCGCCGCCGGTGCCACTCCCGCCGTCGGTCCCGATGGCAAGCCCGTCGCGCCCGCGGCTGGCGATGCCAAGGCCGCCGCCCCCGCCGCCGGTGGGGACAAGAAAGCCGCCGGAGCCCCGGCTCCCGCCGCCGGTGGCGACAAGAAGGCCGCCGCCCCCGCCAAGAAATAAGTTTGCCGCCCGCGTCCGCCGCTTCACCGCGGCGGTCCCGGGCGTTTGTTCTTTGAGTCATGTCCATCTCGCTAGTTGCCGGCCTGGGCAACCCGGGGCGCGAATACGAGGGAACCCGTCACAACGCGGGTTTTCTGGTGGTCGAGGCCCTGGCCCGCGATCTCGGTCTGGCCTGGCGCACGTCCCGCGCGCACGAAGCCGAGGTCGCCCGCTGGCAGCCCGCGCCGGGCCGCACCATCCTGTTCGCCAAGCCGCTCACCTTCATGAACGGCAGCGGGCAGGCGGTCCAGGCCCTCGCCGCCTACCACAAGCTGGCCGTCGTCGACATCGCGGTCGTTTATGACGACCTCAATCTCGACCTCGGCCTGCGTAAGGTGTCCGTCACCGGCAGCGCCGGCGGCCACAACGGCGTCGCCAGCCTGCTCGAGCACCTCGGCCAGGGATTCGTCCGGTACCGCATCGGCATCGGCCCTAAAACCCCGCGTGAAATGGACCTCAAGGATTTCGTCTTAGCCCGCTTCACTCCCGAACAACACACCCTTTTTCAACACCACCTGGAACCCGCCGTCGCCGGCCTCCGCACCGTGATCGACCTCGGCGCGGACCGGGCGATGAACCTCCTCAATCGCAAAGCCACCCAATGAAACCGACCAAACGCAACTACCGCGCGACCTTCATCCTCGACAATCGCGGCAAGGACGACTCCATCGAACAGCTCATCACCGGCGTGAAGAATGAAATCACCGCCGTCGAGGGCGACATCGGCACCGTCGAGAACCTCGGCCGCAAAGATTTCTCCCGCGTGACCGACCGCGACTTCCCCGGCGCCGCCTACGTCCAGATCTCCTTCGCCGCGCCCGCCGAGGCCCCCGCCCAGCTGCGCGAGCGTCTCCGCCTCAACAGCAGCGTCTACCGCACCTTCGTCCAGTCGGTCTGAGGGCTCCCGCCCCGTCGCCATGGCCAACGTCAACAAAGTCATCCTCATCGGCAACCTCACGCGCGACCCCGAGCTGCGCGTGACGCCGAAGGGCACGCCCCTGTGCCAGTTCGGCCTCGCGATCAACCGCAAGTTCAAGGACGACAGCGGCCAGTCCCGCGAGGAAACGACCTTCGTCGACATCGAGGCCTGGGGCAAGCAGGCCGAGGTCATCGCCAAATATGTGACCAAGGGCCGCCCGCTCTACGTCGAGGGCCGGCTGAAGTTCGACCAGTGGGACGACAAGACCTCCGGCCAGAAGCGCAGCAAGCTGAAGGTCGTGCTCGAGGCCTTTGAATTTCTCGGCTCCGGCCGCGCCGACGGCGCCGCGCCCGGCGGCGGTCCGGCCCACGCCGGCGGTGACGAGGGCGTCGACCAGACGGTCGAGCGCCATTCGCCCCCCGCCCGCCCGCCCCCCACGCCCGCGGCACCCGCGGCCGGCATCGACGAAGACGTGCCGTTCTGACCGGTGCGCACCCGTTTCAAACCACAACCTTAACACCAACACCCATCATGGCATCCAGAGAAATCTTACTCCTCAAACCCGTCGAAGGTCTCGGCGGCGAGGGCGATCAGGTCCGGGTCCGCGCCGGCTACGCGCGCAACTACCTGCTGCCCCGCAAGCACGCGGTCTCGCTGACCGAGTCCAACCGCAAGCAGGTCGAGTCGCTGAAGAAGCGCCGGGCCGAGCGCGAGGCCTCCGAATTTGCCGGCGCGCAGGAACTGGCCAAGAAGCTCAGCGGCCTGGCGCTGGCGTTCGCGGTCAAGACCGGCGAGGGCGGCAAGATGTTCGGCGCGATCACCTCGGCCGACCTGCACCAGAAGATCACCGCGGCGGGCATCGAGCTCGACCGCCGGAAGATCCACCTCCACACGCCGGTGAAGACCCTCGGCAAGCACGAGGTGAAGATCAAGCTGCACGCCGAAGTCGCCGTCGAGCTGTCCTTCGACGTCGTGTCGGAAAACCCGATCGTCGAGGCGGCCCCCGAGCCGGTCGAGGAGAAGAAGTCCTACAAGCGGGACTACAAGGCCTGAGCCGCCCGCCCGTCCCTTCCCAATTGCAGAGCCGCGGCGACCGCCGCGGCTCTTTGCTTTTGGCAACAGACGGTGAGTAAAAACGAACAACTTTCGCTTTAAGGCTCCGGTCCGTTCCCTCCTATTTCAGCGTTCATGGTCGAAGCCGTCGCCCCCTCCTCCCGTCCTGCGCCCGCCGTCGCGGGCGGCCGCACTCTCCCCCACAGCGTCGAGGCGGAGGAATACCTGCTGTCGTGCTGTCTGCTGGACGGCGCCGACATCATTGCGCGCTGCCTCGAGGGTCGGATCACGCCGGCTTCGTTTTCGGTGCCCGCCAACCAGGTGGTGTTCGAGAAGCTCGTCGATCTCTACAACAAGGGGGCGGCGATCGACCTGGCCGTGGTGGCCGAGGAGCTGAAGACCGGCCGGCAGCTCGATGCCATCGGCGGATACGCCTACCTCACGCAGATCAGCGGACGCATTCCGACCACGGCGCAGGCCGCCTATTTCATCGAGAAAATCCGCGAACTCCATCTCCTGCGCGAGCTCATTCGCGCGGCGACCGGCGCGGTGGAAAACTGCTACAGCTATGAGGGCGGGCTCGAGGAGTTCGTCGACAAGGTCGAGCAGGACATCTTCCGGGTCACGCAGGACCGCGTCAGCGATGCGGCCAAGCCGATGAAGGAACCGGCGCTGGAGGCGATGGCCGTCATCAACAAGATGATGATGAAAAAAGGCGAACTGACGGGCGTCGCCTCAGGCTTCAAGGATCTGGACGCGCTCACCTGGGGCTTTCAACGGCAGGAAATGATCGTGCTCGCGGCCCGGCCCTCGGCCGGCAAGACCTCCCTGGCCCTGAACTTCGCCGAAGCCGCCGCCCTGCCCCGCCGCGGCGAACCGGTGCGCACGCTGATTTTCTCCCTCGAAATGAGCGCGGCGCAGCTCGCGTTGCGCATGCTCTGCTCCCGCGCGAAGGTGAACCTGAAGCTGCTCCGCGACGGTCTGCTCTCCAAAAACGGCGCCGAGCAGCAGAACCTGCTGGTCGCGGCCGACGAGTTCACCAAGGCGCCGCTTTTCATCGATGACTCCAGCCATTTGACCATCATGCAGTTGCGAGCCAAGGCCCGGCGCCTGCAGGCCCGGGGGAAGCTCGGGCTGATCGTGGTGGACTACCTGCAGCTGCTGGCGCCGTCGGATCCCAAGACCCCGCGCGAACAGCAGGTGGCGGAAGTTTCCCGCGGATTAAAGGCGCTGGCGAAGGAACTTGATGTCCCCGTCGTGGTACTAAGCCAGCTCAACCGCTCCTCGGAGAAGGAAAACCGCACGCCCCGCCTCTCGGACTTGCGCGAATCCGGTTCCATCGAGCAAGATGCCGACGTTGTTCTCATGCTCGCCCGCCCCAAAGATGCCGACGATAAGTTCCAGGTCGCCGCAGACTCGATGGACTTAGTGGTTGCCAAACAACGAAACGGGCCGGTAGGAGAATTGAAGCTCACTTTCCTTCGGGACATCACACGCTTTGAAAACTACACCCAGTAACCCTGTTTTCAGGGTCGCCTGTCTTCTTTTCGCCCTTTTTCTGGCGGCTTTTGCCGCCGGTCCGCTGCACGCCCAGACGCTACCGGCAGCAACGGCGGCCCCGGCCAAGGTGGGGACCATCACGATCAAGTTCGTGAGCCCCGGCAATGTGGTCAGCGAGCAGTTTGTGCGCGCCAACATGCAGCTGAAGGAGGGCATGGACTTTGACGACACGCTGGTGGACCGCGACATCCGCTCGCTCAACAAGACCGGACATTTTGAGTTCATCGAAATCAAGCGCGAGGAACGCGCGGATCACACCGTGGATCTGACGGTGGAGGTAACGCCCAAGGCCCGCGTGAAGGAAATCCGCTACGAGGGCAACACCTACGTCAAGGCCAGCAAGCTCGACGGGGAAATCAAGACCAAGCCCAACACCCCGTTGGACGAGCACCAGGTGAACGAGGACGCCGGGAAGATCCGTGAGTATTACCAGAAGGCCGGCTACAACCAGGTGAAGGTGGACAAGGAGATCGTGAAAGATCCCAAGACCGGCCTGGGCACCGTGACCTTCCGGATCGTCGAGGGCAACAAGGTGCACATCTCGGACATCCTCTTTGTCGGCAACGATCACATCAAGGCCGCCAAGCTCCGGGAACAGATGGAGACCAAGAAATGGTGGATCTTTTCCTGGCTGACAGGTTCGGGCCGGCTGAAGGACGAGGACTTTGACGACGATCTCGACAAGCTGCGCGACTTCTACCGCGAATCCGGTTATCTCGACGTCGAGATCCTGCGCGAGAAGGTGACTTTTGCCTACCCTTCGTCGAGCCGGCTGATCATCACCATCCCGGTCCAGGAGGGCCGGCAGTACAAGATCGGGGAGATTACCATCACCGGCAACACCTTGGTGACCACGGAGGTCCTGCGCAGCCGGATCAAGCAGAAAAGCGGGATGATCTTCGCGCCCTCCAAGCTCGACAAGGATGTCGAGGCGCTGGAGGACGCCTTTGGCGTCGGCGGCTACTTCGAAACGCGCGTCCGGCTGGTGCGCAAGCCCAACCTCAGCACTGGCAACATCGACATCGAATACGCCGTCACGGAAAGCGAGAAGCTTTCCGTCGAGTCGATCCGGATCGAGGGCAACTCCAAAACCAAAAGCACGGTCATCCTGCGAGAACTGTCGCTCGGGCCGGGTGATGTCTTTGACTCGGTGAAGATGAAAAACTCCCGCCAGCGTCTGGAGAACACCCACTTTTTTGATGACGTGAACATGGCCCCGGAAAGCACGAACATCCCGGGCCGCCGCAACCTCAAGATTTCGGTCAAGGAGGCGCGCACCGGCGACCTGCAGTTCGGCGCCGGCTACAGCTCGCTGGAGCGGGCGGTGATCTTCGCCGAGATCAAGCAGTCCAATTTCGACCTGTTCAACCGCCGCTCCATGTTCCAGGGCGCCGGCCAGAAGTTCCGCATCCGCGTGCAGCTCGGCACCAACTCCAGCGAGGCCATCCTCTCGTTTGAGGAGCCTTGGCTGTTTGAGCGCGAACTGGCGCTTGGCTTCAACCTGTACCGCACGTCGCAGAACTACACCAACACGCTCTACAATGAGATTCGCACCGGCGGCGAGGTCTACGTGCGCAAGTACCTCTTCGAACTCGTCGAGGCCCGCCTCGGCTACACCTACGAGGTCGTCACCATCGACAATGTGGTCTCCACCGCCTCGCCGCTCTACCAGTCCCTGGCCGGCACCCAGTCGGTCTCCAAGCTCACCCTCCAGATTTCCCGCGACACCCGCGACAAGCTGCTCAACACGACCAGTGGCAACCGCGTCGAGGCCGACATTGAGCTGGCTGGCGGCCCCCTCTCCGGCGACACCAACTACTACCGGCTCGAAACCCGTGGTGCACAGTTCTGGCCGATCTTTGACACCCAGGGCCAGGTCTTCTCCGTGATCGGCCGGGCCGGCGTCATCGACAACTACGGCAAGAGCTCCGATGTGCCGTTCTTCGACCGGTATTTCCTCGGCGGCCCCTACACGCTCCGCGGCTTCGAATACCAGGGCGTCGGCCCGAAGGATTCGGTCGGTGAGCCGATTGGCGGCAAAACTTACGGTTTCTTCAGCTTGGAATACTCCTTGGACATCGTCAGCCCGGTGCGCTTCGCCGCCTTCTATGACGCGGGCTTCGTCAACGCCAACGCCTACGACTTCAGCCCGGCGCACTACAATGACAATTTTGGCTTCGGTTTGCGCTTGTTCGTAGCCGGCGCACCGCTTAACCTTGATTTTGGCTTTCCTCTCCGCGGCGACGCGGTGAACAAGAAAGGCATGCAGTTCAACTTCTCCTTCGGCACCCGTTTCTAACCCTTCCCCACAGATACAAAAACAACACGCATGAAAACATCCCTCAAATCCCTCCTTCTCGCAGTTATGGCCGGTCTGGGCACCTTGTCCGTCCAGGCCCAGACTGCGCCGAAAATCGTCGTCATCGACCTCGCCAAGGTCTTCGACGGTTATTACCAGACGAAGGACCAGAATGACAAACTCCTTGCCGACCAGACCGAAGCCAAAAAAGGCCTCGACGCCCTCGACAAAGAGCGCACCGACCTCATTGCCAAGTTCAATGATCTGGTCGCCAAAACCAACGACAACAAGCTGATCACCGCCGAGGCCAAGGCCGCAGCCGAACAGGACGCCCAGAAGCTGCGCAATGACATCATTGCCAAGCAGAATGATCTGCAGAACTCCTACACCAACCTGCAGAACGCCTTCCGCCAGCGGCTGGCTAACTTCAAGGAGCTCGCCATCAAGGACATCAACAAGGTGGCCATTGATACGGCCAAGAAGAAGGGTGCAAACCTGCTGATCGACAAGTCGAACAACACGGCCTTCCAGACCTCGAGCTTCATCTACATTGATCCGGCCTACACGGACATCTCCGACGAAGTACTGGCGACGATGAATGCCGGCCATCCGGTGTCCGCCACCCCCGCCGCTCCCGCGGCCTCCGCTGCCCCTGCGGCCGGTGGCCAGCCAGCGGTGACCTTCCCGGGCGTCAAGTAAGACTCCTGGAAGCCTCCCCTCAACCCCGCTCCATCCGGAGCGGGGTTTTTTTATGTACCCGGGCTGCGGCATTGCCATGCGGGTCCGCCCGTCCATCATGCTCGGCCATGCAGCTCGCCTTCAGTGCCGCAGAGATTGCGGCCATCGTCCAGCCCCGCGACACCCGCGGGAGTACTTCCGCCACCATTCGCGGCCTGTCCGCCCTCAAGACCGCCCAAGCCGGTGATCTGACCTTTCTGGGCAACAACAAGTACAAGGCGGAGGTGCCGACCACCGCCGCCTCGATCGTCCTTCTCCCCGCGGACTATGCGGGCGAGCCGCCGCCCGGACAGCTGTACTTGCTGGTGGAGAATCCCTCGGTGGCGCTCGCCCGCGTCTGCTCTCGGCTCGAGCAGACCCTCTGGCCGCGACCGGCCCCGGGGGTGCATCCGTCGGCCGTGGTCGCAGCCGATGCCCGCGTGGCGGCCACCGCCACCATCGGGCCGCTCTGCGTCGTCGAGTCGGGGGCCGTCATTGGCGAACGGTCCCATCTGGAGGCCCAGGTGTTCGTGGGCCGCAACGCCCGCCTCGGCGACGATTGCTGGATCATGCCCGGCGGCTGCATCGCGACCGAGTGCATCCTCCAGGACCGGGTGCGGCTCCAGCCAGGAGTGGTGATCGGCTCGGACGGTTTCGGCTATGAGTTCGCCAACGGCCGCCACGAGAAGGTGCCGCAGGTCGGCCACGTGGTTGTCGGCAATGATGTCGAGATCGGTGCCAACAGCACGCTGGACAGGGCCCGCTTCAGCCGCACCGTCATCGGCGAGGGCACGAAAATCGACAATCTCGTCCAGATCGCCCACAATGTTGTGGTCGGTCGCCACTGTCTCATCTGCTCGCAGGTCGGAATTTCCGGCAGCAGCACCCTGGAGGATTTCGTGGTCCTTGGCGGCCAGGTGGGCCTGGCCGGTCATCTCACCGTTGGCCGCGGCTCGAAGCTCGACGGCCAAAGCGGGGTGAACTCCGACCTGCCCGCCGGCAGCTTCATGAAGGGCACTCCCTGCCTCCCCTACCAGCTGGAACAGCGGATCAATGTCCTTCGCCAGCGGCTGCCCGCTTTGTTCCACCGGGTTGACGCCCTGGAGGCCGAAATCGCCCGCTTAAAATAGACTTCCGCCGCGGGCCAATCTCGTCACCATGTCGGCCCATGACCGAGCCGCGTCTGAAAATCTTCTCCGGTAATTCGAACCGTCCTCTCGCTGAGGAAATTTGCGCCCACATCGGCGTGCCCCTCGGGGCGGCGGCGGTGACGCGCTTTCCCGACGGCGAGACCTTCGTCAAAATCGACGAGAACATCCGCGGTCAGGACGTCTACATCGTGCAGTCGACGTGCACGCCGACGAACCACCACATCATGGAGCTGCTGATCATGATCGACGCGGCCAAGCGCGCGTCGGCCCAGCGGATCACCGCCGTGCTCCCGTTCTACGGCTACGCCCGGCAGGACCGCAAGGACCAGCCCCGCGTGCCCATCACCGCCAAGCTTGTGGCCAACCTGCTCACCGCCGCCGGCGCCAACCGCATCCTCACGATGGACCTGCACAGTCAGCAGATCCAGGGCTTCTTCGACATTCCCGTCGACCACCTCTTCGCCTCACCGGTCTTCTTCAAGCACCTCGAGTCCTTCCGCTGCGACAACCTGGTCGTCGTCTCGCCGGATGTCGGCGGCATGAAGATGGCCGCCGCCTACGCGAATCTCCTCGGGGCCGGCCTCGGCATGGTCTGGAAGAAACGCATCAGCGCCACGACCGTCGAGCCGGTCAACATCGTCGGCGAGGTCGCCGGCAAGGATGTGCTCATCGTCGACGACATCACCGAGACCGCCGGCACGCTCGTCAATGCCGCGAAGCTCCTCCGCACCCACGGTGCCCTCAGCGTCCGCGCCGCCGTCAGCCACGCGCTGCTCAACGACCTCGCCTACGAGCGCCTCGGCCAGGGCGACATTGACGAGCTCATCACGACCAATTCCATCCCGGTTGAGACGCGCGGCCTCCCCATCCGCGTGCTGAGCGTCGCCAGCCTGCTCGCCGCCGCCATCGTCCGCATCAACAGCAACGAAAGCGTCACCAGCCTGTTTAAGATCAAGGGATTCTAGCCTGCCCGGCTCCGCCCACCACCTGGACGATCCGGGCTTCCTCGCCACCCATGAAAGCGCGTTTCTCCTCCGGTCTCCTTGCCGCCGTGGTCGCCCTCGCCGGTCTGGTGCCCAGCCTCGCCGGGGCCGAAGCCGCTACCCTCCCCGCCGCCCCGCCCGACCTCAAGGTCGACCATTCGCCCGTCAGCGAGGGTCGCACGGGCGTGATCACCAGCTACGCCGATGTCGTCGAACCCGTCCAGAAGGCAGTCGTCTCGGTCTATTCGACCAAAATCGTCCGCTCCCGCAACTCCACCCGCGAGCGCAAGGAGGAGGGCCTGGGTTCCGGCGTTATCGTCACCCCCAACGGCTATATCCTGACCAACAACCATGTCGTGGCCGACGCGGATGAGCTCAACGTCGAGCTCTCCGACGGCCGCCAGCTCAAGGCCAAGGTCATCGGCGCGGACGAGAAGACTGACATCGCCGTGATAAAGATCGAGGCGGACGGCCTGCCGATTGTGACGCTCGCCGACAGCGACAAGCTCCGGGTCGGTGACATCGTCTTCGCCGTCGGCAATCCGCTGGGCGTTGGCCAGACGGTGACCATGGGCATCGTTTCGGCCACGGGCCGCACCGAGCTTCAGCTGCTCGACAACGTCGACGGCGGTTACGAGGACTTCATCCAGACCGATGCCGCCATCAACATGGGCAATTCCGGCGGTGCCCTCGTCGACGCCAAGGGCCGCCTCGTCGGCATCAACAGCGCGATCATCTCTCCTTCCGAAGGCAACATCGGGATCGGGTTTTCCATTCCCGTCAACCTGGTCGCCGGCATCATGCGGAACATCCTGCACAATGGCAAAGTGCAGCGCGGTTACCTCGGAGTGAAGAGCGAAACTCTGACCTCTGAAGTAGCGACGGCCACCGGCCTCAAGCCGGATCTTCACGGCGTGTTGGTGACCGAAGTGACTGCGGACGGCCCGGCGGCCAAGGCCGGCGTCAAGTTTCACGACGTGATTGTCAGCATTGGCGACCACCCTATTACCTCGCTCTCGGAATTGCGGCTGACCGTCTCCCAAACCGAACCCGGCACTGCGGTGAATCTGAAACTGTTGCGGGACGGCAAGGAGGAGACCCTGAAAGTGAGCCTGACCAAGTTGGATGAAAGCATCGATACGAGCAACGACCTGCTGCCGGGCGTGACCGTGGCGAAATTGGATGCCACCACCCGGAAGGACTTTGGCCTTGATGACACGGTCACCGGCCTGCTGATCACCGCCGTCTCCCGCAACTCGCCTAATGCCCGGATCCTTTTCCCGGGGATGGTGGTGGTTGAGATCAACCGCACCGCCGTCTCGGATCTCGCGGCCGCGCGGAAACTGCTCCAGTCTGGACGCAACCTCATCGGCGTGAGCTTTCGCGGCATCACGCTGACGCGAACGATCATGATGCCGTGAGCCTGGCCGGAGGGCGACCCCAGCCATGCGGTTCGAGGCACCGGGGCGGGCCGGACACGTCCGCCGCGAGCGGAACCGGCCCCCATGAAGGGACGAGAGAATAGTCCGGGGATCGGCTCATTTCAGTGCTTTACAACCCGGAGCGGATTCCTCTTAGTCCGCCTTCCCAAGACTGGAAATGCTCGGGTGGTGGAATTGGTAGACACACACGTTTGAGGGGCGTGTGCCGTAAGGCGTGCAGGTTCGAGTCCTGTCCCGAGCACCAGTAAATATCCCCGGAAAAAGCTCCGAGGTGCTTCCGGAAATTGTAGCCGGGGTCGCTGACCCCGGTGCTGGGACAGCGAGACTTCAAACCCCGAGGTCACCGACCCCGGCTACAGACAAGCCGACGAAAGTGTCGAAACATGGGCCCAAGGCGGGCGAACAACCCCGCGCCGCTTACGGCAGCGGTCGCAAGCCTTCGGACCGGATGACCCAGCCGGTCTTCGGAAAGCCGGGGAACTTCTCGGTGCAGCCGTCCCAGCCGGCAACCATCAGCGCGACCGCCGACAGAAACGCTCCGTTGGCCGGCAGATAGGAGGCAATCTCGCGCTTGCGCGCGCCCGGGGGCGGGTTCGCGGGCAGAGCCTCGTCGCTGCGCTGCGGACACTGGCCGTTGGGCAGGTAGCGGTTGTTCGGTCCGTCCCGCAGGAGGATCTCCAGAGCCGTCTCGGGCTGGCCGAGCCGCGTCGCCGTCATGGCGATCATCGGGTAATCCCAGCCCCAGATCTTCGTCTCCCAGTCCCACGTTTTCAGCACCGCGTCGAGGGTGCGCGTCATCGTCGGCCGGTCCACACCGTGGCCGGGCAGGACGCCGAGGGGCATGAGCACCTCGGGATGGTCGTGGCGGCTGGCGACGTTGTCCCAGGTGTCCGGGGTCGAGGCGAGCGCGACATATTTGCCATCCTTCACCGGCAGCGGTGCGAGATGCGCGAGGATGTCGTCCCATTTGGCCACACGCGGCTCACCGAGGCGCTCGTGCCACTGCTGCGCGGTTTCCAGCGCCCAGCGCCAGTAGGACAGCTCGAACGACGGGTTCTGGCTGGTGGCCTGGCTGTAAATTTCCTGCACGATCCAGAGCGGCGGTCCGAGGTCGTAGACGCCGGTCTTGTCGTTGAAATGCAGCATCGAGGCCATGCAGTCGGCCGTCTCGAACACGAGGTCGCGGTATTTCGCGAGTGTCGCGGGCGTCGGCGTGCCGCGGTAGAGCAGTTCGGAAAGATAGACGAGGTGCGGCTGGTTCCAGACGATGAGCGGGTTGCCGCCGGGGCTTTCGCGGTCCTCGGGGCCGGTCATCTTGGCCCAGCGCGCGCCGGCCAGTCCGCGGCTTTGTGCCAGTTCGCGGGCCTCGGGCAGATGGGCCTGGAACCAGGCGAGATTTTTCTCCAGCAGATCGTCGCTGCCCCACAGGGCGAAATGTGCCGTGTGCCACCAGATCATCTCGGTGTGGAACTTGCCATACCAGGTGTTGCAGGTGAGGCCGGACTCCTGCGGCGGCGCGTCGCCCGCCTCCTGCACGGCCAAGAGGTAGCGCGACAGGATGATTCGCTCCTCCAGCTTGGCCGCCCGCGGATCGGTGCTGCCGGTGAAGTCCACGGCGGCGGTGGTCTTCCAGAACTTGGCCCAATGGTCCTGACTCGCCTCTCCAGTCTCAATGGCGGTGGGCAGGATCGCCGGCAACGGTCTTGGTGCAAACGCCACCGAAAACTGGATCACCGGCGTGCCCGACGAGGCGGCGAGAAGAAACTGGTGCGGTTGCGTCTCGGTGAATGTCGCCGCGGGTTCCCAACTGACGGCGGCATAGTAGCGCATGTCATCGATGGTGCGCGCGAGATCGACCCGACGGTCGGCACGCTTGGTGATGACCGTCTGGTGCGCCTCGGGATGGCTCCAGTCGAGCGGGGGAGTGTTTTTCACCGCGAGATCGTCGCCGTGAGGAAACGCCAGCCGCACCCGCAACCGGCCCGACGCGACCAACATGGAGCGCACTTCCACCGCGACAAGGTCTAGTTCCGGATGGCAACTCGTCAAAACCCCCACCCGCTGGCCGGCCAGCTCAAAATTGCTCGTGATGGTCCCATATCGGAGATCCATGGTCTGCACCGGATTCTTGATGTCCTCCGGCCGGAGCGGCGCGGGGGTGCCGTCCTCGTTGAACAGCTCGAACGCGAGCTGCCCGAGCGGCTGGCTCTGCGGGTTCTTGCGGAGCCAGTCGCTCGCGGCGCCCGTGCTGGCGGTCGGGAAGCCGAGGACGCGGCCGTCGGGCAGCGTGAAGAGCTTGTTGGCGTCGGAGAGCTTGTAGTTGTTGGGATTCGGCTGGGTGTGCCAGGCCCAGCGCGAGAGCGTCGAGACCGGCACGCCGGTGCGCAGGTACAGATCGGCGAAGGTCTGCAGGCCGGTGATGTCGGCGCCGAAGGCGAAGCCGCCGTTGCCCACCATGAAGGGCGAGTCGACGTCGAGCTTGTGGTTGACGGGGTTGTGCCGCGAGACCAGCGCCTGCCGGTCGATGGGCGCGGGCGCGGGCGCGGCATTCTCCGCCGGCCGGGCGGGCGCCGCGGCGAGCAGCAGGGCGCCAAGGAAAAAAGACGTGCGCAGCAGGGGTGGCAGGGGGCGGTGCATCCCCAAGCAGCTATGGATTCGGCGCCGCCTTGCACGCCCAAAAACCCGCCGACCCGGCCAGTTTGCCACCCATTGGGCGACAAGTGGGTTGAGCGTGGTGGATGGAAGTTTGGGCAGATGCCGGGTGCGACGCTTCGTCTGGAGGGGTTAGATTGCGCCAAAGTCCCCGGGTTGGCGGAGTGCGGGGATTTCGTCCGTTCGGGCTTTGCGCCACCGACCGCCAATGGCATGGCAGACAATACTCTTGCCGCGCCCGGGCTTCGGCCCCAGATTCGGCACCCATGGCCACGCAAGAGTTCTACATTCGCGGCGCGACCGAAACCGAGGCTCGCGGTCCCTTCAATTACGAGCAGCTCACGACTCTGGCCGAGAATGGCCAGATCGACGCCGCCACGCTCTATTACGAGGCCGGGACTGAGCAATGGGTCGCCCTCGGCTCCAATGCCGAGCTCGTGGCCGCCCTTTTCCCCGAGAAACGGAAGCTCAAGATGGGCAAAAAGGAGATCTCCTCCCTCAACCAGCAGGAGGACAATGCCCCGCCCATCTCGGTCGACGACATGCTGGCCGCCGCCGAGGGCCTGACCGAGGACACCAAGCGCCGCCGCGATCCCGCCATTGTTCAGGGTTTCTGCGCCCGCCTCGGCCTCTACACCGCCACCCTGCTCCTGGCGATCAACGCCATCGCCCTCTGCCTACCATCGGCCGACCTGCTGCAGCACACGGACAAATTTGATTTCTCCCTGATCCTGCAGAAGCCGTTGGTCATCCTTGGCGTCGTGGACGCTTTGCTGACCCTCATGCTGGGCCTCCAGGTCATGACCATTTACCCGATCGTCCGTTTCCGAGCGATGCTCGGCTTGGGACTGTTTGGGTTTATTTTCTGGTGCCAGGGTCGCACCCTGCCGCTGGCGGCGGTGGCGGCCGGCTCGGTCGGGCTCTATCTCTGTACGATTGTCCTAAGCTATGCCGGCGTGGCCCTGGCCGCCGGATTGGGGATCGTTGGCACCGGCGCTTTTGCCTATTTCACGCTCCTTTGAGGGCGTCACCCATGCCCCGCCCCGCCGCCCTCTGGAAGAAGCTGGCGCATTTTTGGCAGCGGGAAATCTGGCGGCCCGAGCACCTTCTCGACCGTTCCCTGCGCGGACAGTCCTACGCCATCCTGCGTGTCATTTCCATTTCGGTCACCGGCTTGATCGAAACCAAGTCCGCCAGCCGGGCCGCTGCGCTCAGTTTCAGCTCTCTCCTCGGCCTCGGTCCGTTGGTCGCCCTTGTCGTTCTCGTCGCCGGATTCGTTCTTGACCGCAGCGATCCCAATCTCGCCGTCAACACCCTCAACCGCGTCATCCAGCACGTCGCCCCGCAAATCGTGCTGTATGAAGGCGCCCCACCCGCGCCCGCCGATGGCGCCGCCGCGCACCCCGCCACCACACTGCCCGCCAGCCTCGCCCCCGGGAAGACCGCCGTCGCCGTCAACCCCGAGATGGTGAAGCTGATCAACGGATTTGTCGCGGGATCGCGCAACGGCACCGCCGGCACCCTCGGCGCGCTCACATTGATCGTCATCGTGCTCCAACTCTTCAGCTCGATTGAGAACGCCTTCAACGAAATCTGGGGCGTGCGCCGCGGGCGCTCGCTCCTCATGCGGATCGTATTTTACTGGACGGTACTGACACTCGGGGCGGTGCTGTTCTTCGCTTTCGTCACGGGCCTCTCCGCCAATGCCTTCATGGGCGCGCTGTCCGAGCGGCTGCATCTCGGACCGTTCCTCCGCGTGGCGCTGCCGCCGATTTCCATCCTCATCCTGATCGCGGTGCTCACCCTGTTTTACCGCTACATCCCCAACACTACGGTCTGGTGGCGCGGCGCCTTTATCGGTGCGGTCGCCGTCGCAGTGATGCTGGTGCTGAACAATTACCTCGCGTTCCTGTACATCAGCCGGGTGCGGCTCCAGCAGAGCCTCTATGGTTCGCTCGGCCTCCTGCCCATCCTCATGGCGGGGCTCTATGTCTTCTGGCTGTTTGTCCTGGTTGGCGGCCAGATCAGCTACGCCGTGCAGAACGTCCACTTCCGCAACAGCCAGGCCGCCTGGGGCGGCCTCGCGGGTGCCATGCGCCAGCGGCTCTCCCTCCTGGTGCTGCTCACCGTCGGCCGACGTTTCCAGGGTTGCCAGCCACCCTGCACCGCGGAAGAACTGGGGGACCAGCTGAAGGTGCCCATGCAACTGCTCAACGAATGCCTCAACCGCCTTGTTCAGCTGGAGCTGATTTCCCCCGTCCCGCCCCCGGCCGAGAGCAAGGCGACGGAGTTTCATTACCAGCCGGCCCGTCCCCTCAGCCGCATCACCCTCGGGGGATTCAAGCAGCTCGATGACGATTTCGGCGACAGCCCCGCCGGGGCCAGTGTCGCGGAATTAGACCCGGTCGTCCGCGCCTACCACGCCGCCCTGCAGGATTCGCTGGGATCGGACTTCTTTCAGCAGCCGCTCGACCGGCTGCTCGCCGACCACCCCCTGCCCGTCCGGGACCGGCGGTCCGCCTCCCCCTCCGATTCCGCAACCGGCGGTTGACACACCCCCCGCCCATCGTAGCGTCGGCGGTTTATCTCCATGATCACTTGGATCCAGAAAACCTTCCAGCAGCACTTCAAAGTCATCTTTGCCGCCCTGCTGGCCGTCACCATCATCTCATTTATTTTCACGATCGGGGCCTCCCCCGGCATCGGCCGCGCCGGCAACCAGGAGCGGCCCAACCGGCCGTTTTTCGGTCTGAACCTCAACTCCGCCGATGACGCCCGCCAGATCAATGGCGACGCGCAGCTCAGCATCTACCTCCAGGCGGGCTACTCGATTCCCGACGAGGCCCAGCTCGAACAGTACGCCTTCACCCGCCAGGCCGCCCTGCATCTCGCCGACGAACTCGGCCTGCCCGCCCCGTCCCAAAGCGAGATCACACCCTACCTGTACACCCTGCGCGCCTTTGCCGGCCCGGACGGCAAGTTCGATCCGAAAGTCTACGCCCGCTTTCGCGACAGCCTGCAGACCAACCCCCGGATGACCGAAGCCGATGTCGCCCGCATTCTGGCCGACGACCTCCGCGCCCAACAGGTCCAGCGTCTGCTCTCCGGCCCGGGCTATGTGCTCCCCAGCGACATCCGCCATGAACTCCTGCTCGGCGAATCTGTCTGGAATCTCACTGTCGCCAGCGTGGACTACGCCGCCTACAGCCCGACCATCACGGTCGATGACGCCACCCTGGCCAAATACTTTGAGTCCAATGCCGCCCGTTATCAGATTCCGGCGCAGGTGAGCGTCGACTATCTCGATTTTCCCTCCGACGCCTATGCGGCGCAGGTCACCCTGGCCGACGCGGAGGTGCGCAAATACTTCGACGCCGATCCCTCACGCTTCCCGAAACCCGCCCCGGCGACACCCGCCACCGCACCCGCGCTGCTCCAGGCTCCGGCCACACCCGACGCGGATTTCGCCGCCGTCCGCCCGGAGGTGGAGAAAGCCCTCCGGCGCGAACGCTCCGACCGCCTTGCCGCCAAGGCCGCCGCCGATTTCTCCGTCAGTCTCTTCGAGCAGAAAATCACCCCGGCCACGCTCGCCCCGCTGCTTGCGGCAAGCAAGCTCACGGTGAAATCGGCGCCGGCCTTCTCCCGGACTTCCGCCCCCGCCGAACTCGGCGGTGAGCCCGAGGCCGCCGCCGAGGCGTTCAAGCTCGGCGCCGATCATCCTTTCTCCGATGCAATCTCCACCGGCCACGGTTCCGCCATCCTGATCTGGAAGGCCGCCATCGCGCCGCGTCAGCCCGCTTTCACCGAGGTCCGAGAGAAAGTGCTCGCCGATTACCGCAAGGATCAGAAGGACATCCTGTTTTCGGGACTGGGCAAGTCGCTCCAGACGCGTCTCTCGGCCAGCCTCAAGGCGGGAGAGACGTTTGACCAGGCGGTGACCGAAGCGGCCGCCACGGCCGGTACCAAGATTGAGACCAAGAACTACCCGGGCTTCACCCTGGCCACCCGCCCGCGCCCGGAGGGACTGGATGACAACGTCCTGGCCGCTCTCATCACCCTGCAAAAGGGCGAAATCGCCCCCATGGCCCTCGTGGCGGGATCTGCAGCGGACGGCACCCGGACGATCGAAAAAGGTCTCCTGGTGTTTGCGGCGGACAAGCAGTTGCCCGACCTTACGGCTGCCAACCCCAAGTTTGCCACCCTCAAGCAACAAATCGCGAGCCAGGTCGCCAATGGCAATGGCAACAGCTATCTGGTGGAACTGGTGCAGCAGGAGCTCGAAAAGACCAAAGCCGCCGCGATTCCGGCGCCCTGAGGCCGCCGGTCCGCGGTCGGCTGCGCGCGCCTCCCCCATGCCGCTTTACCGCTATGCCCCCGTCAAGCCGCCCTGCCGGCTTTGCGGCGCAGGTTTTGAAATCCAGCAACCGGCGGCCGCTGCCGCGCTGGCCGATTGCCCCACTTGCGGCCAGCCCGTCCAGCGGTCGCTGATCCATGCGGTCAACACCCCCAAGGTGTTGAAGCCCCTCTCGATCTCGGGCGCCAAATCAGCCGGCTTCACGGTGCTCAAGCGCACGTCGAGCGGGGAGTTTGAAAAACAGTAGATTTGGCGCTCGCCGCGGAGGGGAATCCGATTTTTGCTTCTGCTTTTCCGTTCCCCGCCATGAACCGCGCCCCCCTGCTCTGCGCCATCACCCTCACTCTCTTCGCCCCGGGATCCACCCGGGCCGAAACCGCGGCCCCGGCCTCCCCGGCCGTGGCTGCTTTACCGGTCACCCCGGTCCTGACCCTGGAGGAATGCGTGGCCCGGGCGCTGGACAGAAATTTCAGCATTGAAATCCAGCGGTATTCCAGCTCGAGCGCCCGCGAAGGCCTCATCGAGGCCGATGCCGCCTTTGACTCCAGCGTCGCCCTGAATACAACCGATGGTTACTCCCGGTCGGCCGCCCTGGGCAACATCGTCTCCGGCTCGCAGCGAGACAGCGCCAGCACGGTCCTGAGTGTCAGCCGCAAAATCGAGGCCGGCACGACGTTTGCCGTCAGCACCAACCTCGCCAGCAACAAAAGCGGCGGTGGCGGCACTCCCCTCAACCCCGCTTTCAACGGTGCGCTCGCCCTCAATGTCACCCAGCCGCTGCTCAAGGGTGCTGGCAGTGAGATCAATCTCGCGCCCCGCCAGCTCGCCCAGTACGGCGTCGTTGCTGCCGATGCCAGCCTCAAGAGTTCCGTGCTCACGGTCATCAGCGGCGTGGAGTCGGCCTACTTCAACCTCGCCTTCGCCCGCGAACAACTTGGCGTCCGCCAGTTTACCCTCAAGGTCGCACAGCAGCTGCTGGATGAAAACCAGATCCGCCGCTCCACCGGCGTCCTCACGGACCTCGAGGTGCTGCAGGCCGAGGTGGGGGTCGCCAATGCCCAACAAAATCTCCTCCTCGCCGATCAGACTCTCCACAACAGCGAGGATGCCCTGCTTCAACTCATCGGGCGCTTTGAATTCGACCAGACTCTCGGCGCGGTCAAACTGCCCGACGATCCGGTGCCGGCGGTCTCCGTCGCCAATTCCTACTCCCTCGCGAAAACCGGCCAGCCCGACTATGTGACCGCCCGCGCCCTGCTGAAGGAGTCGGAGATCAATGTTCGCATCGCCAAGGACAGCCTCCGCCCGCAGCTGAATCTGGGCGGCGGCCTCGGCCTCAACAGCCTAGAGGGATCCTATGGCAATGTGGTCGACCAGCTGCCCTCGGGCCGCGGCTACGACTGGCAGCTCAGCCTCTCCCTCACGTTCCCGTGGGGCTTCCGGGCTGAAAACGCCCGTTACCGCCAGGCCATCGCGGCCCTGGACAGCCAGCAGGCCGCGCTCGGCCAGATCGACCAGAACCTGCTCGTGCAGGTGCGCACCGCCGTCCGCAATGTCCTGACCAGCCAGGAAAGCGTCGCCAACACCGCCCTCTCCCGCCAGCTCAGCGAAAAGCAGTATGAGCTGGAAAAGGCCCGTTTTGACGCCGGCCTCGACACCTTCCGCTTTGTGCAGGACGCCGAGGATGCCCTCGGGACCGCCCGGATTGCCGAACTTCAGGCCCGCGTCAGCCTGCGCACGGCGCTCGCCCAGCTCGCCAGCCTGGAGGGCAGCTCCCTCGCCCGTTACCGGATCAAGTTGAAGGAGTGAGCCGCCCCGCCCGATCCGCCCACGGAGAGCCGGGCGGGCGTCAGGTGAAACCCGGGGCCAACCCGGCTCAGGTGACCACCAGGCTTTCGCCGGTCATTTCGACGGGTTTGGGCAGGCCCATCAGCGCCAGCACGGTCGGGGCGATGTCGGCCAGCCGGCCGCCGGTGCGCAGCTTCGTCTTGCCGGTGGCAAAGCCTTCGCCGACGACAAAGACCTCGACGAGGTTCAACGTGTGCGAGGTGTGCGGCGAGTTGTGCTCGAAATCCCACATCTGTTCGCAGTTGCCGTGGTCGGCCAGGATGACCGCGCGGCCGTCCACCTGCCGGAGCGCGGCCAGCAGCTCGCCCACCCCGGCATCGGTGGCCTCCACCGCCTTGATCGCCGCCGGCAGCGAGCCGGTGTGGCCCACCATGTCGGGATTAGCGTAGTTCACGGCAATGAAGCCGTATTTGCCGGAGAGGATCGCCGCCTTCGCCAGTTCCGTCACTTGCGCCGCGGACATCTCTGGCTGCATGTCATACGTCGGCACCTTGGGGCTGGACGGGCACGCCCGCTCCTCGCCGGGAAACGGCTCCTTGCGGTAGTTGTTGAAGAAAAAGGTCACGTGCGGGTTCTTTTCCGTCTCGGCGCAGCGGAACTGCGCGATGCCCGCGGCCGCCACAACCTCGCCGAGGATGTTTTTCAACTTCTCGGGCTTGGGTGAAATGACATGCACCGGCAGGCCGCTCTCGTACTCGGTCATGGTCGCGTAGTAGAGGTCGAGCTTGGGTCCGCGGTTGAAGCCCGCAAAATCGTCCATTACAAATGCGCGGGTGATTTCGCGCGGCCGGTCGCCGCGGTAGTTGTAGAACAGCACGGAATCGCCATTGCCGATCGTGGCCACCGGCTTGCCGTCGGCCCCGGTCACCCAGGTGGCGGGCACAAACTCGTCACCGTTCTGCGTCGGGCTGAGTGGATGCGTGTAATAATTTTCCACCGCCGCCTCGGCGCTCGGGGCGCTGGCGAGCGCCGCGCGGCCGGTCAACATGTCGTAGGCCTGCTGCACGCGCTCCCAGCGGTTGTCGCGATCCATCGCCCAGAAGCGGCCGCACACGGTGGCGATCCGGCCGACGCCGATGGCTGCACACTGGGCCGAGACCTGGCGGATGTAGCCGAGGCCGCTCTGCGGCGGCGTGTCGCGGCCGTCGGTGAAGGCGTGGATGAACACCTGCCCGGCGCCGAGGCCGTCCTCCTTCGCCTGGCGCAGGATGCCGTAGAGGTGCTCCAGCATCCCGTGGACGCCCGCGTCGCTCACGATCCCCATCAGGTGCAGCTTGGCGCCGGGATGCGACCGGACGCGTGCGACTGCAGCGCGCCAGACCGGATTGGCCGCGAGGCGTTTCTCCGAAAAGAGCTTGTTCAGCCGCACGAGCTCCTGGTCGACAATGCGGCCCGCGCCGATGTTCTCATGGCCGACCTCGCTGTTGCCCATGACGCCGTCGGGCAGACCGACGTCGAGTCCGCTGGCCGCGACCAGGGTGCGGGGGGAACCGGCGTGCAGGGCGTCATCGCACGGCTTGCGGGCGAGATGGACGGCGTTGCAGACGTCCTGTTCGGGATGGGGATTGCTGCCCCAGCCATCGCGGATGACAAGAAGGACCGGTTTGCGCGGATGATTCATAGGTGGGTTGATGGAACCATGCCGGAGCCGGCCACGTCACGGTAAAAAAAATCCCCGGTGTGCCGTTATTGGCAGCAATGCTGCTACCGCAGATTCCTCGATGACCATCAACATTCGAGACTCCCTGCTGAATCCACCGACCTGGTTCGCTTCGTTCCGGGATCTGACGCTCTACTGCAACGTGTTCCTGCATGATGACATCGTAATCGAGTCCGACGATCCCGACCCGTACTACCGGTGGATCAAACCGCGCGGCGGGATGGATTTTGTGGAGGACTTCGTGCGGCCCGGCAGCGAAGCGGGCGTGCATTTGGATGTGGAACACAACTATCCGCGCTCGGTGATCACGGACCGGATTGCGCCGGAAAACGTCCACCGCCTGATCGCCCAGCTGCGCCTAGTGCGGGGGTTGCGCTGAGGGGTGAACTGGCAGCCCCTGGCGTTTGCTATTCCATATCCGAAAATCGTTCTCGTTCTCCTTCTCTTACTCGTTCTCAGAATCAAGACCAAGAACCCACAAGTGAGAAAGAGAATGAGTAGGAGAACGAGAACGATTTGCAGCGGTCCAACCCGCGGGGTGAGGGCACCGCGCCGACCTTTCGGATTTCAGCCGGGCGGATAAGACGCGACGATGGCGTCGCGTCCCCAAGGTGGTCACAAGCCACCGGAACTCAGCCCAGTCACAGGTCACCGCTTTTCTTCAAGCCATCGGAGTGACGGATATCGCGAGCCTGGGCGAGAAATACCATCTCCTCGGCGATGTTGGAGGCGTGGTCGGCGATGCGCTCGATCGACTTGGAGATGAACATGAGCTCCAGCGCGCGGCTGATCGTGGCGGGGTTTTCAATCATGAAGCTGGTGAGCTCCCGGTAGAGCTGGCGGTTGATGGCATCGACCTCGGAGTCGCGCTTGATCACCGCAATCGCCTTCTCGGCATCCACCTGGAGAAAGCAGTCCATGGCGTCGCGCAGCATCTCAATCGCAATGGTGGCCATGCGGGGAATGTCCACGTAGGGCTTGAGGGCGGGCTCGGAGGCGAGCTTGACGGCGCGCCGGGCAATGCTGGTGGCCTCATCCCCCACCCGCTCCAGGTCATGGGAGGCCTTCATGCCGACGATCACCAGGCGCAGCTCGGTGGCGACGGGGGCGCGCAGGTTCATGTAGCGGATGGCCTCGTCATCGATCCGGATCTCGAGGCGGTCAATCTCGTCATCGGCGGCGATGACGCGGTCGGCCAGCGCAATATCGGCCCCGACCAGGGCGGTGAGGGCATCGCGGACCTGGCGGATCGAGGTCTCCCCCATCAGAATGAGGCTGGAGCGGAAGGTCTCGAGTTCGGAGTCGAAAAAACGGGTCATGGTTGGAAAGCGGAAGAAGGAAGGAAAAGCTGAAAAACTGAAACGCTGAAAAACGGAAATCGGAGGAGGCGGATAGACGGTGCTTGAATTGATGGTTTGGGATGCTCGTTCCTCGCTACCCGCTGCTCGCTACTGGCCGCGTCGGTCAGCCGAACCGACCGGAGACATAGGCTTCGGTCTGGGGGTTGGCGGGATTCATGAAAATCGTGCTGGTGTCGGCATATTCGATCAGCTTGCCCATGTAGAAGAATGCGGTCTTGTCGGAGCACCGGGCGGCCTGCTGCATGGAATGGGTGACGATGATGATCGTGAACTGCTTCTTCAGCGCATGGATGAGCTCCTCGACCTTGGCGGTGGCGATGGGGTCGAGGGCGGAACAGGGCTCGTCCATCAGGATGATCTCGGGCTCGACCGCGATAGTGCGGGCGATGCAGAGGCGCTGCTGCTGGCCGCCGGAGAGGCCGAGGCCGCTTTCGTGGAGGCGGTCCTTGACCTCGTCCCAGAGCGCGGCTCCGCGGAGGGAGCGCTCGACCACCTCGTCGAGCCGGGTCTTGCTGCGCACGCCCTGGATGCGAAGGCCGTAGGTGATGTTTTCGTAGATGGACTTGGGGAACGGGTTGGACTTTTGGAAGACCATCCCGACCCGCTTGCGCAGCTCGATCGGGTCGACGTCGGCACCGTAGATGTCGATGCCGCGGACCTTGATCGCGCCGCGGCGGATGGCGGTGCCGTCGATGAGGTCGTTCATGCGGTTGAGGCAGCGGAGCAGCGTGGACTTGCCGCAGCCGGACGGACCGATGAAGGCGGTGACACGTTTCTCGTCGAGCCGGAGATTGACATCAAAGAGGGCCTGCTTGGCGCCGTAGTAGAAGTCGAGATCGCTGATCTCGATGAGAGTGGACGCCACGCCGGGGTCGGCCGCGGGCGCGCCCGGGACCTTGATCGTGAGGGTGCTGGGGGCGGCGGTGTTTTCCATGGGCGCGGCGGAAGTGGGGGCGGTTACCATTGGTAGCGTTTGCGGAGCCGGTTGCGGAGCAGAATCGAAGCCAGGGCGATGACGGCGACCAGAAAGAGGAAGACGAAGGCGGTGCCGTATTGCACCCGGGCGGTGTATTCGTTCTGGGGAATCTTGGAGGAGACCACGTAGATGTGGTAGGGCAGCGCCATGACGCCCTGGAAGAAGAAGTCGGTCCAGTGGTCGAGGCCCTCCCACGGCAGCTTGTCGCGCACCACAAACGCGGCGGTGAACATGATCGGCGCGGTCTCGCCGGCGACGCGGGCGATGCCGAGGATGGACGAGGTGAGGATGCCCGGCAGGGCGTAGGGCAGCACGTTCTTGCGGATGGTCTGCCATTTCGTGGCCCCGAGCGCGAGCGAGCCCTCGCGGAAACCGCGCGGGACGGACTTGAGCGCCTCCTCGGAGGCGGTGATGATCACCGGCAGCACCATGAACGCCAGGGTGAACCAACCTGAAATAAGTGAGACGCCCCAGCCGACGAAATTGACATACTGATGCAGCGGCCAGAGGCGGAAATGCCACTTCTCGGGATCGGGAGCCACCCCGAGGCGCGGGGCGAACAGCACGAAGAGGCCGAAGCCGAAGAGGCCGAAGACAATCGAAGGCACGCCGGCGAGGTTGAGGATGGAGAGGCGGACGAAGCGGATGAAGCGGCCGTCGCGGGCGTATTCGTTGAGGTAGATGGCCGCGCAGACGCCGAGCACCAGCGCGATGGCCATGGAGCCGACCACCAGCAGCACGGTGCCGACGATGCAGGGGAAGATGCCGCCGGCGGAATAGACGTAGCTTTCGGCATTGAACTGCGGGACCGGCTGGCCGGCCGCCTTCGCCCTGGCTTCCTCAGCGGCGCGAAAGGCCCGGTAGTCCCGGTCGCCCAGCTCCATCTTGGTGCCCTGATAGGTGAAGACGTAGAGCGATTCCGGCGCCTCGGTGAGGAAGACCGTGTTCACAAAGGGGAAACTCTTTTTGAACACGGTGCCGGCACCCTTGATGAATATGTTGCCGAAGACAAAAAAGCCGCAGGCCAGCACCAGATAGGTGGCCAGACGGAACAGCCAGAACGTGAGCTTTTCCAGAGCGCGGCTGCGATTTTTACGCGCCGTAAACGGGTGTTGAACCGGGTTCATGGGACGGGTCAGCCGATCGAAATGCGGTATTTCCGCACGATTTTCTGAGCGAGGAAGTTGATCAGCAACGCAAGGAAGAAGAGCACGATGCCCACGACGAACAGGGCGCGATACTGGATACTGTCGCGCACGACCTCGCCCATTTCCTGCGAAATGATACCGGTCATGGTGTGGACCGGCTGGGTCACCACCCCGAGTCCGGCGGTGAAATCGGGACTGGCAATGCGGTTGCCCGCGCAGAGGAGCACCACCATCGTCTCACCGATCACGCGACCCAGCCCGAGCAGCACGGCGGAGACAATGCCGGAGAGCGAAGCCGGCACAATGATGCGCAGGACGGTCTGGAGCCGGGTCGCACCGAGGGCGAACGACGCCTCCTTGAACGAGCGCGGCACGTTGTTAAGCGCGTCCTCCGCCAGGGTGAAGATGGTGGGCACGGCAATGAGGGCCAGTAGGCACCCCGCCGTGAGGGCGTTGAGCCGCTCGGCAAAAGGGAAGCCGGGCACCCAACTCAGCCAGGTCACGTGCGACAGGGCGCGCAGGGCCTCACCCAACACGGCGATGCCGAAGAAGCCGAGCACGACCGACGGGATGGCCGAGATGAACTCGATCGAGGGCTTGATCAGCCGCTGTTCCAACGGGCTCGCGATCTGATTGACGTAGATAGCCGCCCCCACCCCGAGCGGAACCGCGAGCAGCAGGGCGATCACGGATACGAGCAGGGATCCAACAAAGAGCGGGACGATGCCATACCAATCCTGCCAGAAACTCGCCGTGAGCCAGTCCTTGCCGAAGAGGAACGCGGTGAACGCCTGCCACACCGGAACCGGCTTGAGGTAGTCCCAGGACTCGAGGTTCTTGAGGGTGGCTGGAAAAGACACCAGATATTGCTGAGTCAACGCGCGGAACCGCTCCATCCGCGCCTGCAGCTCCGGCGTCGGCAGCTTGGGCGGGGAAGCGATGGCTTCGGTCAGGCTTTTGGCAAACGCCGTACTCAGGTCGCGGTAGGCGGGCAGCGTGCCGACGAGGGGGGCCAACTCCGCTTTGAAGTCGACCGGAGTGATGACCACGGCGGCGGCTTCGGCGGTCTTGCCGGCACCGAGGAGCTGTTCTCGCTGGGTTTTATTGTCCCCCATCACGATGAACTTGGTCTTGATCGCCGTGGCGACATCGGTGAGGTCGGAGACAAACCCGCGCAGGGGCACTACCGCATCGCTGTAGCGGTTGGCAAATTCGTCAAAAGGGGCGAGCTGCGTGTTGGCGGCGGCGAGCGTGAGCCCGCCGGGGCCCGTCAGGTGCTGGAGGGTGCGGAGGCGCAGGTCGGACAGGTAGCGCGTGAGCGCGGTGTGATCCTGCTCCTGCTGGCGCATGAAATCGACATACTCGAGACCGGCGCGGCGGTAGACGGTGAGGTTTTCCCGGTTCTGGCCGAAGAAACTGGCCCCCTCCTTGAAAAGAAAGAAGGTGATCAACCCGAGAATCACCACCGCCATGACGGCGTTGCCGCCAAAGAATACCTGGATGCATTCGTCAAAGGTCAACCCCAGCAGGTGCGTGCGCGCCTTGGTGATGGGAAACGGTGACGGCGGATCGGGGGGGGCGGACGGCATGGCAGTGCGGACCGGACGGAAACCGGATTGGAAGGCGGCTAAAAAGGAGGGCCCGCTGACGGTCGGTCAAGCGGGCCCCGGTGACATTGGCGTGACAACCGCCCGTTACTTGAGCGGGACGAAGCCGATCTTGCTGGCGATGGCCTGGCCCTCGTCGCTGAGGGTGAACTCGAGGAACTTGGCCGCCTCGCCCGTGGGCTCGCCGTTCGTGTAGTAGAACGTCGGCCGGGCGTACGGATAGGTCTTGTCGAGCACGGTCTTCTTGCTGGGGAGCAGCGCGACTCCTTCCACATCAACCGCGACCGCCTTGATGCCGGGATCCGTGATGTAGGCGAGGCCGACGTAGCCGATGCCGTTCACGTTCTTGGCGACCTCGGCGGCGATCTGCTCGTTGCCGGCCATCTTCTGGGACGACGGGGCGTAGTCGCGCTTGTTCATCGCGAGGTCCTTGAAGTCCGAATACGTGCCGGAGGAGGTGTTGCGGGTGTAGATCGAGATCGGGCCGGCCGGACCGCCGACGGCGGACCAGTCCGTGATATCACCGGCGAAGATCTGCTCGATCTGGCGCTTGGTGAGCTTGGCCACGGGGCATTTCTCGTTCACAATGATCCCGATGCCGTCGTAGGCGACGATGGTCGGCTTCATGTTGACGCCCTTGGCCTGGGCGGCGGACATCTCGGTCGGCTTGGCGCGGCGCGAGGACATGCCGATCTGGGCGGTGCCGTCGATGATGGCGCTGATGCCGGTGGTCGAGCCCTCGGCGGCGATCTCAAACGAGACCCCGGGGTGCTTGGCCTTGTATTCCTCGGCGAGGGTCGGCACGAGTTTCGCCCCGAGGGTGTCGGACCCCTTGATGACGAGCTTTTGCGCGTGGGCGACGCCGGTGGCGGCCAGGGCGGCGAGGGCGAACAGGATGGATTTTTTCATGGGAGTGGGAGTTGGGCGGTCTGGGGGTTAGAACTTCACGTTAAGGTCGACCTGCAGCGTGTTGGTGCTGTTAAGGTCGCTGAGAGTGGGATCCGCCGCCAAGGCCGGGGCCTTGGTGTTGATCGAATCGTTGAGGCGCGAGGTGATGAAGTAAGTAACCGTTAGGCTGGCAAAATCCGTGAGGTTGTAGGAGCCGGAGAACTTGTAGCCTTTCTGGTTGAGGCGGTTGAAGGCGAAGTCGGAATCGGTGATGTTCGGATCGAGCGCGGAAATGCCGGTCTGGCGGTAATCGGCCTTGAGGCTGTAATCACCCTTGTTCTTGCCCTGGCCGTAACCGTAGCCGAGGCCGACGAGCCAGGACATGGCGCCCTTGTTGGTGGTCGCGGGGAGGCCGTAGCCGCCATTGGCGACGGACTGGTGGGCGCGGTCGTTGGCCGCGGTGTTATAGGTGAAATCCCAGTACGTCTTGAGCTGGGTGCCCGTGCCGTAGATATTGGCAAAATTCACTTCGCCGGGCAGGGTGACGATCTTGAGGTACTTGGTGCTGCCGTTGTAGGCCTGCTCCTTGTTGGTGCCGCTCACCTGTGAGGTGATTGTCGACGCGTTGTAGAACATGAAACCGGGGGCGAAAAGCACGTCGCTCAGGTTCTCCGCGCCGAACCATTTGGTGTAGACCAGCTGCTGGTCAAACAGCCAGGCATCGACGCCTGTGGTGGGCGCCGCGCCGGCGGCGATGGCCTCGGCGTTATCCTTCATCACCAACTGGCCCGCGCGCACCTCGAAGGTGTCCTTGCCGTTGAGAAACGTGGTGTGGGTCTCGGCAAACCCCTGGGGATTGATGTCCGCGTCCCACACGAGATCGGTGGTGAAAAACGGGTTCTTGAATTTCCCGCCGGTGAAAAACCAGTTGAGGCTGGGCTGGTAGGATACATAGGCCCGGGCCAGATAGATGCCGTAGTTGGTCCCGATGTTATCGAGGGTCTGGTTGGCGGAGTCGGCGTTCTGCGCGGTTTGCAGCGAGAAACCCGCGCCCCAGCCGCTCTGGAGCTTGAGGTCGCCGTTGAGGCGGAAGCGCAGGCGCACCCGCTCCCGCTCGTTGGCCACCGAAGCGGTGCCGGGCACCGCGATGGTGCGCTGCGTCTCAAACTGTTCGCGGAGACGCATGTCGCCGCTCAACGCGAATTCGGTCAGCGCCGGGCTGAGGTTGAGCTTGCCCGCCGAGGTGTTGGCGGCGAAGTCCTTGACCAGGGCGGCGCGGATATCCTCCGCCTCCTGATCGTTGACGATGCCCTTCTTGACGAGGAGGTCGAGCAGGGGTCCGCTGTCCTGGGCGCGGGCCGGGAGGGCCAGGCCGATAGCCACGCTGCCGAGCAGCGCCAGCCGTTTGAGGGAGTTGATAGCCATGGTGTTCTTGGTTCGGTCGGTTGGGTTGGGTGCCGGCCGCGCGCCTAAAACACGCGGTCAACACACCGAGAATGCCGGGCAATTGTTACAATCCCGTGACGGTCAGGTTACGAACGGGTGATTAACCGCGTTCCATTTCATGACAGCACGCCGCCGCTAGGGCGTCGCGGCCAGAGCCCTCAGGGGGCCGGCTCGGCCTCGACCTGCGCGGTGGTGAGCTGCACCAGTTCGTTCAGCGAGGTAAAATGCTGGCTGAGGTCGAAATCCCCGCCGAGGCCGCCGATGAGCTTGTCGAACAGATCCTTTTTGGAGGCTTTCAGCACCTGGATGCGCTCCTCAATGGTGCCGGCGGTGACCATCCGGTAGACGAACACCGTGCTTTTCTGTCCGATGCGGTGCACGCGATCCACGGCCTGGGCTTCGACGGCGGGATTCCACCACGGGTCGAGCAGGAAGACGTAGTCCGCGGCATGCAGCGTGATGCCGGTGCCCGCCGCCTTGAGCGAGACCAGCATGGCGGCGGCACCCGCGGCGTTCTGGAAGCCCTGCACAGGCTTGAGCCGGTCCAGGGTCATGCCGGTGAGCTCATAGCGCGGCAGGTCGGGGAAATTCTGGATCAGGGCTTCGCGCACCCGGTCGAGAAGCATCACAAACTGGGAGAAGATCACGACCTTGTGGCCGCTGCCGACAATTTCGGCCAGCTTCTGGACCAGGAGGGTGATCTTGCCCGAGTCGCTGAGCGGGGCCTTGAGCCAGGGCAGCATATCGGGATCGCAGCAGGTCTGGCGCAGGCGGGTGAGCAGGGCGAGGAAACCGAAGGACTTCTCGCGCATGGCGGCGCCAACGTCGTTGCCCAGTCGCTGCAGCCCCTCGCTGCAAATCTGGGCATACTGCGCCCGCTGCACATCGGTCAGCGGGCAGATCAGATCCATTTCGACCTTGGGCGGAAGTTCCTGCGCGACCTCGCCCTTGGTCCGCCGGAGGATGAACGGAGCGAGCTGCGCCCGCAGCCGCCCGAGCGTCTCCGTCCGGTCCGCCCCGAGCGATACTTCAAAGCCGGTGCGGGACCCCAGCAGCCCGGGCAGCAGGAAGCGGAAGATTGACCAGAGGTCGAGCTGGTGGTTTTCCAGCGGAGTGCCGGTCAGCACCACCCGGTGGCGGGCGCGCACGGCGAAGCAGGTCTGGGTGATCTTGGCGTCGGGATTCTTGATGAACTGGCCCTCGTCGAGGATGGCATAGCCGAATTCCTGCTGCGGCAGGAGCGCCCGGTGCTTGCGGAGCTGCGTGTAGCTGGCGAGCCAGACCGCAGGATCCTTTCGCTGGGTGAAATCGTGGCCGGTCTTGAGGACGTCAACCGCCATCGCCGGGAAGAATCGCGCCATCTCCTCGCGCCAGACCGGCACGACGCTGGCCGGGCATACGATCAGGCTCGGGAGGTCCGAGATCGGGCGCGCTCCCAATAGAGACAGCACCTGCAGCGTCTTGCCCAGCCCCATCTCGTCGGCGAGCAGCCCATGGCAGCCGACATCGGCCAGATGATGCAGCCACTCGACCCCGCGGCGCTGGTACGGCCGCAACAGTTCCGGCAGGACCGCCGCGACCGGCCGCGGGAGCAGCACGCCCTGCCGCCATGCTTCGAGCTCGGACGAAAGGGTGAGCTTGAAACGGGTGTCGTTGTACAACGAGAAGATCAGATAGGGCGAAAGCTGCCCGTCCGCATGGGTCGCGGCGACATTCTCGCGCCAGGCGGCGAGGGAGGCGAGCTGCTCGGTCGGCAGCGCCACGATGCCCACGGTGGGCAGGATGACGGGTGACGTGCCGCTTTTCACCAGGGCGGTGACCTCGGCGTCGGTCAGCAGCCGTTCGCCCGCCTTGAAGATCCAGCGCAGGTTCAGGCTGCCGTCGGGGGTGCCGTGGCTCCCGGTTCCCTGTTCGGCGACCGCCTCAATTTCGATCGTCCGGGTGCCGAGGAGCAGGTTGGCCGCGTTGGCGTCCAGCTCGATGCTGAAGAGGCGCCGCCAGGCCGCGAGGGTGCCCTTGAGGAAGTTGGGGATCTCGGCGATGTTCTCGAGGACATAGGCCCCGGTGTCGTTGCGATACTGGAAGTGGGCCTTGCGGGCGTAGGCGGCGAGTCCGATGAGCTTGGCGCGTTCGCTCGAGGTGACATGGCCGTTGCCCGGCGTATGCGCCGCCATGCCCAGCGCCGGCACGCGCTTCTTGTCCGCGCCGACCCAGAGGGCCTGGCAGGCCAGCCCGCCGGCGGTCGTGCTGAACACCAGGTGCAGGGGGCGCGAGGGTCCGGGAACGGCGGCCGGGGCGGCAGGCTGACCGGGTCCGGCCGGCGGGACGGCCACCGAGGCGGGGACGGGGCCATGGCCGTTCGTGGCGGAACCGTTGCCGTTGCTCTGGCCCGTGAAGGGTGGTGTGGTCCGGGGCAGGGGCGAAATTTCATCGGCGACCAGCTCCTCAATCTCATGCAGGCCGGCGACGGCGAGGGCGCGCGCAAAATCTGCGTCGTTCGACGAGCCCCGGACCTGCAGCTGCCCCGTGCCATCCCACTCGATCACGGCGTACTCGTCCTTTTTGTCCAGTCGGCGATGGATAATGGCGTCATGATGGGTCAGTTCCAGCTCTCGCACTTCGCTGTCCCGGTAGATCCGCCGTCCCTCCTCCAGCTGGCCCGCGCTGAAATGCCCCTCCCAGTCCAGCTCAAGCTGGCCGAACCAAAATTCCAGGGATTGGGGTGTGTAGACGCGTTTCGGTCCGTGCGACTGCATGCGGGTAAAAAGACGGAAAGTAGAATTCGGCCGCCCCAGCGCAATCCCCAATTCAAAAAAAGGCGACCGGCGCGGATTTGGCCGGATTGTCACCGGATCGTCACCGGATCGTCACCGGATCGCCATCCGGCGCTGCCAGCCTGCGTCAGCCTCGCCGCACCGCCGCGCCCACCATGCCGTGAAACTCGCCCTCGTCACCGAAACCTTTCCGCCCGAAATCAACGGCGTGGCGATGACTTTCGGCGTCATCGCCCGGGAACTGGGACGGCGGGGCCAGGCGGTGACGGTGTACCGGCCCAACCGGTCCGACCTGCCCGGCGACGCCGCCCACCCGGAGTTCCGGGAGGTCCCCCTGCCCGGTCTGCCGCTGCCCGGTTATCCGCTGCTGCGCCTCGGGTTGCCGGCGGGCGGCCGACTGCGCCGGACCTGGCGCGCGGACCGCCCCGATCTCGTGCATGTCGCCACCGAGGGCCCGCTGGGCGCCTCCGCGGTCAGCGCGGCCCGGGCCCTCCGGATTCCCGTCACCTCGAGCTTCCACACGAACTTTCACGCCTACACCCGGCACTATGGCTTCGCCCCGCTGCACCGACTGGCACTGGGGTGGCTCCGGCATGTCCACAACCGCACCCGGCGCACCTTCGCCCCCACCCCGGAGCTGTGCGCCGAACTGACAGGGTTCGGGTTCCGAAACCTCGCCGTCCTCTCGCGCGGTGTGGACACGCGCCAGTTCGACCCCGGCCGTCGCTCCTCCCTGCAGCGGGTCGCGTGGGGGGCCGCGCCGGCCGATCCGGTGGTGTTTCATGCCGGCCGGATTGCGGCCGAGAAGAACTACCCCCTGCTCTTCCGCGCTTTCGCCGCGATGCGCGCGGCCAACCCGCGCTGCCAGTTCGTGCTGGTCGGCGACGGCCCGCTGCGCGCCGGCCTGCAACGCGCCCACCCCTGGGCGTCCTTCACCGGCTTTGTGCCCCGCGAGGAGCTTGCCCGGCACTACGCCTCGGCCGACATCTATGTGCACGCCAGCCTCACGGAAACGTTTGGCAACGTGCTGACGGAAGCGATGGCCAGCGGACTGGCCGTCGCCGGTTTCGATTACGCCGCCGCCCGCCAGTTTGTCCGCCACGGTGAAAACGGGCTCACCGTGCCGTGCGACCGGCCCGCTGAGTTCATCGCCGCCGCAGTGCGCCTCGCCACCGAGGCGCCGCTGCGCGCCCGTCTTGGTCCCGCCGCCCGCGCCGCCGTGGCAACCCAGTCGTGGGAAAATGTCATCGGCCGTTTCGAGGCCGACCTCGCCGCCGCCGCCGCGGGCTGCGAATCTCCAACCTCCCTCGATCAGACTACACCTTCCGCCCAATCTCCTGCGCCGGTCGCGCCCGCCTGACCATGAGCCCCCCCATTACAACGTGCGCCACGGCCGATCCGCTGGATGTTGAACGTTCCCGCACCGCGCGGGTGCTGATTCTCACCGCCGGTTTCGGGGAGGGGCACAACGCCGCCGCCCGCGCCCTGGCGGCCGCGGTCGAGGCGGAGGCCGGTCCCGGTTCCGCGCCGGTGGCGGATGTGTTCGCGCTGGCCGCGCCGCGGCTGAACGCCCTGAGCCGGCGGGCCTACCTCGGCCTCATCAACCACGCCCCGCAGCTCTGGCGCCACACCTACGCCTGGATGGACCGTTCGGCGCTGGTCACACAGTCCTTCGGCCTCCTGTTGCGCCGCGAACAGCGTCTGCTCGCCATGCTTCTCCAACGCGACCGGCCCCGCGTGGTCCTCAGCACCTACCCGATCTACGCCTACCTGCTCGCCCGGCTGGCGCGGTCCGGCCTGCCCACGGTCCCGCATTACAATGTCGTCACCGACTCGATCAGCATCCACTCTCTCTGGTGGCGCGCGCCTTGTGACGGCTGGTTCGTGCCCAACGAGGATTCGGCCGACGTGCTCCTCCAGGCCGGCCTCCCGCCGGACCGCGTGCAGGTGTGTGGTTTTCCCGTTCACTCCTTCTTTCACGCGCACGAAGACGAGCTGTTTCCGCCGGACCTTGCCGCCACCGGTCCCGCCCCAGCCCCCCGGGTGCTCTGCATCATCCACTCCGGCAACCGTCACGCCGAGGCCACCGCCCGCCGGCTCCTGGCCGAATCCGACTGGGAGGTCACGTTCGCTGTCGGCCGGAACGAACGGCTCCGCCGCCGGCTTTGCGCGCTGGCGGCGGGCCGAGCGCGGCCGGCGCAGATCCTCGGCTGGACCGATCAGATTCCGCGCCTGTTGATGACCCATCACGCCGTCGTCAGCAAGGCGGGCGGCGCCACCACCCAGGAGGCCATCGCCGCCCGCTGCCCGATGATCGTCAACCAGATCGTGCCCGGCCAGGAGGAGGGCAACTACGAGCTGCTGCGCCGGCATGGGGTCGGGGCGCTGGCCGAGACCCCCGAGGCCATCATCGCCGCGCTCTGGCGGGCCTTCGCCGACCGGGGGCGGGTTTGGCAGGCCTGGCGTTCCGCCCTGGCGCCGCTGGCCCGCACCGGTGCCGCCCGGGAGATCGCACGACGGGTGCTCGCCACCCCCGCTGGCGGCAGCCTGCCCGGGCTTCCCGACCCCGAACCGATCGGCGCCAACCCCGCCCTTTTCCCGCCATGAAACTTCACGTCCGCACCGTCATCCTGTCCGACGTTCACCTCGGCACGCCCGACAGCAAGGTTCGCGAGGCCAACCATTTTCTCCGCCACGTCCGCTGCGAGAAGCTCATCCTCAACGGCGACATCATCGACGGCTGGCAGCTTGTGCGCGGTGGCAACTGGAGCAAGGCCCATACGCGGTTCATCCGGATCGTCCTCAAGAAACTGGAGAAGCGTGACACGCAGGTGGTATATCTGCGCGGCAACCACGATGACATTCTCGCCAAATTTCTGCCGCTCGAGTTTGAGAACCTCGTCATCGTGGAGGAGCACATCCACGAGGGCGCGCGCGGCCGGTATTTGGTCCTCCACGGCGACGTGTTCGACACCATCACGAAGAACTTCGCCTTCCTCGCCCACCTCGGCGACTGGGGTTACCAGATGCTGCTGCGGCTCAACCGCGCCTACAACGCCTGGCGGACCTGGCGGGGCAAGGAATACTGGTCCTTGAGCCGGGCCATCAAGGGCCGGGTGAAAAGCGCCGTCAACCACGTCTCCAAGTTCGAAGGCCATATCGCCCGGCTCGCCCGCGATCGCGGCTGCGTCGGCGTGATCTGCGGCCATATCCACACTCCAGCCGACCAGCAGGTGGGGGGGATCCATTATCTGAATTCCGGCGACTGGGTCGAGTCCCTCACGGCCATCGTGGAACACCATGACGGCCGCTTTGAACTCATCCAGTTTGCCGATTTCGTCCGCGATTTCCCCATGCCCGAGGAGGCGGAGTCGGTCGCCGCCGAGAGCCAGTCCGCCGAGCTGGCCGAAACCTGACCTAGCCCAGTCCCGCCGCCCGCCCGGGCGTCCGGGGAGGATATCGCAGCCCTTCGCGATTTGTCCTTCTCTTTTTTGTCTCCGCCGCTCAACTGCTCCTTTTCCCCGGAGACCCCACCCCCATGCCGTTGATCCGCCCCGCCCGTTTGGTTTGCCTGGCCGCGTGCGTTTGCACCGCGGTCCTCTCCGCCCAAACCTCCGTTGTTCGGTCCGCGGACGGGCCGCCCGTCTCGACCATCGTCCCCGACGGCCGGCCGCACAAGTTCGAGGCGCGCGACCAGCAGTTCTTCATCGACGGCCAGCCCACACTGCTCCTCGCGGGCGAGATGCACTTCGGCCGCGTGCAGCCGGAGGACTGGGACACGCGCCTCAAGCAGGCCAAGGCAATGGGTCTGAACGCGGTCAGCTTCTATCTGTTCTGGAACACGGTTGAGACGAAGGAAGGCCAGTTTACGTTTTCCGGACTGACCGATGTCCGCCACGTCCTGGAACTCTGCCGCCAAAACGGCCTGTGGGCGATCCTGCGCCCGGGACCGTATTGCTGCGCCGAGGTCGAATACGGCGGCATTCCGTGGTGGACCGCGAAATATCCCGATGTGAAAATCCGCACCGCCGATCCGAAGTATGTCGAGTGGAGCCGGCGCTACATCGAGCAGGTCTACCGGCAGGTGGGCGACCTGCAGGTGAGCCGGGGCGGTCCGCTGGTCATGGTGCAGATCGAAAATGAATACGGCAACGCCCGCCCCGCCAACAACGACTACATGGTCGCGCTGCACAAGATCTTCCGCGACGTCGGCTTTGACTGCCAGCTATTCATCTGCGACCCGTTCCCCACGCCCGCCACCCGCCTGCTACCCGGCGTGATGGCAGAGCAGAACGGACTCAAGGGTCCCGCCAGCCCGTCGCTGCGGGCCGCCCTCGGAGACTTTCCGATCTATGTGCCCGAGGTGTACACCGCGTGGTTCACCGGCCTCGGCCAGCCGCTCGCGACCCGCAACAGCGCAATCAACGACACCCTCAACTGGGTCGGCGGCCTGCTCGACAACCGCAATTCCTTTTGTCTCTACATGTTTTTTGGCGGCACCAGCTACGGCTTCTCCAACGGGTGCAACGAGTATCTGCCCGTCCAGACCAGCTACGACTATGGCGCGCCCATCGACGAGGCCGGCCGCGTGACCGAGAAATACCGCGCGCTCCGGACCCTGCTCAGCACCCGCCTCGGTCTGCATCCACCGGAACCGCCGCCCGACCCGGCCGTCATCACCCTGCCCGCCATCCGCCTGACGGAGCATGAGCCGCTGCTCGCCACTCTGCCCGCCGCCCCCACCCGCTCGGCCGCCAAGCCTGTCGCGATGGAAAACCTCGACCAGGACTACGGCTTCGTCCTCTACCGGAAAACCTTCCCCGCCGGACTCAAGGGCGCGCTCGAACTGAAGCAGGTGCAGGACTACGCCGTCGTGATGGTGAACGGCAATACCGTCGCCAAGGCCTTCCGCGGCTACGGCCCCGACAGCAGCAAGGTCCAGCTCGACGAGGCCGGCCCCGCCACCCTCGACATTCTGGTCTACAATCTGGGCCGCATCAGCGTCATCACCAACGCCGCCAGCCAGGACCGCGCCAGCAAGGGCCTCATCGGCGGCGCCTGGCTCGACGGTGCCGAGTTGACCGGCTGGGACATGTTCTCGCTGCCCCTGCCGGCGGGCGCAGCAAGCTTCCAGGCCTCGACGGCTCCGCACATCGGGCCGACGTTTTACCGCGGCACGTTCGATCTCGCCGCAGTGGGTGGCACCTTTCTCGATCTGCGCAACTGGGGTTTCGGTGTGGTGTGGGTCAACGGCCACAACCTCGGACGCTTCACCGACCGCGGCGCCATCCGGTCGCTGTTTCTCCCCGCCCAGTGGCTCAAGGCGGGCGCGAACGAAATCACCGTGCTCGAGCTGCACGATGCGCCGAAAGTGCCGGAGATTTCCGGCACCCTCAACTCCATCGAGGAAACCGCGGTGCCCTTTCCCGTCGCGCTGGACCGCGGCGTCCGGCCCGCGGGCCTGCGCGGATTCCGGGGACGCGGTCCGTTGCCGGGCCCGGGCGGAATTCCGCCCGGCTTCCCTCCGCCGGGTGTGCCGCCGTCGGGTGTCCCGCCGGTGACTCCACCGCCGGCCGCACCCGCCGCCGGCAACGGGGCTCCCTGATCGCCGCTGGCCGCAGCGGGCTGCTGTTTGCGCCACCCACGACAACCTAGGTGTCTGAACAGCAAGCCGGGAGTATCGATCCCGGCGCCAGCGCCACCATTTCAGCCTTTACCGCCGGACGGATTCAGGCGCACTTTTCGCCATGGCCGCGCCGCCCACCCCACCCCGCGCCCAACGCCGCTGGAGTATTGGAAAAAAGATTTCCGCCACCCTTGGTCTCGGCCTGCTGGCCGGCGTGCTCTGGCTTTTCCTTTCACCCGACGAACCGCCGCCCGATGTGCGCGATCTTCTCGTCGAGCGGCTCAAGCTTCCCGTCGACCAGAACGCCTACGCCCTCATCAAGCAGGCCGAAGCCGTGGCGTTGAAAAACGTCAAGGCCGACCTCTTCAATGATGGCAATGATGACGCACGCAGAATAAGTCGCGACATGCTGACGGGCAAAAACTGGGATCCCGCCCTCGCGCACCAATGGCTCGCCGGCACCGAGGCCGTCTGGCCGATCTGGGAACAAGCCGCCCGCACTCCGCAAAGCCAGGTTCCCCGGGACGCAAACCTGCGTCTGCCCGAACAACCCCCGCTTGACCAGCTGGCGCAAATCCGTGCCTGGGATCTGGCTCGCGGCGGCAAACCCGAAACGGCCATGACGTTTCTCTTCACCACCCTGGAAGTCGGCCAGCACCTCCAGCACAGCCGCGGATCCCTCCTCACCTACCACTGGGGCTGGACCATCAAGTGGATGACGCTGGCATCGCTGAGAGGCATCGCAGTTGAATTCAAACCTCCCGCCGCCCTTCTCCGGCAGGCGCTCCAGTTGCTGGAGGCCAACCGGCCCGACAAAGGTTCGTTCGCCCTCTCCCTGCGGCTGCAACTGGGTGATCTCAACGCCGTGCTGGAACGCACGGGTCAAGGTCTCGCGCCTTTTGACGAGCCGGAACCGGAGACATTCAACGACGGAAACATGCACACCTATTTCTATGCTTGGCCTCCTGCAGCCACCACCGCAGGCAAAGCCCTCAGACTGGCGGCATCGATTCCCCTGCTCTTCAAGCCCAACCGGACGCTCCGGATTTGCGCCGAATATCTGCGCCACCAACTCAACGCCATTGATCAACCCGAAAGCACGCTGGCCCATTTGAAGCCCGATGAACTGGTGGCAGCCGCCCAACCGCAGGGAATCGGCCGTTACAGTCCCGACAATTTCATCGGCCGGCGACTACTGGGCATGATCGCCCAACCCAATCGGGAGCCTGAGCTGGAGGAACAGCTTCGCGTTCAGTCCTCCATCTCCGCCAACGAAGCGTTCCTCGCCCTTCTGCTTTACGACCGCGAACATGGCGAACTGCCCGCCACCCTCGACGCGCTGGTGCCGGATTATCTGCCCGCGGTGCCGCGCGATTATTTCGACGGCCAGCCCATCCGCTACTCGCGTGAGTTCCGCGTGGTGTGGTCGGTCGGGACGGATCATTTCAACGTCATTGGCACCGGCCTGTCTCCGGAAGAAATTCAAAACCACATTTGTCTGCCGCTTGATTTCGCCGCGCCGCCGGCGTCTCCGGTTCCGAACGGTCGTTGACCGGCGGCGACCGCAGCCGGGCAGTTTGTTCTGGCAACGGCCACCCACTCAGGATCCGGCGGTCCGAACCCCTTTGCGCCCGAAGGACGGCGGAGTGGCAAACAGGCTCCGGTAGGGCGGCGGATCGAAGATGATGTGCGACTTGTCCAGCCCCGGCGGCCGGAACAGCACCCGGTCCCAGGTCGGATCAGGGACGCGCGGCGGTGGCGCGTCGGGCGGGCGCAGCCACGGGGCCGGGGGGAAGGCGGCAGGTTCGCGGAACATAACCCGGGCTAATCGGAACACCCGCGCCGGTCTTTAGCGCCCCGGGCAATTTCCCGGACAAAAGTTTTTTGCGGCCGCCGCTGGCACAAAGGGTGCGGCACGCGTGCGCATGCCCGCCACCAACACCCTTTCATCGCCCGCCGATCTCTGGCCCACCTCGCTCCAGCGTTATGTCAGCATCGTGGAAAACGCCATCGAGGGCATCTTCCAATCCACGCCCGACGGCCGCTATCTCCTCGTGAATCCGGCCCTCGCGCAGATGTACGGCTACGCCTCGGTCGAGGAACTGCTCGAGAGCGTGCGCGACATTTCCCGGAGCATCTACGTCGATCCGACGGTGCGGGACACGTTCAAGGCGCTGATGGAACGGGACAGCGAGGTGCGCGGACTCGAATACCAGGTGCGGCGCAAGGACCGCGGTGTGATCTGGATTTCCGAACAGGCGCGGGCGGTGCGCGACGAGCACGGCGAGGTGCTCTATTATGAGGGGTTCATCCAGAACATTGACCAGCGCAAGCGGGCCGAGGAGGAGCTGCGGGTGGCCAAGGAGGCCGCGGAAGCCGCGAGCGTGGCGAAGAGCCAGTTCCTCGCGGTGATGAGCCATGAAATCCGCACGCCGATGAACGGCGTCATCGGCATGGCCTCGCTCCTGCTCGACTCGCCGCTCACGCCGGAACAGCACGACTACGCCGAGACCATCCGGCAGAGCGGCGACGCGCTGCTGACGGTCATCAACGACATCCTGGACTTTTCGAAGATCGAGTCCGGCCGGCTCGACCTGGAGCAGGAACCCTTCGCCGTGCGCGAGTGCGTTGAGGCGGCGCTCGACCTGCTCGCCCCGCAGGCCGGGGAGAAAGGACTCGACCTCCTCTTCGAGATCGCCGAGGGCGTGCCCCCGACCGTACGCGGCGATGTCACGCGGCTGCGCCAGATCCTCGTCAACCTGCTGAGCAACGCCGTGAAGTTCACCGAGCGCGGGGAGGTGGTGCTCTCGCTGCGGGCCGAGCTGCTGCCAGAACCCGGCCGCGTGCGGCTCCAGTTTGCCGTCACCGACACCGGCATCGGCATCGCGCCCGAGGTGATCGGCCGGCTGTTCCAGTCGTTCACCCAAGCCGACGCCTCGACCACGCGGCGCTACGGCGGCACCGGCCTCGGGCTGGTCATCGCGCGGCGCCTGGCCGAGATGATGGGCGGCGGGATGTCGGTGGAGAGCGAGCCCGGCCGCGGTTCGACGTTCCGTTTCAGCATGGTGGTCGAGGCCCTGCCCAACAAGCCCCGCCCCTACCACGGCTCGCCCCGGGTCGCGCTGGCCGGCCGGCGCCTGCTCATTGTCGACGACAACGCCACCAACCGGCGCATCCTCACCGGCCTCGCGCAGAACTGGGGCATGCAGTCCGTCGGCCTCGACTCGGGGCCCGCCGCCCTCGCGGTGCTGCGGACCGGGGCCCACTTTGACTTCGCCATCCTCGACATGCAGATGCCCGAGATGGACGGGCACATGCTGGCGCAGGCCATCCGCCAGTTGCGCCCGCCGGAGGCGCTGCCGCTCGTGCTGCTGTCCTCGCTCTGCCAGCGCGACCTCGTGCCCGACAAAACCCTGTTCGCCGCCCTCCTCTCGAAACCGACCAAGCCGGCGCAGATCATCGAGCTCCTCACCCGTCTGGCTGTCCGCGATCAGGCCGAGGCGAAGCCCGCCCCCGCCCTGCCGCTGCCACCCGCCGGCTTCACCCATCCGGAGCGGGTGCTGCTGGCCGAGGACAACTCCGTCAACCAAAAGGTCGCCCTGCACATCCTGGCGCGCCTCGGCTACCGCGCGGATGTCGCCGCCAACGGCCTCGAGGTGCTCGAGGCCATGCGCCGCCAGCCCTACGACATCATTTTCATGGATGTGCAGATGCCCGAGATGGACGGACTCGAAGCCACCCAGCGTCTGCGGACGGGGACGTTAAACTCCGAAGTGCGGCCGTGGATTGTGGCGCTGACTGCCAACGCCATGCAGGGCGACCGCGAACGCTGTCTGTCGGCCGGCATGGACGACTATCTCACCAAACCCATCAAGCCGCCGGACCTCTCCGCCGCCCTCGAGCGGGCCAAGACCGCGGCGCGGATTGCGCTGTGAGAATAATGTCCCCCAACCGGTGAGGGGAACTCGCATTCGAAGCGCCCCGCACGCCAAGTTGGGTGCGCGTGCCTCCGGTTTCAGAGCAGAAATGGAATCAACGCATTCGTCCGCCGGCGATACGACGCGTACTCCTGCGGGAACTGCCGCAGCATCAGCCGCTCCTCGACCCGGGATTTCAACCAAACCACAACGAGTGCGACCAAAAGCAGCACCAGGTCCAGCACCTGCCCGTGCCCAAGGGCCGTGCCGGCGGCCGCAAGCAGCATGCCCGTATAGATGGGGTGCCGGACGAACCGGTAAGGACCGCGGGTGACGAGTTCGTGGCCCTCCTTGATCGTAGGATTGCCACTCCAGTTCCGGCCCAGCGTCCGGCGCGCCCAGATGGCGAACGCAACGCCCGCCGCGCAGACGATGAGCCCCGCCACTTCGCTGACATCGCTGCGGGCGATGAAAGTGCGCTGGAAATACTCTGGACGTCCGGCAAAAAACCGGAGCAGGACGGCGACCCCCAGCACCACCAGAGCGCGCCAAAGCGGGTTGAATCGATACGCAGTCCGTTTGTTGCCCCGGGCCCCGGCGATCCAGTAGGCGAACAGGATCAACCAGAGGGAAAGATAGAGCGCACGATACGGCATCCCTGTCCCGTATGTCGGAATGTCCGCAGTGCGGAAAGGGCTATTTTCCCACCCCTTCTTCCTCGGCCGCAACCCGCCGCGTTGGACTCGTCGCTTACAGCCGCAGCCGCATCGGCATCATCGGCGACGCCACGAAACCGGCCCGGGTGTAGAAACGCCGCGCTCCATCGTTGGTCTCATCCGTCAGCAGAGTCAGGCGCGTGCAACCCGCCGCCCGCCCGCGACTGACGGCCTCCTGCAGCAGCCGTTCACCGACGCCCCGGCCGCGCCAGGAGGGATCCACGACCATGTCCTCGAGCCAGGCGGCTCGTCCACCTTCGGCTGTGCTGATGATGAAGAGCAGGCTCACCATGCCGATGATCTCGCCATCGGAGGCGGTGGCGCAGACGATCATCCCCGTGGCCGGATCGTCGAGAATGCACCCGAGCGCGCGGGACTGCCGGCCGGCATCGGGTCTGAATTCCGCCTCCTGCGTGAACAGCAGTGCGAGCAATTCGCAAAGCCGGGGAATGTCGGCGGCGGCGGCCCGCCGCACGGAAATCGAAAAAGTCGGATCTGGCATGACGTTTGGTGGGGATCCGACCATATGCGTCGGCTCCTTCGGACCAAGCCCGAAGGGAAGGAGGCGGGGTTCCGACGGTCACGATATCGCCGGCGGCGTTACCACAAAAAACATTGGGCATGGACGGGAAAAACTGTTTCCATGGCCCATGCCCACGGTGCTCACCATCTTGCCGGAAGGATTTGAGGAATTGGAGGCGGTCGCGCCCGTCGATCTGCTGCGACGGGCCGGAGCCGAAGTGACCACGGCGGCGCTCGGCGGACAGATTCATGTCACGGGCCGCAACGGCTTCACGGTCCACGCCGACACCACGCTGACGGCGGTCGGCGAAACGCTGTTCGACCTTCTTTTCCTGCCGGGAGGTCCCGGGGTGAAACTGCTGCGCGCCGATCCGCGGGTGCTGGCCACGGTGCGCCGGCATCACACCGCCGACCGGTGGCTGGCCGCCATCTGCGCCGCACCTACCGTGCTGCTTGACGCGGGGCTGCTCACCGGCCGTCGCTACACCGCCCATTTCTCGGTCGCCGCCGAACTGCCCGGGTTGCTCACCGGCGAGCGCGTAGTCGCCGACGGTCGCCTGCTTACGTCACGCGGCGCCGGCACCGCCATCGATTTTGGCCTGCTGCTGGTTGAAAAACTATTCACGCCGGAGGGGGCGCGTGACGTTGCTGCCTCAGTTTGTGCATGACGCCCTTAAACTTCTGTTCTACAAAGCGGTTGCAAGCTCCTCGGGATTCAATCTCTTGAAATCGTATCTAGGGTGAATACCCTAGCCATAATCCCTGCCTGATCAGATGAACTTCCCCGCCCAAACGGTTGCTTCCACCGGAAGCGACGGGGCGAAGCCTTCCTTGCACCCATGTGTGGCATCGCCGGATTCCTGAGTGCCCAGCACGCCCCCGCTGAACGGGCCGCCGCGGTCGCGCGGATGACTGCGGCCATGCGCCATCGCGGTCCCGATGACGACGGGCTCGGCACCTGGGGTGACGCCACGCTCGGCATGTGCCGGCTGGCGATCTTCGACCCCGCCAACGGCCGGCAGCCGATGAGCACGCCCGACGGCCGCTGGCACCTCGTTTTCAATGGCGCGATCTACAACTTCCGCGCGCTGCGGGCCGAGCTCGCCACCCGGGGCCGGCCGTTTCACACGGAGTGTGACACCGAGGTGCTGCTCGCCGCCGTCGCCGAATGGGGCGAAGCCTGTTTGCCACGGTTGCGCGGGATGTTTGCCTTCGCCGCGTGGGATGCGCAGGAACGTCGCCTGCTCGTCGCCCGCGATCCCTTCGGCATCAAGCCGCTCTATTTCCGGAACCAGGCCCGCGGTGGCCTCGTCTTCGCTTCCGAACTCAACGCGTTGCTCGCTTCCGGCCAGGTCGATCCGGACCTCGACCCCGCCGCCGCCAGCGCCTACCTCGCCTATCTGGCGGTGCCCGCCCCGCAGACGATCTACCGCCACGTCTTCAGCCTCCGGCCGGGCGAGTGCGCCGTCTGGCAGGGGGGAAACCTGGAGATAAAAACCTACTGGTCCCTGCGCGACGCGGCGGCGGCGGACATCACCCCCTGCGCCACGCGCGCCGATTTCCACGCCGGCCTCCGCGCCCAGCTGGAGGACAGCATCCGGGCGCATGTCGTGGCCGACGTGCCAGTCGGCGCGTTTCTCTCGGGCGGGCTCGATTCCACGGTGGTGGCCGCGCTGATGACCCGGCTCGGCGGCGGCCGGCTGCGCACGTTCTCACTCGGCTTCGGCGAGGCGGGCTACTCCGAGGCGGAGGCCGCGGCGGACAACGCCCGCCACCTCGGCGCGGAGCATCACGCCACCGTGCTCGGCGGCGCGCAGGTCGCCGCGGACCTCGGCCGGATCGTCCGCTCCCTCGACCAGCCGACCGGCGACGGGATCAACACCTACTACGTCAGCCAGGCCGCGCGTGCCGGCGGGGTGACGGTGGCGCTCTCCGGCCTCGGGGCGGACGAACTGTTCGGCGGGTATCCATCCTTTCGTGACGTGCCCCGGCTGGCCCGCTGGCTGCCGCTCTGGCGGGCGCTGCCCGCACCGCTGCGCACGGGCCTGCTCGCGCGCTGGGGCCGGGGCGACGAACGGCACCGCAAGCTCGTGGACTGCCTCCGCCACGGGAATGACGCCGTCTCGCTCGCGCTGCTCCGCCGGCGCGTCTTCGCCGAGTCCGACCGCGCCGCCCTGCTCAGCGGGGACGTGCCCTATGCCGCGCATCCCGAGGAGAGCCGGCTCGCGGCCGAGGTCGCCGGGGCGGGCCCGCTCGCCGCCGTCAGCGCGGCCGAGCTGAGCGGCTACATGGCCGATGTGCTCCTGCGCGACAGCGACATCATGAGCATGGCGCACTCCCTGGAGCTGCGGGTGCCGTTTGTCGACCGCCCGCTCATCACCTGGCTCTGGCGGCAGCCGGCGGAGTGGCGGACGACGCCCGCCCGACCCAAGTCGGCCCTGGTCGCCGCCGTGCGCGACCTATTGCCGCCCGGACTCGCGGAGCGGCGCAAGCGCGGTTTCACGCTGCCGTTCGCGGTGTGGATGCGCGGCGAGCTGCGGCCGTTTCTCGACGACACCTTTGCGCCCGCCAGCGTCAGCCGCAGCGGGCTGTTCGTCCCGGCCGCCGTGCAGGAGCGCTGGCACACCTTTCTTGCCGGGAACGATTCGCGATCCTGGTCGCGCGTCTGGAGTCTGGCGATGCTCATCGCCTTCGCCAACCGCCCGCGTCCCGCATGAAGATTCTCCTGCTCTGCCCCGAGCTCTTCGCCAGCGACGGCGGGATCCAGCGCATCACCCGCCTCTACCTCCGCGCCCTCGCCGCCCGGCCGGAGACCGCCGAAGTGCGGGTGGTGGCGTTCAATGATCGGGTGTTGCCCGCCGAGCGCTTGCGCGAGACCCTGGGCAGCCGGACCGGGCCGGCCGTTGGCTGTGGGGGGAACAAGCTCCGCTTTGTCCGCGCTGCCTGGCAACTGTCGGCCGGAGCCGACCGGATCATCTGCACCCATGTGCGCCAACTGCCGGTGGCGGCGCTGGTGCAGGTGGTCCGGCGCAACCTCCGGATCTACCTGGTCGCCCATGGCATCGAGGTGTGGCGGCCGTTCAGCGCGCTGGAAAACTGGGCGTTGCACCGCACCACGCGCATCTGGTGCGTGAGCGATTTCACCCGGCGCGAAATCAATCTCCGCGTCCCTGACCTGGGCGACCGCCTGTCCGTGGTGCCGAACGCGCTCGACCCGGAGTTCGCCGTCACCCCGCCCGCGCACCTCCGCGAGAACTGCGGTCGGATCATCCTCAGTGTCGGCCGCCTGAGCCACGCCGACGCCTACAAGGGCTATGACCTCCTGATCCGCGCCCTGCCGTTGATCCGGCAGGCGGCGCCCGGCACCCAGCTGCGGCTGGTCGGCTCCGGCGACGACGAGGCGCGGCTCCGCGCGCTCGCCGCGGAGGGCGGCGTGACCGACGCGGTGGTCTTTGCCGGCCGTGTCACCGACGCGCAACTGCGGGCGGAGTTTGCACGCTGCGACCTGTTCGCCCTGCCGAGCACGGGCGAGGGCTTCGGCCTGGCCTTCATCGAGGCGCTGGCGGCCGGCAAGCCCTGTGTCGGCGCCGACGCCGGCGCCACCCCGGAAATCATCGACGCCAGCTGCGGATTGCTGGCGCCCCCGGGGGACGTCCCCGGTCTGGCCGCCGCCTGCACCGCTGCCCTGGATCGCGACTGGCCGGCCGAAACGCTCCGGCACCGCGCCCAACGGTATTCCTTCGCCGCTTTCCAGGCCCGGCTCGCCGCCGCCTGGTAACGAGGTTGCGCTCGCCTCCCCGCCGATTTCTCCCCAATTCACTGTCCACCCGATGGCAGACGCCCTCCACGCAACTCCGGCTCCCGCCGCTCCTCCGGTCCCCACTCTGGTCATCGAGGCCGGCCGGCTGAGCCAGAACTACTGGCGCGACCTCTGGCGCTACCGTGAACTGCTGGGCTTCCTCGCCTGGCGCGACATCATGGTGCGTTACAAGCAGACCTCGCTCGGTGTCGCCTGGGCCCTGGTGCAGCCGCTGATCACGCTGGTGGTCTTCACCTTTGTCTTCGGCGACATCGCCAAGATGCCCGCGGGCGGCGTCCCCTACCCGCTGCTGGTCCTGTCCGGTCTGCTCCCGTGGCAGTTGTTTTCCTCGGCCTTTTCCGGTGCCAGCGGCAGCCTGGTGGGCAACGCCAACCTGATCTCCAAGATCTACTTTCCCCGGTTGGTGGTGCCGATGTCGGCCCTCGCCGTCGCCCTGATCGACTTTCTGGTCGTCTGCGCGCTCTACGCCCTCTTTGCGCTCTGGTACCACGATCTGCCCTCTTGGCACGTCCTGCTGCTGCCCGCGCTCATCCTGCTGGCGCTCCTGACCGCGCTGGGGGCGGGCCTCTGGATGACCGCGCTGACGGTCAAGTATCGTGATTTTAGATACGTCGTGCCTTTCCTGCTTTCGGCGGGCATTTATGTCACGCCGGTGGCCTTCCGCACCGACATGCATCCCAACTGGCGCGGCCTGCTGGCCTTGAACCCGCTGACGGGCGTGGTCGATGGCTTCCGCTGGTGCCTGCTCGACACGGAGCCGACGTTCTACTGGGCCGGCTTCATCACCTCCCTGCTGCTGGTGGCCATCCTGCTGGTCACCGGGGTCTGGTATTTCCGCCGGATGGAGCGGGAGTTCGCCGACATCATTTGAGCCATGGATGCCGCCCCGGTCATCACCGTTGAGAACCTCTCGAAGCGCTATACGCTGACGCACGAGGCGCGCCATGACAACCTCCGGGACACGCTGACGCAGGGCGTCCGCGGACTGTGGTCCCGGTTCCGGCATTGGCGGGCGGCGGCCCGCGCGCAGGACGAGGAATTCTGGGCGCTGCGCGACGTGGCCTTCACCGTCCCGCGCGGCGATGTGCTGGGGATCATCGGGCGCAACGGCGCCGGCAAGTCCACCCTGCTCAAGGTCCTCTCGCGCATCACCGAGCCCACGACCGGCCGGATCACCCTGCGCGGCCGGGTCGCCTCCCTGCTCGAGGTCGGCACCGGATTCCATCCCGAACTCAGCGGCCGGGAGAACATCTTTCTCAACGGCGCCATCCTCGGGATGTCGCGGGCTGAGATCCGGCGCAAGTTCGACGAGATTGTGGCGTTCGCCGAAATCGAGCAGTTCATCGACACCCCGGTGAAACGCTACTCCAGCGGGATGTACGTGCGCCTCGCCTTCGCCGTGGCGGCGCACCTCGAGCCCGAGATTCTCATCATCGACGAGGTGCTGGCCGTCGGTGACGCCCAGTTCCAGAAGAAGTGCCTCGGCAAGATGGGCGAGGTCGCCCATGACTCGGGCCGCACGGTCCTGTTTGTCAGCCACAACACCGCGGCCCTGCAGGCCATCTGCCGCACCGGACTCTGGCTGAACAAGGGGCGGGTGATGCAGACCGGCCCGATCAATGAGTGCCTCTCGGCCTACCTGGCCTCCGGCGCCGAGGAATCCGTGTTTGTTCCGGTCAACCGGAACAAGCCCCATATCACCTCGGTCACCGTCGATCGCACCGCACTCGCCACCGGCCGTCTCCGCATCAGCGTCGGCTTCCAGTCGCCCTTTCCCCTCAGCCGTCCGGTGGTGGGCATCACGCTGTTCAGCCGTTACGGCCAGCCGCTGGCCGGCTCTAACGGCCGCATGCTCGGCGAACGCTGGGCGCCGCCGGCCGCCGCCGCGGGCGTGATCACCGCCGAGATTTTCCCCCTGCCGCTGCACAGCGACACCTACCGCGCCTCCATCTTCCTTGGCGACGCGGGGCAGGATTATGACGTGCGGCACGACACCGCCGAATTCGACTTCATTTCGGGCAACTTCTACCCGGAGTGCCCGCCGCTGCAGGCCATCGGATCGCTGGATCTGCCGTGGCAGTGGACCTTCACGCCGGCGCCGCCCGCCCCGGAGCCCTCCTCCTGACCCGGGCGCACTGGGGCCGGTGCGCCAGTCGTACCCGCCCGTCCTCCCTTGTCACCCCAGAACACTACCGCCCGTGTGGCGCCGCTCGACGGACTCCGCGGACTCGCCATCGCCCTTGTGCTTTGGCACCATCTGGTGGAGTCCGCCCTGCCGCCCGGCCGCGGGTCGTGGCTCGGGTGGGTGCGGGCGGGCACGAGCCTGTCCTGGTGCGGAGTGGACCTTTTCTTTGTGCTCTCCGGCTACTTCATCGGTGGCATTCTGATCGACCGTCGCTCCTCTCCGCGCCTGGCCCGGATTTTTTACCTCCGCCGCGCCGTGCGCATCCTCCCGCTCTATTATGTGACCCTCGCCGCCGCCTTTGCCGGCATCGCCGCCGGCCTGGCGGGCGCCGGCCACCTGTTCCCGGCCTGGGTTTACGGACTGTTCCTGACCAACTTCGCCCTCGCGGCCAGTCCCGTCTGGGACTGGCTGCCGTTGTCCGCGCTCTGGTCAATCGCCGTCGAGGAGCAGTTCTATCTCATTGCCCCCTGGGTGGTGCGGAGCATTGCCCCGGCGCAGCTGCCTTGGTTCGCCGCCGGGCTGGCGCTGCTGGCCTGGGCCGCCCGAGTCACGCTCGTCCTGGTTTTTCCCGGCCACCCGCTCGCCGCGCATGTGCTCATGCCGCTCCGCATGGACACCCTCGCGCTCGGGGTGCTCGTCGCCTGGGCCGTCCGCCACGCCCCGGCCCAGCCTTTTTTTGCCGCCCTGTCGGCGCACTGGCAGGCTTCGCTCGCCGGCATTGGTCTGGTCATTGCATTGCTGACAGTTCAGGGACTCCAGCAGGGCGACCCCAAACTCTGCCTTTACGGCTACACGCTGCTGGCGACGGGCTTTGCGCTCCTCGTCGCCCTCGTCGCCGGCGGCCGGCCGGCCGGCCTCAATCGGCTGTTTGCCTTCCGTCCGCTGGTCCACCTCGGCCGCCATTCCTACTTCGTCTACCTCTGGCACGGACTGATCGGGGCGGGACTCATCCGCGGACTGGCCGGCGAACATTTTGTGCTCCACACCCCGGCCGGTGCCACGCTCGTCGCCGGCGCCGTCGCCGTCACCTGGGGTGCGGCCATCCTGTCCTGGAAGCTGCTGGAGAGCCCGCTCGTCGCCCTCGGCCAGCGCCACGCCTACTGAGATATGTCCGCCGCCCCGTCCCCGGCTTCGGCCCAGCGCAACAGCATCGGATTCCTCCGGCTGCTGCTCGCCGCGCTGGTCATCTACACGCATGCCTTCTGGCTCGGCGGTTTTAACCTCGAAGGGGAATGGCTCTGGCGGCTGAGCCGGCACACGATCCAATGCGGCACTTTCGCGGTGCAGTGCTTCTTTGTGCTGAGCGGCGCCCTGATCGCCGCCAGTTGGAACCGCCTCGGCTCGCTACCCCGTTTCCTGTGGTGCCGCGCGCTCCGTCTCATCCCGGCCTTCTGGCTTTGCCTCGCCGTCACGGCCTTCGTCCTGACGCCTTTGCTTTACTTTACCACCGCCGGACCATTGCCGCCGTTCTTCGGCCTCTCGCCCTCGGCACCTGGCTATGTCTGGCACAATCTGCTCCAGCCCACGAGTCAGGTTGCCATCGGTCCGTTTCCCAACGGCGGGCCGAACGGCGGGGATTGGAACGGCTCGCTTTGGACGCTCTTCTACGAGGGAGCCTGCTACCTGATGTTCGCGGGCCTCGGCCTGTTGGGATGTTTGCGGCGAATCCGCTGGCTCGGCGGGACGGTGCTCCTCGGCCTCCTCCTCCCCTGTACGGTCTGGGCGGCGGCCCCTCCCGGCTGGCTGCCGCCGGCGGTGAACCGGCTCTTCGACACCCCGGGCAAGGTGGATACACTCTTCTTTTTTGCGGGCACACTCTGGGCGGTCTTCCCGGAAGTCGCGGCCGCCGTCTTCCGGCCCCGCTGGTCCGGGCCCGCGGCCGGCGGTCTGCTGTTCGCCGGTTGGTGCCTGGGCGTCCATACGCCGCTCGCACTCTGGCTGCTGCCGGTAGTCCTCTTTTGGCTCGGAGACCGCCTGCCGTTGGCCAACCTCGAGTCCCGCCTCGGCGGCGATTACAGCTACGGTCTCTACCTTTTCGGTTTTCCGGTGCAGCAGACGCTCGCCCATTTTCATCTCCATGAATTCGGGTTTGCCGGTTACTTTGCCCTCAGTCTCCTGACCGCCGGCCTCTGCGCCGTCCTCAGCTGGCATCTGGTCGAACGCCACGCCCTCGGCTGGAAATCCCTCGGCTCCGGCCGGCCCCGCCCGACCACCCGGGACCTCCAGCGGAGTTCGCCGCTGGCGGCGGGCCCCGAGTTCCGCCTATGAAAGTTTCCGTCATCATCTGCGCCCATAACCCGCACGCCGGACGGCTCGCCCGCACCCTCGCAGGCCTGCGCGCCCAAAGCCTTCCCGCCGCCGACTGGGAGTGCCTGCTCGTTGACAACGCCTCGACCCCCCCGCTCGCGCCACCGCCACCCGGCCTGCCCAATCTCCGGATCATCGGCGAACCCCGGCCCGGCCTCACCCACGCGCGCCGCCGCGGTCTGCGCGAAACCGCCGCGGACCTGATTGTTCTCGCCGACGATGACAACGTTCTCGCGCCCGACTACCTGGAGCAGGCCCTCCACCTCGCCGCGCTCCACCCGCGCGCCGGCACGTTCGGCGGCCGCAGCACGCCCGAGTTCGAGTCGCCCCCGGCCGCCTGGACCCGCGAGTTTTTCGGCCTGCTCGCGCTCCGCGATCTCGGCCCCGGGCCCCTCGTCGCCGCAGCGGAACAACCTCCGCGCGCCTACCCGATGTGCGCGCCCATCGGGGCCGGCATGGTGCTCCGCCGCGCCGCCGCCCAAGCCTGGCTGGACGCCCCGGACCGCGGCCTGCCGGATCGGCGCGGGGCCGAGCTCACCTCCGGCGGCGACAACGACATTGTGCTCACGGCGTTCGCCGCCGGCTGGGACACCGCCTATTTTCCCGAACTCGGTCTGATCCACCTCATTCCGGCCGGCCGCCTCGAACCGGCCTATCTCGCCCGGCTCAACCGCGGGATTCAGAAATCCTGGGTGCAGGCACTCACTCGCCACGGTGTCTGCCCCTGGCCCGCCCTCCCGGTCTGGTCCGTCGCACCGCGGCAGTTCAAGGCGTGGTTCACCCACCGCGCCTGGTCCGGCGCCGCCGCCCGGATCCGCTGGCAGGGGGTCTGCGGCCGCCTCGAGGGTCTTGCCAGATGAACGCGCCCGCCCCTCGTCCGGTCCGCCTCGTTCTCGGCTGCACCCTGGGCGCGCTCGCCCTCAGCCTGCTCGCCTTCGCCCCGCGCCTGTGGTTGATGCGTGAATACATTCCCGGCACCCTGCAATGGGACCGCGCCCACACCTTTCTGCTCCAGTGCGCGGACCCGTTCCGCCGCGACGTTGAGCCGGCCATGCTCTGGCGCCTGCTGCCGCCACTGGTCTGCCACCTGCTCGGACTCCGGGGCTGGGGCGCCCTGCTGCTGCCCTGGCTCGGCGTCTTCGCCGCCACCGGCTACGTCGCGCACCTGCATGTCCGGCGACTGGCCGACTTCCGCTTCGTCTTCGGCGGCACCCTGCTCTTCGCCACCACTTCGGCGGTGCTCGCCCCGGTCGGCTGGCTCGGGCTCAATGACGGCTGGGTCTGGCTGGGGCTGCTCGCCATCGCCTTTGCCAGCTCGCCTTGGACGATGCTGGCCACATGTGTGCTCTGTCCCTGGGTGGACGAGCGCTTTCTCATCGGTCTTCCGCTCGCTCTGGCCGTGCGCCAGACCGATACCTCCGTCGGACTGGGCCGCCGCGCACTCCTTCCGCTTCTCGGCCTGCTGCCCTACGTGACCGTCCGCTTGGTCTTCGCCTTTGACCCCGCCGTGGCGGGACCGACGCAGCAGTTTCTGCGGGAAAGCCTGCCGCGAGCCGGATTGCTGGTTTCCTGGGCGCCCATCGCCTGGTGGATGGGCCTCCGCGCAGCCTGGCTGCCGGTGGCGGGGACGATCCGGCGTAATCCCTGGCTGCTCGGCGGAGCCGCCACGGCCACCCTGGTCGTCGGTCTGCTGCTGGCCGCCGACCTGAGCCGCAGCGCGGCCATCGTCTGCCCGCTTGTCCTGCTGGGGGGCTTCGCTTTTGCGGGCCGCCACCCCCGCCTGGCTCCGCGCGTCGCCCTCACCGTGGGCTTGGCCAACCTCCTCATTCCCGCCGCCCACGTGACCCTGACCAAGATCGACCCGATCGACAATCTCCTCGTCGAGCTGATCCGCCTGCGCCACAGTCCCTGAGCCCGCCCCGCCCATGACCCCCGGCCAGCTGCTCCTCAAATTCTACCACACCCCGCTGGGACGGATGCAGGAATCCCTGCGCCACGGCGGGCCCTTCGCCGTCCGGGAAACCGAGCGCCAGCGCCGGGAGATGGAGGCCGCCGCCGCCACCCTGCCGGCCCTCCCGGATTTCCCCGGCATCGCGCCCGTCACCCTGCATCTCATGACCGGCCGGCGTTTCTGGTACCAGACGGCCTTCTGTCTGCACACCTTCGCCCGCGCCGCCGCCGTCCCGGTGCGGGCCGAACTCTATGATGACGGTTCCATCGACGAGACCTGCGCGACCCGGCTCCGCCAGCTCGGTCCCGGCGTGCGCCTTCACTTGATTGGCGAACTCCGCGACCGGCTGGAAGCCCACCTTCCCGCCCGCCGTTTTCCCGTCCTGCGCGAACGCTGGGAACACTACCCCAACATCCGCAAGCTCACCGACGTCCATCTCGGCTCAACCGGCTGGAAGCTCGTGATCGATTCGGACCTGCTCTTTTTCCGGCGGCCCGATTTCCTGCTCCGCTGGCTCGCCGCCCCCGACCGCATCCTCCACGCGGTGGACTGCGCCGAGTCCTACGGCTACTCGCGGCCGCTGCTGCAGGAACTCGCCGGCGCCCCGATTCCCCCGCTCGTCAACGTCGGGCTCTGCGGCCTGCGCAGTGACGCGCTCGACTGGGACGAACTCGAGCGCTGGTGCGCCACCCTCCATGCCCGGGAGAAGACCAGCTACTATCTCGAACAGGCGCTCGTCGCGATGCTCGCCGCCCGTTCGCCGTGCGCCATCGCGCCCGCGGCCGACTACATCACGCTGCCGTCGCGGTCCGAGGTGCTCGCGCCGAGCGCCGTGATGCACCACTACGTCGACACCGCCAAGCGCTGGTATTTCCGTCACGGCTGGCGGCACTTCCCGATCCCGTCCGGCCCATCCTGACCACCTTGCCCTCCACCACCGCAGCGCTTCCGCGCATCCTCGTCTTTTCGGAGAATTGCATCTCCACCACCCACGGCACGGGGGCGATCTTCCTGCGCAATTTCTCCCAGTATCCGCCCGAGCGGCTGTGCAACGCCTTTATCGGCACCGGGCAGGATCCCGGGATCCGCGCCAGCATCGACCTCAACGGCGTCCGCTGGCCCGCGACCCCGGGCGAACGCGTGGCCGCTCTGCCGGCCCGGCTCTGGAATCTGTTGGCCCGGCGGCGGCCGCGGGCCCTCCCGCCCGGCCGTCACGGAATCGCCCGGGCGTTGCAGGCCGTGCCGTTCAAGCCGGACCTGCTTTATGCCATCTGCTACGGCGCCGAGGGCTTCGCCGTGCTGGAGGCCGTGCTGGCCGCTCTTCCTTCAAATTTGCCGGTGCTCCTGCATGTCCACGACTTCTGGCCCAGCACCAGCGCCAATCTCCAGCCGCTGCTGAAGCGCCTGGGGCCGCGCCTGACCGCCGTGTGGGCCGTGAGCCGGCCCATTGCCCGCCACCTCACCGTCGTCACCGGTCATCCCTGCCTCGTCGATCCCGGATTCCACGTCACCCTGCCTGCCCTGCACAAGACCGCGCACCGCGCGGCGGGACCCGACTTCCAGGCTGTGCTGCTCGGCAACATCTGGAACCCGGCGCTGCTGCCCGATCTCAAGGCGGCCTGGCGGTGGTGCCAGACACGCCGGCCCGATCTTCCCCCGATCCGCTGGCACTGCCACCCCGACGGCATCGCCAAGCTGCGCGCCGCCGGCCTCGAGCCCGGGCCCGAGCTGCAACCCATGGAATTTCTCCGCGGCGACGCCCTCTGGCGCATGCTCGCGGCCGCCGATCTGGCCCTGATTCCGTTCACCCGCCAGCCCGAGCCGTCCGACGACTACGAGCGCTACTCGATGCCGTCGCGCGTCACCGAACTCGCCGCCGCGGGCCTCCCCATTTTCGCGCTCACCGGCGCGCAGACGTCGCTGGCCGAGTATCTCGATGAGAAGGGCATCGGCCGGCATGCCCCCGCGGCCCGGACTGAAACGGTCGGACCGGCCCTGCTCGCCCTGATCGAAGACCGGGAACAGCGCGAGGCGCTCGGCCGCCGGGCCCGCGCGGTGGCGGAAACGGAATTCTCCCTCGCGGAATTTCAGCAAAGCCTGCACACCCGTCTCGCCGAACTAGCCTTCGGCCCCCGGGCCGCCGCGTCCGCATGAGTCCGCCCTACCGCCAGAACCTCCCCGACCTGGCCGCCTACCGCGCCGAATTTGCCGCCGCCGGCGTGCGTCTCCCGCTGGCGACCGTGCCTTGGCGCCCCACCGGGCTCCTGGCCGACTTGCCCCCGCCGCCCGCCGGCCGTCAGGGCTGGCCGTGGACCGTCGAGACCCCGCCGTTCGCCACCGGCCCCGACGGCTGGCCGCTCATCACCCTCGTCACGCCGTCCTACCAGCAGGGCGAGTTTCTCGAGGAAACCCTGCGTTCGCTGCTCCTCCAGAATTATCCGCGGCTCGAACTCATCGTGATGGACGGCGGCTCGACCGACCAGTCCGCCGCCATCATCGAACGCTACCGCCCGTGGCTGAGCTATGCGCGCGTCGCCCGCGACCGCGGCCAGAGCCACGCGATCAACCTCGGCTTCAGCCTCGGCTCCGGCGACCTCAACGGCTGGGTCAACAGCGACGACTTTCTCCTGCCCGGCTCCCTCCACCGCGTCGCCGAGGCCCGGCGGGACGGGGCCGAATTTATCTATGGCGATGCGCTCGACCTCGACCAGGCCGACGGCCGGATGCGACATGCGCCCTCCCACCTCGCCCGCGCCCGTTATGTGAAGTTCGCCGGCCTTGTGCCCCAGCCGAGCACCTTTTGGGCCTCCGCCCGGCACCAGCCCGTGTGGGAGGAGCAACACTGCGCCCTCGATTACGAGCTGTGGATCCGTCTCCTGCCCGGCCTGCGCCCCCGCCATCTGCTCCGGCCATTGAGTGTCGCCCGGCGGCACGGCGAGGCCAAGACCCACAATCCGGCCATGAAACGGCGCTGGGATGAGGACGCGCAGCGCAATGCCCTCGCCCATCCCGGCCTTTACCGGCCGGGAATTTCCAACCAATTTCTTGGCTGGGAATTTCGTGTCGTCCAGCGCCTCTGGCGGAACTGGCATGGGCGCAGTCTCGTCTCCCGGCTTGAAGCCGTCCGCCGCGAATGCGGCTGGGCCACCGCCCCCTCCGCCCAATGACCGCCGGGTCCGGTCCCTCCGCATGAGCCCCGCCGTCAGCATCCTCATCCCGGCCCACAACGCCGCCCCGTGGATCGACGCCACCCTGGAGTCCGCCCTCGCGCAGTCCCCGCCCGGTGGCGAGATCATCGTGGTGGACGACGGGTCGACCGACGGAACGCTCGACCGCGCCCGCACCTTCGGCGCGCGCGGCGTCACCATCCTCACACAGCCCAACCGCGGCGCGGCCGCCGCCCGCAATGCCGCCCTCCGGGCTGCCCGCGGCGACTGGTTCCAGTTTCTGGACGCGGACGACCTGCTCGCCCCGGAGAAACTCGCCCGGCAGCTCGCCCGCGCCGGCGCGGAGGGACCCGACTTCGCCTACGCCGCCCGCTGGAGCCGCTTTTACGCCTCCCCCGCCGACGCCACGTTTCCGCCCCAGCGCCTCTGCGTCGATGCCGACCCGGTCCCGTGGGTGGTCGAAAAGTTCGCGCACAATGCCATGATGCATCCCGCCGCCTGGCTCATTTCGCGCACGCTGGCCGAACGCGCGGGCCCGTGGGACGAGGCGCTCTCACTCGACGACGACGGCGAATATTTCACGCGGGTCGTACTCGCCTCCCGCGGCGTGCGCACCTGCCAGGACGCCCTCTCCTATTACCGGTCCAATCTGCCCGGCAGCCTCAGCTCGGCCAAGTCCGAGCGGGCCTGGGCCAGCGCCTGGCGCTCGCTCGAGCTGTCGGCCGCCCGGCTCCAGGCGGCTGAGGACTCGCCGCGCACGCAGCACGCCTGCGCCACGGCCTTCCAGCGCTTCATCTTCGAGTCCTATCCGCGTGCGGCCGGCTGTCGCCGCACCGCCGCCGGGCGCGTCAGCCAGCTTGGCGGTTCCACCCTCCAACCTGAGGGCGGCCGCAAATTTCACTTCGCCCGCCGCCTGTTCGGCTGGCGGCTTGCGCGCCGCCTGACCGCCGGCCCCTGATCCCAATGCCGATCACCACCGTCTCCCCCCGCCGCTCCCTTCTGTCTTACGCGAAGGTCCAGGCCCTCGTCGGCCGCCTGATCCGGAACCGGCGCTTCCAATTGGGCCGCGACCGGGTCCGCCGGCTGAAGTTTCTCGACCTCGGCTGCGGGCCCAACCTCCACGACCACCTCATCAACCTGGACTACCTCTGGCGGCCCGGGGTGGACGTGTGCTGGAACATCCTCGGCGGGCTGCCGTTTCCGGACGGCTCGCTGCAGGGGGTCTATTCCGAGCACTGCCTGGAGCACTTCCCGCCCGCGACGGCGCGGCGGCTCCTCCGCGAGGCGCGCCGCGTGCTGGCCCCGGGCGGCACCATCCGCATCGTCGTGCCCGACGGCGAACTCTATCTCCTCACTTATGCCCGCCAGCTCGCAGGCGGGGCGTCACCAAAGTTTCCCTACGAGGACGCGGAGCGGTCGGACCCGCTCTGGACGCCGATGACGAGCGTCAACCGGATCTTCTATCAGGACCGCGAATCGCCGGCCGGCCACCGGACGATTTTCGATTTTGCGCTCCTCGCCGCCTTTCTGCGGGACAGCGGCTTCGGCCGGATCGAACGCTGCCGCTTCGGCCAGGGCCGCCAGCCGGCCCTGCTGGTGGACACGGCCGACCGCCAGGTCGAGTCGCTCTACGTCGAGGCTTCCGCCGAGTAAACCGCCCCGGCACCAGCCATGGGAGCCCCCCGCCACATTCTCATCCTCACCGCCGGCAACCTGAGCCGCAGTCCGCGCCCGGAAAAGGAGGCGGCCACCCTGACCCGCGCCGGCTACCGGGTCACGGTGCTCCACCCCAGCGAGCGTCCCCATTACGACCGGCTCGACGCCGAACTCGCCGCCGCCGGGGGCTATGAAAACATCAGTTTGGTTTTCGACCGCACGCCATTTACCCGGAACGCCCGCCGGCTTCGGCGGTGGCTCGCGGTCCGCACCGTGCCACTTGGCTTCGAGGATGTCGCGGCCCTTGGCGCCGGACGGGAACTGCTGGCCCGCGCCCGAGCGCACCCCGCCGACCTCACGATCGTCCACAACGAACTCGCCCTCTGGGCCGGCTACCGGCTGCTCGCCGAGGGCTGGCGCGTGGCCGCCGACATCGAGGACTGGCATTCCGAGGACCTTCAAGTAAGCGAGCGTCGGCACCGCCCGCTCCGCCTGCTGCGGCGGGTCGAGGGCGCCATGCTGCGCGGGGCCGCGTATGTCAGCACCACCTCGGCCGCCCTCGCCTCCGCCCTGCAGCAGACTTACGGCGGGCCGCGCGCCGCCATCCTCACGAACTCGTTTCCGCTTCAGCCCGACCCGCGTACGGCGCCGACCACCGGCAGCGCGCCCGCCTTCTTCTGGTTTTCCCAGACCATCGGTCCGGGCCGGGGCCTCGAGGCTTTCCTGCAAACCTGGGCGCAGCTGCCGGTCCCGAGCCGGGTCGTGCTCCTCGGAGAGCCCCGGCCGGGATTCCCGGATCATCTCCGTTCGCTGCTTCCCCCGGACCGGCGGCCGCAGCTGGAGTTTCTGGGCCTCGTACCCCCGCCCGCACTGCCGGGAGTCATCGCCCGCCATGACATCGGCCTGGCGCTGGAGGTGAGTTCGATCCCCAACCGGGATCTCACGATCACCAACAAGATTCTCCAATACCTCAATGCCGGCCTCGCCCTCGTGGCCACACCCACCGCCGGCCAGCGCGAAGTGTTGCAGGCCGCGCCGCACGCCGGGGTCCTGCTCGATCCCAACGCCCCGGACGCCGCCCTCGGCACGCTCACCGGCTGGTTGCGCGATCCGGACCAGCTGCGGGCAGTCCAGCGGGCCGCCCGCGCCGCAGCCGAGTCCACCTACTGCTGGGAGCGGGAGGCGCCGCGGCTGCTGGCCCTGGTGGAAAACGCCCTGACGATCCGATGATCAGTTCGCCGCCGACTTTCCCTTGCCGCCCTCCAGTCGCCCGCGCAGTGTCCGCCGCGCCGGTCCGCTCAACGGGCCGACTGACCGCCTTAACATGAACCTGCTCCGCTATCTTCCCGAGTCATGGAAAGTCAGCCTCCGCCGCCGGGCCGGAGTCGTGACGCAGCATGACCGTCTGCAGAACCTGCGCGGGGCGGGCTTCGAGCCGACCCACATCCTCGATGGCGGGGCCTACCGCGGCGAATGGGCGGCCATGGCGCGCTCTGTTTTTCCGGGTGCCCAGCTTCTCCTGGTCGAGCCCCAGCCATCCCTCCAGGCCGGCTTGCAGGCCCGCTGTCGGCAGTTCGGCCGGGCCGCCGTCGCCCCGGTCGCACTCGGCCGGACACCGGGCGAGGCGACCTTCCTCCTGGAGGAAACCAACAGCCGCATCGTCGGCGGACCGGACCGCACCACCGCGGCGCCGGACCGCATCACCGTGCCGGTCGGCACCCTGGCCGAATTGCTGCCGGCCCACGGCTTCACCGCCCGCAGCCTGCTCAAACTCGATCTCCAGGGCGGCGAACTGGAGGCGCTCGCCGGCGCCGGCGAGTGGTTCGGAAAATGCGAGGTGATCCTGGCGGAGGTGTCCTGGCTGCGGATCGGCCCCGTGCCGCTGATCGGCGAAGTCTTGGCCGCACTCGCCGAACGCGGCTATGTGCCCTACGACATCTTCGGCCAGAATTACCGCCCCCTTGACCGGGCGCTCTGGCAGACCGACCTGCTGTTTGTCCGGCACGACTCGGCCCTGATCAAGAATTCCTCCTGGGCCTGAACCTCCCCTTGCGCATCCTGCTCACCGCCGACCCCCTCATTCCCGTGCCGCCGGTCGGCTACGGCGGCATCGAGCGGATTGTCGACGCACTCCTGCGCCGCTATCTCGCCCTCGGCCACGACGTCGGGCTGATGGCGCATCCGGACTCAGCCGCACCGGCCGCCCGGCGTTTTGCCTGGCCCGCGCCGGCCACGGGCGGAGTCGCCGCCACTTGGCGCAACGCCTTCGCCCTGCGCCGCGCCGCAGCCGAATTCCGTCCGGATCTGCTGCACAGCTTTTCCCGGCTCGCCTACCTCCTGCCGCTCCTGCCCACCCGGCTGCCCAAGATCATGTCCTATCAGCGACACACGGGCGGTCGGCAGGTCGCGCTGGCCGCCCGGCTCGCCGGTCGTTCGCTCCAGTTCACCGGCTGCAGCGAGTTCATCTGCGGCATGGGGCGGCCCGCGGGCGGCACATGGCACGCCATCCCCAACTTCATCGAGCTGGATAAGATCACGTTTGTCCCGCAGGTGCCCGCCGACGCGCCGCTGCTGTTCCTCAGCCGCGTCGAGTCAATCAAGGGCCCCGACCTCGCGATCGCCATTGCCCGCCAGGCCGGCCGCCGCCTGCTGATCGCGGGCAACCATTCCACGACCGGGCCCGAGGGCCGCTTTTTTGCGGACCGGGTCGCACCGCATCTCGGCCGCGATGGCGTGGAGTGGATCGGCGAGGTCGGCGATGTGCAGAAGGATGGCCTGCTGGGCCGGTGCGCCGCCCTGCTCGTGCCGATCCAATGGGACGAGCCTTTCGGCATCGTTTTTGCCGAGGCGCTCGCCGCCGGCACCCCGGTCATCACCTGCGCCCGCGGGGCGCTGCCGGAAATCGTGCAGCCCGGGGTCACGGGATTCTTTGTGCAAACGGCCGACGAGGGCGCCGCCGCCGTCGCCCGGCTGCCCTCGCTCGACCGCGCCGCCTGCCGCGCGGTCGCCGAGTCCCGCTTCAGTCTCGGCGTTTGTGCCGACCGCTACCTGCAGCTCTACGCCGCCACCACGCGGTCCGGCTGATCCGCCTGTGCCCACCCCGCCGCATCCCCTCGTCCGCGCCGCCCGCCGGTTCCTCTCCCATCCGGCTGCGGGCCCGCTCAAGCTGGGCCTGCGTCGCGGGCTCGGTCGTTACCTGCGTTGGCGGCTGCGTTCCCGGCAACAACCCTGGCCCACCCGCCCGGCAGGCACCTCCACCCTGATCGTCGCACCCCATCCCGACGACGAGACTTTCGGCTGCGGCGGACTCATCGCGACCCGCACCGCCGCCGGCCAGCCGGTCCATGTCGCCTATGTCACCGACGGCGCCGCCTCGCATCCCGGACACCCCTCGCTCACTCCCGCGGCGCTGGCCGTGGTCCGCGAGAACGAGGCGCGCACCGCCGCGGCCATCCTCGGCGTCCCCGCCACACACCTGCATTTCTTCGCCGCCCCCGACGGCCGGCTGCGGGACCTCGCCCCGGAGCAACGCGCGTCGCTGGTCCGACTGATTCGCGAACTAACAGAACGCATTCGTCCGACCGAAATCTTTGTCACCGCCGCCGGCGACGGGAGCACCGAGCATGCCGCCGCCAACGGGATCGTCCGGGATGCCCTGAAACCGTCCCCGGCCCCCGCGCCCCGGATTCTGGAATATCCGGTCTGGTCGCTGTGGAGTCCGCTGCTCCTGGGCCCGATCCTGCGGGCCGAACCCCGGCTCTACCGCCAGCCGCTCGCACCCGACGTGCTGCGCCGCAAACGCGAGGCAATCCGCGCCTATGTCACCCAGCTGGCCCCGAGCCCGCCTTGGGGCCGCGCGGTCCTGCCCGCCGGCTTCACCGGATGCTTCGAATCTGCCGAGGAGTTTTTCTTCGAGCCATGAGCCGGATTCTCGCCAAGGCCATCCGGCATCTGCGCCGCCGGCTGTTCGATGCCCCGAGGGGTCTCGGCCGGCCCGCCCCGGCCGCGGTCTTCGATCGCGAGTATGTCGGGGGTCGGTGGGACCTGCTGCAGACGGACGACGAGCATCCCCGTTATGAGACGCTGGCCCGCCTGATCACCGCGGCCGCCGTCCGGCCGCGAGTGCTGGACCTCGGCTGCGGCAGCGGGCGGCTCGCGCAGGTGCTCGCGCCCGCCCGGCCGGTTCGCTGGCTCGGGGTGGATCTCTCGCCGGAAGGGCTGCGCCGGGCCCGCACGCTCGGTTTGGACTTTGCGGAATTTGCCGAAGGGGACTTCGAAACCTGGCGGCCACCGGCCGGCGAGCAGTTTGACGCCGTGGTGTTCAACGAAAGCCTCGGCTATGCGCGCGATCCGCGGTCCACCGTGAACGCCTTTGCCCCCTTTGTCCGGCCCGGCGGGATCCTGCTGGTTTCCTATTACCGCTCCGGCAACTGGCGCGCGATCTGGCGCCGGATCACCGCGTCATACCCAGTCGTCCAAGCGACGGTGGTGGCCAACGCCCGCGGCCAGACTTGGGACATCCGGACGCTGCGCCCGGCTTGCGCGCCGCGCGGAACCCCGTAAGAGATTCCCGAGCATGTCCGCCGCCCCATTGCGCAAAGTCCTCATCATCAGCCCGCATTTTCCGCCGATCAACGCGCCGGATGCGCAGCGGGCCCGCATGGCGCTGCCCTACCTGCGGCAGTTCGGCTGGGAACCGGTGGTGCTGGCCGTCACCCCGGAATGCGTCGAGGGCGGCGTCCGGGATCCGCTGCTTGAATCCACCTACCCGCCCGATGTGCGCATCATCCGCGTGCGCGGCCTGCTGCCCCGCTTCACCCGCTGGGCGGGCATTGGCAGCCTGTGGTGGCGCTGCGGACCCGCCCTGCGTCGCGCCGCCGAGGCCCTGCTGCGCGGCGAGCACTTCGATCTGGTCCTTTTCACCACAACGCAGTTCGACGCCTTCACCCTTGGCCCGGTGTGGCGGCGACGGTACGGCGTGCCCTTCATGGTCGACTACCAGGATCCCTGGGTGAACGACTACTACCGCCGCACCCGCACCCGTCCGCCAGGCGGCTGGATCAAGTTCTCGCTCTCGCAGGCCATGGCCCGCCGCAATGAGCCGCGCGTTCTCCGCGATGCCGCCGGGATCATCGCCGTCTCGTCCGCCTACGGCCCCGGCCTGGCCGCCCGCTACCCGTGGTTTGCGGCCGACCGCGTCCGCGTCCTGCCCTTCGGCGCCGCCGCGGCCGACCTCGAGGTGGCCCGCCGGCACCGACCGGCGCAGCCGCTGATCAATTTCGCCGACGGCAACTTTCACCTGGTCTACGCCGGCCGCTGCGGCCCCGACATGACCATCTCCCTCACGACGATTTTTAGGGGCTTCCGGCTTTTCCTCGACTCCCATCCCGACCAGGCCCGCCGGATGCGGTTTCATTTCATCGGCACCGACTACGCGCCGCCCCCGCTCGGCCGGATGTGGGCGATGCCGGTGGCCAAGGCGGAGGGGATTGCAGACTATGTGAGCGAGCATTGTTACCGGGTGCCGTATTTTGACGCGTTGCATTACCTGCTGCGGGCCGACGCCCTGATTGCGGTCGGCTCGAACGACCCCAGCTACAGCGCCTCCAAAATTTTCCCGTACATCCTGGCCCAGCGGCCGATGCTCGTCGTGTTTCACCACCACAGCCTGGTGCTCGCCATGGCCCGCCAGATGCGCTGCGGTGTCCGCTTCAGCTTCGGGGACGCCGGCGATACGGACCGCATCGCGGCAGAAATCCACCAGCAATGGTTTGTCGACGGGGGCTGCCGGCACTGTGAACTGACGGACCCGAAGACGTTCGAACCCTTCACCTCGCTCAACATGACCCGCCAGCTGGCCGGCTTGATGGACGAGGCGGCCGCGACCCGGGTTTGACGAACCGCCCCAGCCCCATGGATTCCTCCAACCGACCGGACGACACGACCACCAGCGCCAACTCGGCGCAGGCCCGCCGTTTTTTCCAGCTGGGCTGCGCCACCCTTGTCGGGGTGGTGGTTTACACCATCGTCTCCGCGCACGTGGACCGGCCGGAACTGCTGTGGCTCGGCCTCGCCTCACTCGTGCTGGCCTGTCTGCCGGCGCTGATCTGGTCCCGGAGTTCCAGCCAGACCTTCCCCATCTTCGAGGTCTTCATTCTCACCACCGGCAACGCCTACGCCCTGCCCCTGCTGAGCAGCCACCAGGCGTCCCTGCAGTTATTCGCCCCCGAGTCAGTGGTGCACGCGGCCCTCGGCGTGCTGCTGTTTCAGCTGGTGGCGCTGGTCACCTACCTGCGGATCCCCGGTCACGCCCGCACTTCGCCCTTCTGGACCGAGGAGATCATCTCGCGCGACATGATCAAGCTGTTCGGGTACGGCATCACGCTGACCACGGTCTACAACTGCCTGACCACTTTCATCCTGGTGCTGCCGCCGGAAATCGAGGGCACCTTGCGCGCCGTGGTCGGCGGCATCGGCATCGTGTGCACTTTTGTGATGAGCCGGTTCTGGGGCTCCGGGCAGCTCAAGTCCGACCAGAAGATTCTGCTCTGCGCCAACCTCATCATCCAGTCCATTGTTCAGTTCTCCACCCTGTTCCTCGTCGGCGGCATCAGCATGCTGGTGTTGGCACTGCTCGGCTTCATGTCCACCGCGCGGCGCCTGCCCCTGGTGCTCACCACGCTGCTGGTGGCCCTGCTCGCGGTCCTGCACAACGGCAAATCCGCCATGCGGGACCAGTATTGGGACAGCGACGGGAATCACCAGCAGGTGACCGTGTCCGAGCTGCCGGCCTTCTACTGGGAATGGATCAACGAGGGCCTGAAGCCCAGTGACGAATCCGGCGACCGCCAGCTCGCGACCAAGCTCATCGACCGCACGTCGCTGATGCACATCCTCTGCCTGGTGGTCGACACCAGCCCGTCCCGGCTGGATTTCCTCTATGGCAAGACGTACGGCCAGATTCCGGGCCAGTTTGTGCCCCGCCCGCTTTGCCCCAACAAGCCCCCGGGCCACATCAGCACCTACACCCTCGCCATCTACTACGGGCTGCAGAACGAGGAGGACACGGCCAAGACGACCATCGGCTTCGGTCTCATCGCCGAGGCCTACGCGAACTTTGGCTTCTTCGGGATCGGGATCCTGGCGTTTTGCTGCGGCGTATTTTTCAAGCTGGTCAAAACCTGGACCATGCTCAGCCCGATCCTCTCGTTTCCCGGCCTGTTCCTCGTCGTGCTCATGGCCTGGACTTTCCAGACCGAATTCACACTCAGCATCTGGCTGAGTTCGCTGTTCCAGGCCTGCCTGACGGTGGTGCTGTTGCCCTACCTGCTCCGCAAATTCTTCGGCTGATGCCCCCCGCCACCTCCAACACTTCCCGCACCCCCCTGCCGCTGCCCGCCGCGCTGCGCTGGCTCCAGCAGATCGAGTTCCCCCGCAAGCTCGGCTTCTGCGACCGGCTCTTCGGCTCCCGGCTTGCCCGGCACGGCGTCCAGTGGGTCCGCACCGCCCCGGGTCCGGTGTGGCCGCTCGATCTCGCCAACCCCACCCACCGCTGGATCGTCTACGGCGGCTACGAGGGTCCGGCGCTGTGGAACTGGCTGCGCGCCCGGCCCTCCGTCGTCCGCACCGTCGTCGATTCGGGCGCCAACATCGGCCAGACCGTCCTCTACTTCGCCGCACTCGTCCCGGCCGCGCGGATCTGGGCCTATGAGCCCGGCTCGGCGGCCCGCGACTGGCTGCAGGCCGGAGTCGCCGCCAACAATTTCACCCAGGTGCAGGTCGAGCCCGCCGGCCTCGGCGCCGTGGCGGGGACGGCGCGCCTCGCCAGCTGCGGAGCGGACGACCGCCATGGTTCCTGGAACAAGGTCAACGCCGCCGAGGGCGAACCCATTGTGCTCGCTACACTCGATGGTGAATTGGCGCGCCACGGGCTTGCCGAGCTCGACCTGTGGAAACTCGACATGGAGGGCTACGAGCTCGAGGCGCTCCGCGGCGCCGCGTCCGCCCTCGCGGCCGGCCGGATCCGTGCGGTGTATATCGAGATCGCCGGCGAGCCGGGTCAGGCCTGTCTCGAGTTTCTCACCGCCCGCGGCTACCGCGCCCACACGCTCACCCCCGCGGGCCGTCCGGTCGCCCTCAGCCCGCGCCACGCCTACGACAACGTGCTCTGCCTCGCCCCCGGCCACCCGGATCTTCCGGCCTGAACCGTCCCGGGCCTTTCCCTCCCTCTTCGAAACGTGAGCTCCCTTCCTCCGGTCCCTTCCGACGCCAGTGCGCCGGCGCCGCCCCGGTGGCTGTGCGTCCGGCTCGCGCTCGCCGCCGTGGTGGTGCGCTGCCTTCCGCTCGCCCTGCTCTTTGGCAAGACCTCCACCACTTGGAACAGCTACCTGAGCGGATCCGACGCCGGTTCATTTCTCCCCATGGCCCGCGTCATCTATGGCCTCGCCCCGCTGTCCGCGGTCAAGGTCTATGACACGCGGGTCTTCCCGGGCTGGCCGCTCCTGCTGGGCCTGCCGCTGCGCCTCGGACTGCCCGAGTGGTCGGCGCTCGCCCTGTCGCTGGCCTGCTCCGCGCTGGTGCCGATCCTCTTTCTCCGTCTCACCGGCGAGCGCCGGCTGGCGTGGCTGCTGGTCTATTTTCCGCCCGCCTGGCTGCTGGCGGGGCTGCACCCGATCAGCGAACCCGCCTACCTGGCGCTCATTCTCGCCGGGCTGCTCGCCTTGAAATACGCGCGGCCCGGGCTCGCCGGCGGCGTCCTCGGCGCCACCTTCGTGCTGCGGCCCTTCGGCGCCGCCTGGGCGGCCGGCGGCTGGGTCGCCGGCCTCTGGAGCCGGCCCCGCGACGGCCGCGCCGCCCTCCGCTTCGCGCTGCTCGCCGCGGTCCCGGTGGCCGGACTCCTCGTGCTCAACGCCGCTGTTTTCGGCGACCCGCTCCGCCAGCTCCATGTCTACGAGCTGCCGCTCGACCAGCTCAACCTCAGCACCGCCACTGCCGCTCAGCTTGGCGCCGCCGCCGGCCACTGGGGTCCGCCGTTCAAATACCTGCTGCTCACCCCGTGGCTCACGCCGGTCCCCGCCTGGAAGATCGCCTATATCTACGCCCACGCCGCCGCGCTGCTGGTGCTTGTCTGGCGCGGGGTGGCCTTCCTGCGCGGACCGGGCGAACCATGGCAACGCGCGCTCGTCCTCGGCTTCCTCGCCAACGCCGCCCTCATCGTCTGCACCGGACCCTACTGGGGCTTCCACAGCTTTGACCGCTATTTTGTCTGGGGCCTCCCGGGCGCCCTCTGGCTCGCCCGCGGCTGGTACACCAGCGACCGCTGCCACTGGATCCTCGCCCCGGTCAGCCTCGCGCTCGCCACCCATGCCCTCCTCAGCCATGCCGGCGGATAACGCGATCCCCTCCGGCCCGCGGTGCCGTCTTGCTGTCGTGCTCTCGCACCCCACGCAGTATTACAGCCCGTGGTTCCGCTGGCTCGCCGCCCACACCGCGCTGGAGCTGCGGGTCTTCTACCTCTGGGATTTCGGCGTCACCGCCCGGACCGATCCGCGCTTCGGCACCACGTTCGCCTGGGACGTGGATCTGCTCTCCGGCTACGCCCACGAGTTTGTCCCGAACCGCTCCCGCCGGCCCGGCACCGAACACTTCGGCGGGCTCGACAATCCGGAACTCGCCGCCCGGGTCGCCGCCTGGCGCCCCGACGCCGCCCTGGTCTTCGGCTACCGCTACCGCACGCACCTGGGCTTTCTCGCCTGGGCGCGCCGCCAGCGCCTGCCGCTCATCTTCCGCGGCGACTCGCACCTCATTGATCAGCCGCCGCTCGGACTGCTGAAACGGTGGATGCTGGCCTGGGTCTTCCGGCAGTTCGCCGCCGTCACTTTTGTCGGCCAGGCCAACCGGGATTATTTCCGGACGTTCGGCGTGCCCGAGGGCAAGTTGCACTTCGCCCCGCACGCGGTCGACACCTCCCTTTTCGATTCGACACGTTTGGACCATCGGACCGCCGCCGCCGCACTGCGAACCGAGCTCGGACTCGCGCCCGCCACCCGGGTCATGCTCTTTGCCGGCAAGTTTCATCCGGAGAAACAGCCCCGCGCCCTCCTCGCCGCGTTTCTGGCCCTTGCCCCCCGCGACACTTCCCTCGTGTTCGTCGGCGACGGCGCGGAAAAGGCCGCCCTGATCGAGGCCGCGCAGGCCGCGCCGCCCGGCACCGTGCACATCCTGCCGTTTGCCAACCAGAGCGCGATGCCCGCCCGCTACCTGCTCGCCGATCTCTTCGTCCTGCCTTCCCTCGGCCTCTACGAAACCTGGGGGCTTGCCGTCAACGAGGCCATGCACCTCGGCGTGCCCTGCCTCGTCAGCCACCGCGTCGGCTGCCAGCGCGATCTGGTGACCGAGGGGGAGACCGGCTGGGTTTTCCGCGCCGGCGACCATGCGCACCTGCAGTCCCAGCTCGCCGCCGCGCTCGCCGCGGATCCCGCGCCCCTCCGCTCCCGGATCGCCGGGCGCATCGCGGGTTACACCTACGCGTCCGCCGCCGCCGGCCTGCAGGCCGCCGTCGCCGCCGTCACCCGGGCATGAAGATCAACATCGTCATGGGCTTTTTCCTCCCGGTCCCGCCCGCGGCCGGCGGGGCGACCGAGAAATCCTGGCACCGGCTCGCCACCGAGTTCGCCACCCGCGGCCACGCGGTCACGGTGATTTCACGGCGCTGGCCGGGCTGGTCCGACCGCGAGACGATCGGGGGCGTGCAGCATCTCCGGCTGCCGGGCTTCGATCACCGGCGGAAACTTTGGCAGAATCTGGCGCTCGATCTGCGCTGGAGCTTGCGGGTACAGGCGGCGCTGCCCGCCGCCGATCTCACCGTGGTCAACGCCGTGACGCTACCCTGCTGGCTGGCGCGCTCCCGCCCCGCCGCCGGCCGCGTCGTCGTCATGCCCGGCCGCATGCCGAAGGGCCAGTTCCGCCTCTACCGCGGCCTCGCGCGCGTGCTCGCCACCAGCACGCCGGTGCGCGATCGCGTGCTCGCGGAAAACCCCGCGCTCGCCGGCGTGACCCGGATCTTCGGCTATCCCATCGCCTGGGACGGCCTCGCACTCCCGCCCCGCCCCGTGCCCGGCAACAAAACCGTGCTCGGCTACGTCGGCCGGCTGCACCGGGAAAAGGGGCTCGACCTGTTCGTCGAAGCCTGCGCCCGTCTCGCCGCCCGGCCCCTGCCGCCCTGGCGCGTCCTGCTGTCCGGCCCCGTCGATGTCGCCCGCGGTGGCTCCGGCCCCGCTTACCGCGACGGGCTGGCCGCCCGTCTCGCCCAGTGCTTGCCGGCCGACCGGTTTACCGTGGCCGACGCCACTTTTGACGAAGCCGCACTCGCCCGGCGCTATCGCGAGATCGATGTGTTCTGCTATCCCAGCCTCGCCGCCCAAGGCGAGACGTTCGGCGTCGCCGTCGCCGAGGCGATGGCGGCCGGCGCGGCCCCGGTCGTGTCCGACCTCGCCTGCTTCCGCGATTTTGTGCACGAGGGCGCCAACGGGCTCGTTTTCGACCATACGGCTCCGGACGCTCCCGACCGGCTGGCCGACCGGCTCGCGGCGCTCGTTTACGATCCTGACCAACGCCTCCGTCTCGCCGCCCAGGGCCAGTCTGATGTTCGCCGGTACGACTTTCCGGTCTTCGCCGACCGGCTGCTGGCGGACTTCGCCTCACTGCTCTCTCCGCTCGACCACGCCAGCGCGGTCCTTTAACCTGCCGCATGTCTGAAGAATCCCCCTATCTCGGCCAGGGCTGCGTGACGCCGTATCCGCGGCGCGAAGTCCTGCGGCGCTGGCTCTGGGCCGCGGTGCAGTCCACCCTGTTCCGCTGGAGCCCGCGGCCGCTGCACGCCTGGCGCGCCTGGCTGCTGCGCCTGTTCGGGGCCGACATTTCCGCCCCCGGCCAGGTCGTGGTGTTTCCGACCGTGCGCGTGCTGTTTCCCTGGCGGCTCAAGCTCGCCCCGCGCACCATGCTCGGCCGGGAGGTCTTGGTCTATAATCCGGCGCCCATCACTCTCGGCCGCGGCGCCAACGTCTCTCAAGGATGCCATCTCTGCACCGGCACGCACGACTACACCCAATGGTCGATGCCGCTGGTCACCCGGCCCATCACCATCGGCGCCAACGCGTGGCTGGGCGCCGAAGTCTTTGTCGGCCCCGGCGTCACCATCGGCGAGCTCTGCGTCATCGGCGCCCGGGCCGTGGTGGTGAAGGACCAGCCCGAGGCGATGGTTTGCGCCGGCCAGCCCTGCCGGCCGCTCAAGCCCCGGCCGCAGCCCCGGTGAGCACCGCCACCTCATGCCGGTTCCGCTGGGCCCTGCTCGGCCTCTTCGCCCTGATCTGCGGACCGCTGATCTTTTCGGCTGACGGGTGGAACTTCGACGGCGACGAGCGCGCCTTTTATGTGACCGCCATCGCCCGGATCGCCCCGCACTGGCCGGCCATCAATCTGCACACCGACACCACCTCCGCCGTCAGCCCCGGCTACCCTTATTTCCTCGCCGGATTCACCCGCGTCGCCGGGGTGCACCTGTGGGAGCTGCGGCTGATCACCTGGGGCCTCAGCGCCGGCCTGCTCGCCTGGTTGGCCACCCGCTTCAGTTCCGGTCCGGCCTGGCTCGCCGCGGCCGCGGTGCTCCCGCTGGCCACCTCCAACTTCTTCGTCAAGTCCGCCTCCTGGGTGGTGACCGACAATCCCGCGCTGCTCTTCATGGCCATCGCGCTCACGCTCATCCCCGGCGCCGGCACCGCACGGCTGCACCGGGCCGGCCTGGCTGCGGCGCTCGCGTGCTGGCTGCGCCAGATCCACGGCTGGCTGCTGCTGCCGCTGGCCGCCGGAGCCTGGCTGGACGCCCCGGCCGATCCCCGGTCTACTGTATCCATATTATCGATACTATTTCGCCGCGGCCCCGCGCTCCTGACGCTGCTGGCCGTCGGCGCCTGGCTGTTTCTCTCCTGGGGCGGCCCGGTCCCGCCCGAATGGGCGACCGTCCACACCGGGGGGATCACCCTCGCCCCCCTCGCCTGCCTGCTCTGCGTCTACGGTCCGCTTGGCCTTCCCTATCTGCTGACGCTGGCAACGCCGGCCGAGGCGGTCCGGCTGCTGCGCTCGGGCTGGGTCGCAGGCGGGGCGGCCGTGGGGCTGCTCCTCGCGTTGGCCTCGCCCACCACCCAGGATGTCGCTGCGGGACGCTGGGGCGGCTACTTCTGGCGGTTGGTCGAGGCCACTCCCGCCGTCGCGGAGCGCTCGCTGCTGATCACTGCCGGGGCCGTCCTCGGCGGCGCCCTACTGGGCGCGATGGCGCTGCGGCTGCGCGAAGCCGCACCCGCCCGCGCGCGGATCTGGGCCCTGGCCTTTCTCGGCTGGGCCCTGAGCACGGCCCTCAACCGGCTGGCTTTTCAACGCTACTTCGAGCCGCCCATCCTAATCTTTCTCATCTGGTGGCTGGTCCTGCTGCTGCCGTCCGCCCCGCAGACCCGGTTCCGCTGGCAGCCGCTGGCCGGGCTGGCTGCCGTCCAGATGGTGATCACACTTGTCACGGTTCATTTCACGCTGCTGCTGCGTTTCCGCTCATGACCGGATCCGCCGAACCCACCCCGCCCGCTGCCGGACCGGCCCCGTTGCGACTGACCCAGATCGTTGCCAGCCTGGAGGCCCGGCATGGCGGACCGTCCCGCTCGGTGCGCGGCCTCTCCACCGCCCAGGCCGCCGCCGGCCACACCGTGGAACTCCTGACCACCGCCGTCGGCGCCGTCGGCGAGGCGGTGGCCGAGGGGAACCTGACCGTGCGCACGTTTGCCCGGGAATGGCCGGCGGCCCTCGCCCCCTCCGCACCGCTGCGACGGCACCTGCGCGATTCCGCGCCCGAGATTGTCCACCACCACGGCCTCTGGCTGCGCCCGCTGCATTATGCGCACGAGGCCGCCCGGCGCACCGGCGTGCCGCTGGTCATCTCGCCCCGGGGCATGATGAGTCCCTGGGCCTGGTCGCACCGGCGGTGGAAAAAGGCGCTCGCCGACCACTTCATCCACCCGGGCGCGCTCGCCGGGGCCGCCGGCTGGCACGCGACCAGTGCGGGCGAGGCCAACGACATCCGCCGCCTTGGTTTCACCCAGCCGGTCTGCCTGGCGCCCAACGGCGTCGCCGCGGTTCCGGAGGCCGATAACGCCGCTGCCGCCGCCCACTGGCAGGAGCGCTGGCCGGAGCTCCGGCGGCGTCCCGCCGCGCTGTTCCATTCGCGTTTTCACGTCATGAAACGCCCGCTGGAGCTGATCGATCTCTGGGCCGCGTGCGCCCCCCGGGACTGGCTGCTGCTCCTCGTCGGAATCCCCGAGCAATACTCCGTCCCGCAGCTCCAGGCCTATGTCCGCCGCGCCGGCCTGCAGGACCGGGTCGCGGTCTTCGATGGCACGGACCAATTGCCGCCTTATGCGGCGGCCACATTGTTCCTGCTGCCCTCCCACACCGAAAATTTCGGGCTCGTTGTAGCCGAAGCCATGGCCCGGAGTCTGCCGGTGTTGGCGACCGAGACGAGCCCGTGGCAGGGACTGGAGGCGGAGGGCGCGGGCCGCTGCGTTCCGTGGTATGGCTTTGGGGCCGCCCTCACCGCGCTCCTGACGGAGGGCCCGGCCGTCCTACAGGAACGCGGCCGGCGCGCCCGCGCCTGGGCGCTGCGCGATTATTCGTGGAAAAAATCCGCCGGCACCCTCGCGGCCTTTTACTCGGAGTTGCGCACCCGCCGATGAACCACGCCCCTTCGTCCCCCGCCCGGCCCGCACCCGCCGGACCCAACCTCGAGAAGCTCGCCTTGTGGCACACCGGGCTGATGCTGTTGTTTGCGAGCTGGGTGTTTGGCGGCAATATCGGCTGGGCCCGCACGGTCATCGCCCTCTGGGGTGCCGGCGGCATCCTCCTCACGGTGGCCGCGCTGTTCCAGTCCGGAGAGCGCGGGCGTGACGCCCGCTGCCGTGCCTGGGCGCTGCTGCCGTGGGTGATTTTCGGGGCGCTCACCCTCGCCAGCTGCCTGAACCCGAGCTTCCAGCCCATCACGATCGAGGGCCAGCCGCTGCTGGTGCATCTCGGGGCGGCCCACCCCACGCTGCCGAGCACCGTCAATCCCGCCCTCACCTTCGCGACCTGGGCCTTCACTGCCGGCGCCTATCTTTCCGCCTTCAATCTCTGGCTGGTGGTGCGCCACCGGCGCCCGCTCCGCCTCCTGTTTCTCGCCGCCGCCCTCAACACTCTCGTGCTGGCGATCTTCGGCACGGTGCAAAAACTGCTCGGCCGGGGCTTCTACTTCGGCCTCTCGACGTCGCCCAATCCCCGCTACTTCGCCACGTTCATCTACTACAACCATTGGGGCGCCTTCATGGTGCTGTTCCTCGCCGTCACCATCGGGCTGCTTTTCCACTCCGCCCGCCGGATCCTGCCCCGCGCCCGCGATCTCTGGCATTCGCCGTTCACCGCCGCCCTCGCCGCCGCCATCTTCATCGCCGCCAGCGCCCCGGTCAGCGCCTCGCGCTCGGCCACCGCCCTCGCCGTCGTCGTCGCCACGATCGCCACCGGCCAGGCCCTGTGGCACATCGCGGACGCCCGCCGCGCGCAGGGCCGCGCCGCCTGGCCGCCCATCCTCGCCGTGCTGCTGCTGGGCAGCGCGACCATCGGCGCCGTCGGCTGGCTCGCCCACCGCTCCATCACCGAACGCGTCGCCGACACCCGCGAGGCCCTCGCCGCCCACGAGTCGCTCCTCGCCGGACGCGAACGGCTCTATCGTGACACCTGGACGCTCGCCATGCAGCAACCCGCCTTCGGCTGGGGGCTCGAGAGCTACGGCACGGCCTTCATGCTGATCCGCCCTCGCTCCATCTTCCTCGACCGCCAGTATGAGAGCAGCTACGTCAAGGCGCACTCCGACTGGCTCCAGGCCGTCGCCGAAACGGGCTTCGTCGGCACCGCCTGCCTGCTCCTCATGGGGCTGGTCCCGCTGGCCGGACTGCGATGGCGCATGCTCCGTCATCCCCTCGTCGGCTACCCGCTCCTCGGCTGCGGCCTGGTCGCACTCTATGCCTGGGTCGAGCTCCCGTTTGCCAACGGGGCCGTCCTGATCGGCTTCTGGACGCTGTTCTTCGCCGCCCTCGCCTACGCCCGCCTGGACCGGAAGTCCGGGGGCCCCACGGCCTGACCATGTTCTCCGTCGTCATCCTCACCCTCAACGAGGAACGCAACCTGCCTGGCTGCCTCGCCGGCCTCGCCGGCTGCGACGACGTCGTCGTGCTCGACTCCGGCTCGACCGACGCCACCGCCGATCTCGCCCGCAGCGCCGGCACCCGCGTGTTCGTCAACCCGTTCGAAAACTTTGCCCAGCAACGCAACTACGCCCAGCGCCAGATCCCGTTCCGCCATCCGTGGGTCCTGCATCTGGATGCGGACGAGCAGATGACGCCCGAGCTGGCCGCCGAGTGTCGCGTCGCCTCCGCGGCCCCGGCTTCCGCCGAGCTCGACGGTTACTACGTCGCGCCCAAGATGCTCTGGGAGGGCCGCTGGATTCCCCACTGCACCGATTATCCCGCGTGGCAGGCCCGCTTCGTCCGCGCCCCGCAGTTCGAGTTTATCGAAGTCGGGCACGGCCAGCGCGAAGCCCCCGGCATGCGCCTCGGCCGCCTCCGCGCCAGCTACCTGCACGACCTTTCCGCGGGCGGTGAGTCGGCTTGGCTCGAGAAACACCGCCGCTATGCGCGCGCCGAAGCCGCCGCCCATCTCCGCGACGCCCGCGGCGTTCCCTGGCGCGATCTCTTCAGCCCGGCCGCGCTGCCCCGGCGCCGCGCGCTCAAACGGCTCAGCTACGAGCTGCCCTGCCGCCCGGCCCTGCGTTTCGCCTACCAATATATTCTGCGGCGCGGCTTCCTCGACGGTGGCGCCGGTTGGCGGTATTGCCGCCTGCTCGCGCGCTACGAGGGTTTTGCCGCCGCCGAAATCCGACGCCAGCGCCGGTCCGCATGAACCGCGTCGTCTTTCTCAATCGGTTCTACTGGCCCGAGGAGCCGGCCACCGCCCAGCTGCTGACCGACCTGGCTGGGGGGCTCGCCGCCGACGGGCGCCCGGTGCTCATACTGACCAGCCAGCCCACCGCCGCCCCGCGCGCGACGCGGGAAACCCACCGGGGCGTGAAAATCCGCCGCGTACGCTGCCCCCGCCTCGGCGGTCGCGGCGCCTTCCCCCGGGCCTTTGACTGGGCCTCCTTCGGTCTCGGCGCCCTCTGGCGCGTGGGTCGAGACGTGGGCCGCGGCGACACCCTGGTCCTCCTGACCGATCCGCCGCTGCTGGCCGCCCTCGCCGCCCCGCTCGCCCGCCTCCGCGGCGCCCGCGTCGTGCACTGGGTGCAGGACATCTACCCCGAACTCCCGCTCGCCCTCGGCGCCCGCGGCCTCGGCTGGCTCCGCCTCCTGCGCGACCGCGCGTGGCGCCGGGCCGACGCCGCCGTGGTCCTCGGCGCCGACATGGCCGCCCTGCTCCGGTCCCGCGGCGTCACCGATAGCCGGATACACGTCAGCCCCAACTGGGCGCCCGCCGGCCTCGCCCCCGCGTCCGCCGCCGCCGTGCAGGCCCAGCGCACCGCCTGGGGCGTCGCCGACCGCTTCGTCGTGGCCTATTCCGGCAACCTCGGCCGGGTCCACGACCTCGAACCGGTCCTTGATCTCGCCGCGGCGCTCCGGGCGGACCCGGGCTTCGTCTTCCTGTTCATCGGCGACGGGGCGCAGCGCCCGCGGCTCGAAGCGCTCGCCGCCTGCCGCGGCTTGGACAACGTCCGTTTTCTCCCCCACCAACCGCGCGATCAGCTCGCCGCCAGCCTGGGGGCGGCGGACGTCCATCTGGTGACGTTGCGGACCAGCTGCGAACAATTGGTCTTTCCCAGCAAACTCTACGGCATCGCAGCGGCCGCCCGCCCGGTCCTTTTCCTCGGTCCTCCCGCGTGCGAGCTCGCCCGTCAGGTCGAGGCGGGCGGCTTCGGGCGCGCGTTCGCCCGCGACGCCATCGGACCCATGGCGCAAACCCTGCATGCTTGGCGGGACGATCCCGCCGGCCTCGCGGCCCTCGGCCGGGCCGCGGCCGCGTTTGACGCCGCCAACGGCCGGGCCGAACGCGCGGTCCGCGACTGGCAGCGCCTTCTGGCCGGGCTCGATGCCGCCGGCTAAAACCGTATTTGCAACAAGCTTGCCGAATTCGGGATTGTCACCTACTCAGCCCCTGCAATGAAACGCCCCCGCCAAATTGCCGCCAGCCTTCTGCTGCTCGACACGCTGTCGGTGCTGCTGGTCTTCAATTTCGTGGGCTATTTCTGGGGCGGCGAAACCTCCCCCAACTGGATCATTGCGCCTCTGCTTGTCCCTCTGGGTCTATTGGTTACGGGTTTCTACCTCATCGATGGCTACCGGGGGCGCACCGCGATGCTCAGTCTCGACTACACGAGCGAGCACCTGATCGCCGTCTGTTCCGCCCTGCTGGCCACCCTCCTGCTCACGTATGCGGTGCTGCGCGGCGGCTTCGCCCTCCAGCAAAGCCGCGCCGTCATTGCCCTCAGCTTTCTGGTGCTCATGCCGGTGACGCTCATTTACCGGCGAACGCTCTACCTCTCCAGTTTGGACAAGCAGCGCCTGCGCAGCCTGGTCTACGTGGGCGACCCCGCCAGCTGCGCGGCCTTCGCCGAGGAATGCGCCAAGATGCATTTTGCCCAGCCCGTGGTTTACGCCACTATCACCGGCAACACCGCCGCGCCGTTCCCCGGACTCACGCTGCTTTCCTTTGAAGAGATCCTCGGCCGGATCGAATCAGGCACGCTGGAGATCGAGGCGCTAGTCCTTCGGGAATCCAACCGCGAGTTCAGCACCCGCCTGTCCGAACGATTGGTCGAGCTCTATTTCCGCGGCGTTCCCACCTACACGCTGGAGCTGTTCCACCAGGTTTACTGGCGCAAGATTCCGCTCTACCGGCTCAATCAGACGTGGCTGTTTCAGGAGGGATTTCAGATCGCCCGCGAGCCGGTTTTCGAACGCATCAAGCGGCTGAGCGACCTCCTGCTCGCCGGCATCGGACTGCTCCTCGCCACGCCGCTGCTGCTCCTCGCCGCCGCGGCCATCTGGCTGGAGGACCGCGGACCCGTCATCTTCCGGCAGTCCCGCATCGGCAAGGACCGCCGGCCGTTCCAGCTCCTCAAGCTCCGCACGATGCGCACCGGCGGCGGCGGGGACCGCTACACCCAGCCCGGCGATGCCCGCATCACCCGCGTCGGCCGTTTTCTGCGGGCCAGCCGCATCGACGAAATGCCGCAACTGGTCAACGTGCTCCGCGGCGAGATGAGCCTCATCGGCCCCCGTGCCGAATGGGACCGTCTCGTCACCGAATACGAGGCCCAGATCCCCTGCTACCATTTCCGTCACCTCGTAAAACCGGGCATCACCGGCTGGGCCCAAGTCAACTACCCCTACGGCGCCAATCTGGACGACACCCTCCGCAAGCTGGAATACGACCTCTACTACATCCGCCACTTCTCCTTCCTCGTCGACGCCGCCATCGTCCTGAAAACAATCCACATCATGATCTTCGGCAAGGGGCGGTGAGGCGGGCGTGCGCCTTTATCCGACATCTGCAACTTACTCGCCGTCAGAGAACTAACAGATACCAGATGAATGACTCACACGAAGTCACGAAACCACGAATCGACAAGGAAGAGATCGCTGCAACGGTAGTGGATTGCGCGTTTCGTCTGCATCGGAATTTGGGTCCCGGATTGTTGGAAAGCGTATATGAAACCGTGCTGGCTAAGATGCTGCGAGCCGAAGGCTTGGAGGTTGAGCGACAGAAGCCCATTCCAATCCAGTATGCCGGATTCAAATTTGAGGAAGGATTTCGAGCCGACTTGATAATCGAAGGCATCGTTTTGGTGGAATTGAAGTCGGTTGAAAATCTTGCACCCGTTCACGCCAAGCAGGTTCTCACCTATATCCGGCTGCTGAACTTCCCGCTCGGCCTGCTCATCAACTTCGGTTCGCCCACCTTCAAGGAAGGCTGCCGGAGGATCGTCAACGGTTCACAATCCTTCGCGTCTTCGTGCCTTCGTGTGAACCAACCGCACGAACCAAATCCTCCCAGTCGCCCAGCAGGGCCAAACGTGCACCCGGCTTGCTGACGACCACCGCAGTGTATTCCTGTCATCCGTGGCAACAATCTCTCTCTCTTGAAAACCTACGACTTCATCGCCCTCGGCGGGGGTAGCGCCGGATTCAATGCCGCCCGCACCGCCGCCGGCCTCGGCCTCCGCACCGCCATCGTCGACGGCGCCCGCGAGCTCGGCGGGCTCTGTATCCTCCGCGGCTGCATGCCGTCCAAAACCCTCCTCTACATGGCCGAGGTCCTCCACCTCGCCCAACAGGGCAAAACCTTCGGCCTCAAAATCCCCTCCGCCCGTGCCGACCCGCGCGCCATGCACGCACGGAAGAAGAAGATCATCGCCGACTTCGCCGGCTACCGCGTCGACGCCCTCACCTCGGGCAAGTTCGACCTCATCCGCAGCCACGCCCGCTTCGCCGATCCGCACACGCTTGAGCTCACCGACGGACGAAAGCTCCGCGCGAAATTCTTCCTCATCGGCACCGGCTCCAAGGTCAGCGTGCCCCCTGTGTCCGGCCTCGCCACCACGCCGTTCTGGACGAGCGACGACGTGCTCGACCTCGATTTCATTCCCAAGAGCGTGATCGTCCTCGGCGGTGGCATCGTCGCCTGCGAGCTCGCCCAGTTCCTCCGCCGCATCGGCAGCCGCGTCACCCTCGTACAGCGCAGCGCCAACATTCTCCGCGACCACTCCGCCGACGCCTCCACCCTCGTGCAGCAGGCCTTTGTGGACGAGGGCATCGAGCTGTTTGCCGGCACCAAGCTGGAAAAGATCTCCGGCGACCGCCGCGGCGTCACGGTGACGTTTCTCCACGACGGCAAAAAGGTCACCCGCCGCGCCGCCCACCTGTTCAACGCCCTCGGCCGCGAGCCCAACACCGCGCCGCTGCACCTCGCCGCCGCCGGCGTGAAGACCCGCGCGAACGGCCAGATCCTCATCAACCGCTGGCAGCAGACCAGCGCGCCGCACATCTACGCGGCGGGCGACTGCTCCGGCCCCGCCGAGATCGTCCACATCGCGATTGCGCAGGCCGAACTCGCCGCCCGCCACGCGGCCGGCGTTAAGCGGCTGAAGCCCGTCGACTACTCGCTGCTGCTCAATGTCGTTTTTACCGACCCGGCGCTCGCCACCATCGGCCGTCTCGAACGCGATCTCGACGACGCCGGCGTGAAGTACCTCCGCGCCTCGTATCCGTTCAACGACCACGGCAAGTCGATCCTGATGGAGGCCAACTATGGCTACGTTAAAGTCCTCGCCGAGCCGAAGCGCGGCCGCATCCTCGGCGCTGAAATCGTCGGCCGCGACGCCGGCGAGCTGATCCACTGTTTCAGCGGCCCGCTGGCCATGCGCGCGACTGTTTTCGACCTGCTCCGGGCCCCGTGGTACCACCCCACGCTCGCCGAAATCATCACCTACCCGCTCGAAGAGCTGGCCGACCAGATCAAAAAGTAGGGCCGGTCTCTGACCGGCCTTTCCACTCAGATTCAAGCCCGGCCGGTCGGAGTCCGGTCATTCTGCAGACTATTCCATCCCGCTTCTTCACTCATGAGCCTCGCCCGCCGCCTTCTCGTCCGCTTTCTCCGCCTCCCGCCCGTCGCGTGTCTGCCCGTGCGCGTGCGCAGCGGCGTCGCGGCCGGCGCGGCCTGGACCCTCTTCCCGTGGAGCGCCTACTGGCGCGGCACGCACGAACCCGCGGTGCAGGCCCGGCTCGTCGACCTCTGGGATTGGAATGGACGCAACGTCTGGGATCTCGGCAGCCACTACGGGCTTTTTGCCGTCGGACTCGGCCGTCGCGTCGGACCGGCCGGGAGCGTGGCCGCCTTCGAGCCGAATCCGCTCAGCCTCGCGCGCCTGCGCCGGCACGTGCGCCGCAACCGGCTTCCCTGGGTGAAGACGTTTCCCTACGCCGTGAGCGACCATTCCGGCTCGCAGCGGTTCTTCGCCTACGAGGGCCTGGAAAACACCAGCACGCACCTCGCCTACGAGGGCGAGACCTGGAACGAGAGCATCCCCACCATCTCGGTCGAGTCGCGCGTCCTGGACGCGCTGGTTGCCGCCGGAGAAATCCAGCCGCCCGATTTCATCAAGCTCGATGTCGAGGGTCACGGCCACAAGGCGCTCGCGGGCGCGTGCCTGACCCTGGCCGCGAAACGGCCGGTCATCCTCATGGGCCTGCACAGTGACTGCGAACGCGACGGCATTCTCGCGATTCTCGATCCGCTCCGCTACCGCTACAGCCCGATCGATCCCGCCGCCCCCCTGCCACCCGGCCCCGGCTTCGACTATCTCGCCGAGCCGCTGGCGTGAAGTGGACAGAGTAAATCCACCGCTTTGTGCTGTCTACTGTAGCCGGGGTCGCTGACCCCGGTGCCTTGGCTCTCACCCCTCAATCCCCGGGGTCGGCGACCCCGGCTACAACCAAGCCAAATCCGCGCCCATTGCACGCCAGCGCCACTGCCACGACACTGCGCTGAATTTTGCGGTTTTCCAAAAGCCGCCAGCCCTACCCCGCCAGCGCCAGCAGATCCGCCAGCTCCACCCGCTTTTCGTAAATCGCCTTGCCCACGATGACGCCGTCCAGATTCGGACGGCGTTTTTTTACGCCCAACAGGTTCACCACATCCTCGCGGCGGCTCACCCCGCCGCTCGCGATCACCGCTGCCTTCACGGCCACGCACATCGCCTCCTGCGCCGCCAGGTTCGGCCCGGTCAGCATGCCGTCGGTGCCGATGTCCGTGTAAATCAGCGTCGCGACTCCGAGCTGGTCCATCCGGCACGCCAGTCCCAGCGCGTCCGTGCCCGTCGTGTCGACCCAGCCCTTCACGGCCACGCGGCCGTTCTTGGCGTCGATGCCCACGGCGACTTTTGCGCCGAAGGCCTGCACGAGCTCGCCGACAAACGTCTCGCTCTCCGCGGCACGGGTGCCGACGACCACGCGGCTCACGCCCGAGGCCAGCGCGCGCTCCACCGCAGCGCGCGTCCGCATGCCGCCGCCGAGCTGCACCTTCATCCCCAGCGCGACAATCGCGGCGACCGGGGCGAGGTTCTGCGGCTCCCCGGCAAACGCGCCGTCGAGGTCCACCACGTGCACCCACGCGCTCCCCGCGGCCTTGAACAGCGCAGCCACGTCGGCGGGATGTTCGTAGTAGACCGTCTCCTGATCGGCACGCCCCTGGGTCAGCCGCACACAGCGGCCGCCCTTGATGTCGATGGCGGGATAAATCGTCATGCGCGCCATTGAGGCGCGCAACGTTCAACATTCAACATTGAACGTTCAACGTTCAGCATGCACCGGTTCGCCCTGTTTTGTAGGGGCGCAGACTTGTGGCGCTTGTTTGGGTACTCCGCCCGGTTGAATGTTGAACGTTGCCCCGCCTTTCTCTCCATCGGTCTCTTTGAATGTTGAACGTTCGATCTTGAATGTTGGAAGTTGAACTTCACTCCCGTCCGTCCCTTTGGAAGTTGAATGTTGGATGTTGGATGTTGAATGTTCGGTTCCTTTCCTACCATGCCCAAGCCCTTCGTTCCTCCCGCCTTTCTCACCGACCTGCTCCACGCCCGCTCGCCGTCCGGCGCCGAGTTCGAGGCCCAGGCGGTCTTCGACCAGTATGTCCGGCCCGCGGCCGACACCTATGCGAAGGACGCCATGGGCAACCGCCTCGCCACCCTCAATCCGGCTGGCGACCCCGTCCTCCTGCTCGCCGGCCACATGGACGAACTCGGACTCATCATCACCTACGTCAACAAGGACGGCTTTATCTACTTTGACACCATCGGGGGCCACGACCGCAGCATCATCTCCGGCCGTCGGGTCGTCATCCGCACCGCCGCTGGCCCGGTCAAGGGCGTCACCGGCAAGCGGGCCATCCACCTGATGGACGAGGAGGACCGCAAGAAGGTACCCAGGATTCACGAGATCTGGATCGACATCGGCGCCCGCTCCAAAAAGGAGGCCCTAGCGCGCGTGGGCATCGGTGACACCGTCACCTACGACTCCGAATTCGAACTGCTCCACGGCAGCGTCGGCGCGGCCCGCGCCTTCGACAACAAGGTCGGCGCCTATATCGTCGGTGAAACGCTCATCCGCCTCGCCGCCGCAAAAAAACGCCCGGCCGCCCAGGTCGTAGCCGTCGCCACGGCCCAAGAGGAGATCGGCACCCGGGGCGCAACCACGGCCGCCTACGCCGTCAATCCGCACCTGGCGCTCGCCGTTGATGTCGGCCATGCTACCGACCACCCCGACTGTGATCCGCGAAAATTCGGTGAGACGAAACTCGGCGGCGGCCCGATCATCTGCCGCGGTCCCAACATCAACCCGTGGATTTACGACCGCCTTCTGGCGACCGCGAAGCGGCTCAAGCTGCCGCACCAGCTCGATGCGGATCCGCGCCCGACGGGCACCGATGCCCGCGCCCTGCAGATGGGACGCGGCGGCGTGGCAACGGGACTCGTGAGCGTGCCCCTGCGCTACATGCACACCCCGAGCGAGGTCGTGGATCTCGCCGACGTCGAGGCCTGCGTGAAACTCTTCACCGCCTTCGCCCAGTCCCTCGCCAAAGGCGACTACGGCCACTGGTGAGGGCGCGGACGCTGACTTGGGCAGGAAGGCCGGCAAAGGCACGGTTTGCCGATTCTGGTAGGGACGTCACTCCGTGGCGTCCGTCGAAGGATCGTCACTGTAGGCCAGCTCGCTGAGCTGGCTCCGAGCGGCGAAGCCAGGTCGGCGAACTGGCCTACAGCACGAAATCAGCACCCCGGGGCGTTGCAGGTCCACTGTAGCCGGGGTCGCTGACCCCAGAGATTGAAGTTCGGAGCTCCAAGGCACCGGGGTCGGCGACCCCGGCTACAACCAAGCCGATGCCTTCGGCGGGAAGAAAAAAGCAAGGCCTCACTCGAGGTGAGGCCCTGCATAAATGAAAAACGTTCGGACGACTGGAATCAGAGCTTGTCGGCGGCGACCGGCTGGTCCCGGGTGGTGTCGGGGAGGCCGGGACTGCTGCGGAGGATGAAGCCGTTGACGTTCTTCAGGACCAGCGTGGGCACGCCCGCCGCATGCTGGGCCTTCAGGTGGGTGAAGTCCGCACCGGTGACATCGTCAAGAATGCAGGCCGGCCGCAGGTCCTCGGCGGCATAGCGCAGCTCGACGTGGTCGAGGGTGAGGTTCTTCACGTGCCGGGCAAACATGCCGTACGACGGAATGGTGCCAAAGCTGGACGGCTCGGGATAAGCCTTCTCAAACTCGGGCTCGTCGCGCGCCGCCTGCTCGGCGGTGCCACCGCCGCGGTATTCGATGAGGATGTTGCTCAGGCTCACGTCCTCGATGACGTTGCCGGGCAGGCCGGCGATGAGGATGCCGTGCGCCGGCGAGACGTTGTGGGCAACGATGCCGGAGATGCTGACGCGGCGGATAATGCTGGGAGGCACCTCGCCGGGTCCGCGCAGGCGCGCGCCGAGGCGGATAAAGATCGGGGCGTTGTCAATGTCCCGCATGGTGATGTTCGAGATGGTGACGTCCTCGATCGCCCCGCCATCCACCTCCTCGATCGCCAGGCCGCGGCAGTATTCAAAGACGCAGTTGGAAATACTGATGTTCTTGAAGCCGCCGTTGGCCTCGGTGCCGAACTTGATGCGGCCGGTCGGGCTGCGCCCGCTCGGGCTGTGCTTGCGGGTGCCGTCGAGCAGCGTGCCCTCGACGTAGCCGCTCACCTGGCAGTTGGTGATGGTGACATTTTCGGTGGCGCGGTTGTAGCCGAGGCCGAAGCTGCTCTTCAGGCAGAGACCGTCGTCGCCCGGGGAGTTGATCGTGCAGTTCGAGAGGCGGACATTGCGGCAGCAGTCAATGTCCATGCCGTCGCGGTTCGTGTCGATCTTGAGATTGTCCAGGGTGAAGTTGTCCACGCCGGTCGCGAGGATGCCGAAGTGGCCGCCATGGAAGATCGTGAAGTCGCGGAGAATGACGTTGCGGCAGTTCTTCAGGGAAATGGCCTTGTTGCCGACGCCTGCCGGCAGGGTGTCGCGGGCGTTGGGGTAACCGAAGGGTGTGGCCGGTGTGACCTCGCCGCTCCCGCCGCCGTCGCCGCGGGCACCGCGCGGTCCGCCCGCACCGGGTCCGCCGGCGGGACCAGCTCCAGCGCCCGGGCCGGCTGCGCCGCCGGGCT
>CAIQQB010000185.1 GCA_903873805.1 uncultured Opitutia bacterium | reverse complement strand
CCACCACCGCCACCACCACCTCCACGACCACCACCGCCGCCGCCACCGCGACCGCCACGGCCACCGGCCTGCTGGGCGTTTTGGAATTGCTGGAAGGCTGCGTCGCCGATGATGGCGCGAATCTGATCGTCGTAAGTGGACTGGGCGTCGGCGACCACCTGTTGATAGGAGGGATCGCCACGATTGATCCCGGCGTTATTGGCCGCCGTCCGCCCAGCCTGCTGGCGGTCATTGGCAAGTTGGGTGACCTGAGTGACCTGATCGGGGGACAGGTTCAGGTTTTGGATAACGGCCGCGATGCCACCGCCGCCGCGGCCGCCGCGGCCGCCGGGGCCGCCAAATCCGCCGCCATTGTTAAATCCGTTGCCCGGATTGCCCGGGTTGGCCACGACCGCATTCGGATCATCGGCTGTCACCGCCGCCACGCGGGCGATCGGCCGGGTCGGAGAGAGTTTGCTGATCACATCCTTCTGCAAGAACTGGGCCTGCTGATAATTGTTCCAGGCGATGGTACTGCTGGTCACCGTCGTGAGCAGCAAAACCACGATGAGATAATTCTTGGTGTTGGATCCGGACGGTTGCTGGACAGGGGCCGGACGAATGGGTCTGACGGGAGGGTTCATGCCCAATAATGACGTTCAGCCATCATCAGCGGTTTCCTGTGATTTTCAATGGGCCGGGTAGGGGCCCAATGTCAGTCCCGCCGTTAGCGGGGAGGGAATTCAAACTCGGCCTTTTTCTTGTCCTTGGAGAGAACCAGGTAGGCGCTGAAAGTGGATCCGCGTTTGGAGACGAAATCCTCGATCAAGCCGGTTTTGCCGGTTTCACAAAGCCGTTGAATCTCGTCAGTTGGGATTTCCTTCTGACAAAGGATGCGTTTCAGCTCGAAGACGATCCGGCCCGTGGCGTCGCCGGCGGGTTTGCGGACGCAATAGGTCTCGGGAGTGGCGAGGAGTTCGCCGTCGTGGAGCTTGCTGAGGCCGAGGGACTGGGCCTTGGTGAGGTCGAGCGGTTCCTTCGCCTTGCGAGCGATGGGCTTGCCGTCCTTGCCGACGCGGGGTTTGCGCGGGGGAAATTCCCAGGAGATTTTCGCGCCCTGCCGGACGAGGAACGCGTCGAATGGGCGCCCTTTCTTGGAGGTGAAGGCCTGGATCAGATCGCTCTTGCCCGCTGTGACCAGCTGGATGGCGGCCTCCCGCGGGATGGGTTTCTGGCACATGCTCCGGCCGACGCTGAAGGTCTGTTCCCAGGCGTCGCCCTTGCGTTCGCGGAGGACGTAGCTGGTCGGAGCCTCGCAGAGTTCGGCGCCCGTCTTGGGATCGGTCCAGAACGGCGTGAGCTCGGCGAGCTCGAACTTGTTGCCAAAGTCGAGCGACACGCGGCGTTTGCCCTCGTTCTTCGGATCGTCCACAATGACGAGCTTGGCCGGAAAACGGTTGCCGGTGCGCGGGGAGACAAAACCATCGAGCGGACCGACTTCGCCGGCCGCGACGAGCTGGCGGATCTCTGATTCCTCAATCTTCCGCCCGGTCATGATTTTGTAGACTGTGAGAATGCCGTCCTGGGTCTTGTAGCCGCGCAGGGTTTCCAGCATCGGCTTGCCATCGGTCGGCGCGATGATGTCGGTCACGCGGGCGTCGGCGTCGTCCTCCTCGAAGGTTTTGACGCGGCCGACGATGCCGGTGGTGACGGCGACAATCTCCTCCATGAATTTCTCGCGGGAAAATTTCCCGTGCTCCATCTGGCGGAGCTTGTATTCCCACTCGCCAGTCATGTCGGGCTTGGTGAGCTCCTCGGCCTTCACGGCGGCAAGGAACTGCATGAGGGCCTCGGCCTTGGTGGTGGGCGCGAGCTCGCGCTGGAGTCGCTCCATGTACTTCTGGTTGATCAGGCCGTCGATGGTGTCGGCGCGGGTGGCGGGGGTGCCGAGGCCGCGTTCCTTCATCGCCTCGGCCATGTCCTCGTCGTCGACCAGCTTGCCGGCGCCCTCCATGGCGGAGAGCAGCGTGGCCTCGGTGTAGCGCGGGGGCGGCCGGGTGGTTTCGGCGTGGAGGACGGCCTCGACCGTCTTCGCGCGCGCCGGCGAGCCGTCCTCGGCGGTGAGGGCGGGCAGCGCCTTGGAGTCGGGGGAATCGTCGTCCACGGTGGTCTTGCCGTAAACGGCGAGCCAGCCGGGGGCGGTGAGCACCTTGCCCTCGGTCTTGAAATCGTGGCCGGGCGCGACCGTGCTGGTGCGGGTCGTCACGTCAAACTCCGCCGCGGGATAGAAGGCCGCGATGAAACGGCGCGCGATCATGTCGTAGATCTTGGCCTCCATCTCGTCGAGGTTGTGCGGCTCGGTGGTGGTGGGGATGATCGCGAAATGGTCCGAGATCTGCGCGTTGTTGAAAATGCGCTTGTTCGGCCGCAGCCAGCCGGACTCGAGGACCTTGGCGGCGTGGCCGGCAAGATTGCCCTGGAGGTTGGCGAGGGTCTGCTTGCAGGTGGGAATGTAATCCTCGGGGAGGGCGCGCGAGTCGGTACGGGGATAGGTGATGACCTTGTGGCGCTCGTACAGGGCCTGGGCGATCTGGAGGGTGCGGCGGGCGGGGAGGCCGAAGCGGGTGTTGCCCTCGCGCTGGAGCGTGGTGAGGTCGTAGAGACGGGGCGCGGCGGAGGAACTGGCCTTCTTTTCGTCGATCACGCGGGCGGGCGGCTGGCCGGCGCAGGCGGCCAGGACGGCCTCGGCGACGGCCTTTTGCCAGACGCGGTCGATGCGGTCATGCTCGTCATCCGCGGACTTCTTGAAATTGGGCCGCTGGTAGACGCCCTCGTAACGGCCCCGGGCCACCTCGAAGGTCGCGGTGACGCGCCAATAGTCGCGCGGCTGGAAGTTGCGGATCTCGAGCTCGCGCGCGTAGACGATCGCGAGCGTGGGGGTCTGGACGCGGCCGACGCTGGCGACGTTGCCGGCGCGGGAGCCGAACATGCGCTTGGTGAACGCGCGGGTGCCGTTGATGCCGATAAGCCAGTCGCTCTCGCTGCGGCAGCGGGCGGCGTCGGCGAGCCCGGCCATCTTGGCGCCGTCGCGAAGGTGTTCGAACGCCTCCTGGATGCCCCCGGTGGTCATGGTCTGCATCCAGGCGCGCTTCACCGGCAGCTTGCACTTGGTGAGCTGGTAAAGGTAGGTGAAGATCAGCTCGCCCTCCCGGCCGGCGTCACAGGCATTGACGACGGTGCCAATGTCCTTACGGGCGAGGAGTTTTTTCAGGGCGGTGAAGCGTTCCTTCGAGCCCTCGATCGGTTTGAGGCCAAATTTCGCCGGGATGATGGGGAGGGTTTCCAGGCGCCAGAAGCCGTATTTTTTCTTGTCGATGTCCTCCGGCATCTCGAGCTCCACCAGGTGCCCGAGGGCGAACGAGATGACGTATTCGTCGTTTTCGTAATGGTCGCCCTGCTTGGGAATTTTGCCGAGGGAGCGCGCGAGGTCGGCGGCAACGGACGGCTTTTCGGCGATGACGAGGGATTTCATTAAGAGGCGAGCCGATAGGCGGCGCGCGCGGCGAGTGCAAGAAATTGTTTTTGCACCGCTGGAAATTGGGGCGGCGCAAACCGTCGACTTCGCGCGGCAACGGCACTGGGCGGCACCCGCTCCCCCTTCACTTCAGGCCGCACCAAATTTGGCGCACGTAGCGGAGCAGGACGGCCCGGTGTTCAAGACGGTAGGTCGGGTAATCGAGGGAGATGCCTTCGTCCGCCCGATCGAGCAGGACGTAGGCTTCGAGCAGGCCGTCCCGATCGAGCGCTTGCAGGGTGGTGATGGTGTTCTTCCAGGCCGGAGAGCTGCCGGGATTTTTATTCAGCGTTTCGGCGCCCATCTCGCAAACGGCCCGGAGACCGGCCACCTCTTCGGGCAGGCTGTGGCGCGGCGCCGCATCGGGAGCGAAATAGTGCCCGCGCTCGTCGCTGAGCCAAGCGGCCCGCGTCAGGTTATAGACCAGAACAAAGGCGTCGGCGTCCGCGGCCTGCTCGATGACCGTCTTGCCTTCCTTGATCGTGATTTGGGTGCGCGGCAGGGTCACCTCGGGCTGGTGCAGGGCGGTCTTCAGCATTTTGGCGTGGTGTTGGAGGGCTTCGCGGGGCAGGCGGGCGTAGGGCTCGGCGACGACGGCCTCGGCATACTTGTCGCGCGCCTCCTCATTCCGGCCTAAATGCATCAGCGCGTCACCCCAGTAGCGCCAGGCTGTCTCCCGGTCGGGATTGAGCGCGGTGGCTTTGGCAAACCATTCCATCGCGCGGTCATATTCATTGCGGTTGAAATACGCATCGCCCGTGAAGAGGGTGGCGAAGTAGCTCTTCGGATCGATCGTCAGGGCGTCGGCATACAGCTTGATCGCGGCTTCCATCTGTCCGCCCGAGAAGGCCTGTTCGGCCTTGGCGACCAAGGCGTCGGCCTTGGGGTTGGTGGAGTAATTTCCCCGCAAATCCGTTCCGTCCGCGCCGACCGACTGCAGGACCCCATCCAGCAGGGCGTCGTCACAGCCCAGGGCGCGGGCCTTCAGGCAGTAGTCCCGGGCGAGTTTGCGGAGGGCGGTGCCCCGGCCCGGATCGCTTTCGGCCGCCCCTTCAAGATAAATGGTGTACGCGTAATCGAACCACGCGTGCGCGTCATCGGGATGCACCTGCACCCAGTGGGCGTATAGCTTCCGGGCTTCCTCATACTGCCATTTCGCGCACAGATCGTGGGCCCGCTGCAGTTCCGTGTCGGGGGGCGGCTCCGGCTTGACTGCCGCCGCGAGGACGGCGGTGCCGAGGAGGTAGAGCGCGGCGAGGAGGCGGCGGAGACCGGGGCGGGAAACCATGCGCCAATGTTGGCGGATTGGCCGCGCAGGGGCGACTGAAAACCGGCCGGGCCCGGCCTCACTTGCCGGTGGCGGGCGGCTGGTCGAGGCCGGAGCCCTTCACGTTGGTGAGTGTGAGCAACGGGCCGGTGAAGCCGGTGACCTTCACGTCGCGGAAATCAGCGTTGACCACGTTGGCCAGTGTGATGCCGCGGCGGCAGGTGCCGGTGATGTCGGCCAGCACGAATCCGTCGATCGGGCGCGCGGCGGGGATGGCCATGTCCGGGGTGACCCGGCCGCCGCCGGCAACGATCAGGTCGGCCACGTTTTCAACCTTGATGTGACGGAAGGCGAGCTGGCCGACGCGGGCCCATTTCTCGACGTCGCCCGGGACAGGATCGACCGCCTGGATGCCCTTGGTGGCGAGATCGAAGCCGATGAAGGTGGGCGAATTGCTTACGGTGAGGTTTTCGCCGCTGATGTCCTCCATGTAGCCGCCGCGTCCGTCTCGGCTCTTGATGTAGATGCCGTTCTGTTTGCCGGACAGGGTGCAGTTTTCGATCCGGACGTGGCGGATGCCGCCGGACATTTCGGTGCCGAGGCCGATCGCGGCGAACGTGCTGCTGGCGAGCTTGCAGTTGCGGATGACGACGTTTTCTGTCGGCCGATCCATCTTCATGGCGGCGAGGCCGCGGCCGGACTTGAGGGAGATCGCATCGTCGCCGCCCTCAATGTCGCATTGCTCGATCAGCACGCCGCTGCAAGAGTCGACGTCGATGCCGTCGCCGTTGGACTGCGAGGAGCGGATGGTGACGTGGCGCACGACGACGTCGTGGCACAGCAGCGGGTGGACCGACCAGAGCCGCTGGTAGTGCACGGTAAAATCCTCGAGCCGAACCCCGGTGCACTCTTCGAGTTCGATCATGACGGGTCCGCGCGGCCGGCGGAGCGCAGCGACGGCGAGCGGGGGGCCAACCAGTGCGCCGGGGCCGGTGATGGCCACATGGTCGGCCTTGGTGGCGGAAACGAGCGCGCGGTGCACCGAGGTGAATTCGCCCTCGAAGCGCCCTTGGACGAGCGGATAATCCGCGACATCGGGCGAGCCGGTGAGGGTGGCGCCCTGGTCCAATTGAAGGGTGGTGTTGGCGCCCAGGACCACGCTGCCGATGAGGTAGGAGCCGGCCGGCACGAGCACCTCGCCGCCGCCCGCCGCGGCGCAGGCATCCATCGCCTTTTGCACGGCGGCGGTGTCCTTGGTCGTCCCGTCGCCGATGGCGCCGAGCGTGCGGATGTTGAAGATTTTGGCGGACGGGCTTGTCGGTGCCGCGGCGAAGGCGGGGAGCGTCAGACCGAGGGCGAGGCCGGCGAGAGCGGCGGACAGGAAGGGGGATTGCATGGGACCGTGGGGTTGGAAGCGGGAGAGCGCTGGTTGACGGAAAATATGGTCCAAGACAAGGGTTGAATGCCGGCCACCGACGGTTGGATCGGGGGTCGCGAATTCAGCGGGTGCGGGACCGGGAGTTCCCCCCCCCGAATCGTGGCAGGAGAAAACCCGTGCGTTGCATGTAGCGCCGGTAGTCTTCGCTGGTCTGGCTGAGCTTAGCTTCCTCCATCCGCGCCCGCCAGAAGAGCAGCAGCACAAAGCCGACAGCGAGGGCCACCATCGCCACCGACCGGCTCGCCAGCACCAGGCCGCACTGGTCGAGGATGTAGCCGCAGTACATCGGGTGACGCACGAAGGCATAGGGCCCGCCGTCGACGACCTTGCGGACCGCCACCATGAGGGCGAACGAGCGGCGCAGATAGGAGAGTCCCCAGATCGCGACACCGTAGCCGAGGACGCTGCAAGTGAGCGCGATAAAATCGCAGGGGATGGTCCAAGTTTCGGGCAGCAGACTCTGGTTCAGGGCTGCGGGCAGGCGGTCCACCTGATCATAGAGGAAGAAATAATAGCTCATGGCCAGCGGCACCACGATGTGGGTCAGCCGGTCGGGCAAGCTGGTCGGGCGCCGGCTGAACAGCAGCGTCACGCCGGTGAAGACCATTAAAATGAAGACGAGGAAGTCCTTGGTCAGGCCGGCGTAGAAGAGCAGGTTGTGCTCCGCGGGATTGTCCCGCACCTGGTCGAGGATCGACGCTCCGCGGTTGTAGGCGAAATACGAATACAACCAGGGGAGCAGGTATTTCTCCACCGCGATGGCCGACCGGGCGAGCAGCGGCGGCAGCGGGGAGCGGGTGGCCGCAGGGGTGGGGCGGGCGGGTGGAGGCACGGGGTCAGATCATGCGGCCGCCCCGGGAGCGTAAATCAAAAAACTCCACTTCGACGTGCTCATCCCAGTTTTTGCGCAGGGCCGCGCAAGGGGGTTTTAAAGGTAGGGCGAACCTTCCGGGTGAGCCGCGGCTCGGCAGGGACGCCTCGCCCTACCAACCAAGCAGGCTTCTCCAACCCGAAAACGACCAGCCGATTTGGCCCATGCGCAAAAACGGGCATACGCCCCGTCCCGTCCGCCTCACTGCGGGGCGGCCAGGCGGTCGCCGACGTAGACCCGGTAATCCTTGATCCGGCCGGTGGCGTCCGCCGGTCCCTGGCGGGGCGTGTAGCGGAACCCGGAGACGCTGACGGAGGCGCCGAGGTCGATGACGAGACGGTGCGGGTGTTTGGGAAACGGCGCCTTGCCACCCCAGGCGGTGTGCCAGAAATCAGAGGCCTGCCCGTTGATCGCGTTGAGCGCGGAGCCGTCTTCCTTGGTATCCTCCTCGCTGTCCGCGTAGGCAATGGTCCAGCCGGTCTGGTCCAGCACGTTGCCGGCCGCATCGAGCAGCGCGATCTCGGCGACCGAGGCAAACTCCTTCCCGTCGAAGGCGTCGAGCGATTCGAGGCAGAACTGCCGGCCGGTGACGGCCTGGGGAAACTTGACGTCCTGCGTGGCCGAACCCGGGGCGAACGCCGCCGCGAGCACCGGCGTGACGCCGCCAAGCTGGAGTTTCGCGCGGTTGTTCTTGGCGAAGAAATCCTTCTCCGCATGGAGCTGCGCCATTACCGGCACTTTCACCCCGGAAAGAATGGGCTGCTCGGGGCCCTTGAGGTCGAGCACCACGATGTCGTTGAAACCCGGATGCAGCCAAACGCCGGGCAGAAACATCGTCTGGGTCGGTCCGATGTCCCAGAACCGTCCGAGGCAGCGGCCGTTGATCCAGACGATGCCGAGGCCCCATTTGGCGACGTCGAGAAACGTGTCCGCAGCCTGTGCGACATTGAACGTGCCGTGCCAGAACGCCGGCTGGCCGGCGGTGGCCGGGCCGGGCTTCCACGCCAGCGGGGGCAGTTTGGCGTTCGCGCCGAAATCGATCGGGAGAATCTGCCAGCCCTTGACCGGCTGCGGTGCAGAGTTGGCGGCGGTGAACGTCACCGGACCCTGCACGCCCTTGCGGTCATGCACCTCGATGCCGAAGTTCACCCGGGCGATGGTGTAGAGCAGCACATCGACCCGCGCGGGCTGCGCGCGGGCGGGGAGGTTGACCTTGAAGCGGTGGGTGCGGACATCCATCACGCCGGACGGACGGCCGTCGACGAAGACCCACGCGAGGTCGCGCACGTTGGCGGCCTCGAGGGTGCCCGCGGGCCCGGCGGGCAGCGTGGTGCGGTAGTCCACCAGGCCGCGGCTGATGCCATAGGCCTCGAGGTTGCGGGGCGATTCGTCCTGGAGCGTGGAGGGCGGGAGGTTGGCGAACACCGCGGCACTCTCGTTGAGGGTGAAGGCGGGGATGTCCGCCACGGGAAAGGTCGCGGGCGGCGCCGGCAGCGTTTCGCCCGGCAGCAGGTAGCGGCCCATGAGCGCGCGGAGCTGGGTGAACTTGTCGGTGGTCCAGCCGGCCTCGCTGATCGGCGCGTCGTAGTCATAGCTCGAGGTGTCGGGGCTGAACGGCCGGTCGCAACCGCCCCAGAGGCCGAAGGTCGTGCCGCCGTGCGCCATGTAGATGCTGAAGGAGCCGTCGTGCTGGAGCATATACTCGAGGTCGGTGAGCATCTTTTTCGTGTCGGCGCCCTTGTGCGGCTTGCCCCAGGTGTCGAACCAGCCGGAATAAAATTCGCCGCACATCAGCGGACCCTTCGGCTGGGCGGTGCGGAGCACCCGGAAACCGCCGGCGGGGTCGGAGCCGAAATTGACGACGGAGAACAGCTCCGGGATGTGGGCGCGGGCGAGGTTGTTGGTGGGGTTGCAGTCGAAGAGCGGCACGGTGAAGCCGGCGTCGAGCACGAGCTGGCGCATGGCGCGCAGGTAGCCGAGGTCACGGCCGAAGAAGCCGTATTCGTTTTCCACCTGCACCATCAGCACCGGGCCGCCGCGGGTGACCTGGAGCGGGCCGAGCACGCGGCCGACCTCGTTGAGCCACGCGCGGCACGGGCCGAGGAAGCGGGGATCGTTGGTCCGGAGGAAATTGCCGTCGCCCTTGGACAGCAACCACCACGGCAGGCCGCCCATCTCCCACTCGGCGCAGGCGTAGGGTCCGGGGCGGAGGATGACCCACAGGCCCTCCTCCTGGGCGATCCGGCAGAACTCGGCGGCGTCGCGGTCGCCGCTCCAGTCGAACTGGCCCTCGTTCCACTCGTGGTAGTTCCAAAACAGATACGCGCAGACGGTGTTCAGGCCCATGGCCTTCATCATCTGCAGCCGCTGCCGCCAGTATTCCCGCGGCACGCGGGCGAAGTGCATCTCGCCGCAGCGGATCTGGAGCCGCTGGCCGTCGAGCAGGAAATCCGTGTCGCCAATCTCAAAGCGGTGGGGCGGCGTGGCCGTCGCCGGGGCGGCGGCCCGCAGGGCGGTGGAAGCGGACAGTGTGAGGACGGCGGCGAAAAGCAGCGCAGGCAGTTTCATGGGGATGCTCCAAGCCGATGCCGCGGGCGGGTGGGAGTCAAACGCGAAGGACATGGGCTGGCAGATGCCAGAAGTCAGAGATAAGAAGTCGGATGATTGAACCACAGAGTAACAGAGGGCACGGAGGGCCGGAAGGCGGAAGGATGGACCACAGAAAGCACAAATGGACACAGCATCGAACCGCCGACTTTGTGATTCTTGTGCTACTTTGCAGCTAAGCGCATTGCAGCCGAGCACCCGGTCGTGAGAACGAGAATGAGAACGAGAACGATTCGGACGAGCCCATGGGCAGGATGCCATGCCACTTGGATCGGTCTCGGTGATCTCGGTGCCTCTTTGGTTCAAGTTCCGAGGTCTTGGCTTGGATTGGCTCCTGGTTTCCTGGCTTCCTGCTTCAAATTGGCTGGGTTGAATTGGATCACGGAGACACAGAGGGGTTGAACCGCTGATCTGCGCTCATCTTCGCGAATGACGGAGAGGACGGAAGGTTGATCCACGGAATCCACGGACGACACGAAACCCCAAATCAGGGCACCAGATCGAAGGTGGCCAGGCGGACGGTGGTCTCGACGCGGCCATTCAGGAGGGTGAAGTCCAGCGCGGGCGCCCGGTCCACCTGGGTTTCGAAGCGCCGGAGATCCCATTTCTCCACGCGTTCGCCATTGATGCGGGTGACCAGATCGCCGGACTCGATTCCCGCTTCGTCGGCCGGCGAGCCGGGCACCACGCTGAGCACGCGCCAGTAGGCGGGGGTCTTGCGGAAGCTCAGGCCACAGCTGCGCTGCGCGCCAAGCGTGATCGGCCCGGGCGTTGCGGCGGCAAAGGTGGCGATGCCGCGCCGCTGGTCGAAGGTGATCTTGAAATGTTCAAGGATGTCGCCACCGACCGACGAAAGTTGGTCGGTCAGCTCCACCACCGGCTTGGTGACGGTGGTGCCGGCCAGGGCGAGGTCGGCGTCGAGCCGGCCGATTTCCTGCTGACGGTCGCCGGTGAGAGTGCTCACGGTGACGCCCGGCCGCGGCCCGGCGGCGTAGCGGGGTTCCAGACCATCGGGATTGAGATTGAGCGCGCCGTCGCTGCCGGAGTCAATGAGCAGCGGCAGCTTGCGGTCGCCAAGCTGGGCCTCGATCAGCGGTGTGCGGCGGCTGGGGTCAAAGGGCACCGCCACGCCCGACTGCGGCGCCGGGTCGTCGGGCGGGGCGAGGACGAGTTGCGAACCCGGATAGTCGAGCCCCACGGTCACGTCGCGGAAAAACGGGAAGCCGAGCAGACCGTCGATCTTGAAGCCGAAGTGCGCGGACAGGTCGCTGAAATCATACACCAGCGCGGTCACCCGGTCGAAGCGGGCGGGGCCGAGGGACAGCGAACCGAGCTTCACGCCCGTCAGCAGGATGCTTTCGCCGTCGGCTGAGCGCACGCGTACGGCGGGCATGTCGGCCGCCGTTTCATCGGTCGCGTAGCGCCGGGCGAATTCCGGGGAGACGAGGGTGACCGAGGAGCCGGTGTCGATGAGGAAACGCCACGGGCCGTTTTTGTCCCACCGGGTGACGACGAAGAAATGCCGCCCGGCGATCTCGGCTGGCAGGGACACGGCGCGGGCGGGTGCGGTCGTGACGGCCGACGCGGACGGGGCCGTCGGCTGGCGCGGCGTCTGGCAGGCCGACGCCAGCAGTCCGAGCCCGAGGCCGGCGGCCAGGAGATAACGGGCGCGGCCCCGGCGACGGGCAGCTGGCGGGTTCATTTTTCCGGCTGCGGCAGGGTCACGCTGAGGGCGAGGGCGCAAACCGCCAGCAGCGCGCTGGCGACGAAGAGCGTCCGCGAACTGAACATCCAAAAGACCAGCCCGGCGAGCACCGGGGTGATGGCGCGCGAGAGCGAGCCGAGCGAGCGGAAGATGCCCAGCACCCGGCCCTGTTCGTCCGCATTGGTGTAAAGCGAGATGAGTCCGGTGGTGGACGGGTTCACCAAGCCCGAGCCGGTGGCGAGGAAGGCGACGCCGACGTACAGCAGCCACGGTCCGCCGGGCGGCGCGAATCCGACGCAGAGCAGACCGACGGTGGCGAGCAGCAGCCCCATCAGGAGCACACGGGTTTCGGGCATGGTCTTGAGCAGTTTGCGGACGATGTAGCCCTGGGTGACGATGGAACAGAATCCGAGGAAGACGAGCAGGTAGGTGTTTTGCGCGACGGTGTAGCCGTACCGTTCGGCGCCCAGGAAGGTCAGGGTCGTTTCCATCGCGACAAACGCCACGGAGAAGATGAACGCCACCTGATTGACGTGGCGCACGGAAGGATTGTGGAGCGAGAGGATGGCGGCGATCGGATTACGCACCCGGGCCTCGGGGGCGGCCGCGCGGGCCTCGGCGGTGCGGGTCTCGGCGAAACGGCGGGAGATCCAGATCAGGTTCACGAGACAGAGTCCGAATGAAATCAGGGCGGGCACCGTGAACGGGTTGACGCCATAGTGCGCCAGCGACGGGTGCCGGAGGAGCAGGTTGAAATGCGCCGTCATGCCGCCGATCGCAGGGCCGGTGACCATGCCGAGGCCGAAGGCGGCGCCGATGAGCCCCATGGCCTTGGAGCGCTCCTGCCGGGTGGTGACGTCGGCGACGGCAGCGGTGGCGACGGAAAGGTTGCCGCTGAACCCGCCGCAGACCACGCGCGACAGCATGAAGAGGCCGAAGGAGCCGCTGAACGCCCAGAGCAGGTAACCGAGGGCGTTGCCGGCAACGGTGGGCAGCAGCACGGCGCGGCGGCCGCGGCGGTCGGACAGGGCGCCCCAGAATGGCGCGAAGATGAACTGCATGATCGAAAAGACCGAAAAGGCGATGCCGCCGAACAGCACCTCGTTGAACGCGTTGCCCTGGCCCTGGCCGGCGACCTGCGCGAGGTCCTGCGACCGGTCAAGCAGCCAACCCAGCAGCCCGGTGTGGCCCTCGACCGCGAGATAGTGGCGCAGCAGATCGGGCCCGAGCGGGAAGATGATCGAGAAACCGATCAGGTCGATGTAGAGCGTCAGGAAGATGACGCCGAGGGAGACGGGACGTTTGGTCGGCGGAGTGGCGGGTGTCACAGGGGGAAAGAGCAAACAGATTGAACGGCTTCCGCCAAGGCGCAAACGCGGCCGGCAGATCATTCTTAACCGCTAATCTGCGCTGTTTCGCGCTAATCGGCGGAAAGCAGCAGGCAAACCGGTCCGAAGGTTGAATCTGTCTTCGGATCATTCCCTGACGCTGGCATCGGCTTGCTTGTAGCCGGGGTCGCCGACCCCGGGGTTAGTGTTGGTGGTCTGAGGAACCGGGGTCAGCGACCCCGGCTACAGTTTCCGAAATCTCCGGAGCTTGTTCTGGGGATGTCGACCTCGAATCTGCGTCAAACTGCCGCCGAAATGAAATGCAGGGATGAGCGCTGATCAGCGCAGATTAGCGGTTTATCCTCCTGGCGGACTGAGCTTCCGATCGAGCCCATGGGGCTTCACGGACGATCCGGTCAGGCCGGCGGCCGGAAAGCCTTCATCGCGGTGGGAATCGTCTCCAACCGCGGTCCTTCAAACAGGTCGATACAGTAAGGTATTGCCGGGAAGACCGCCTCCAGGTTTTCCCTGATGGCCTTGGGCCGGCCGGGGAGGTTAACAATCAGTGTGCGGCCGCGGATGCCGGCGGTCTGGCGCGAGAGGATCGCAGTGGGGACGTATTTCAGCGAGGTCGCGCGCATGAGTTCGCCGAATCCGGGCAGAATCTTCTGGCAGACGGCCAGTGTCGCCTCGGGCGTCACATCGCGCGGGGCGGGACCGGTGCCTCCGGTCGTCACCACGAGACAGCAGCCGGCTTCATCGGCCATCCGCCGGAGCTCGGCCTCGATGACCGGCTGCTCATCGGGGATGATCCGGTAATCGAGCTCAAACGGCGTCACCAGCCATTCGCGCAGCAAGGCGACACAGGCCTGGCCGGGGGTGTCGGCATAGACCCCGGCGCTGGCCCGGTCGGAGATGTTGAGGACGCCAATCTTGGGAGGCATGAAGGTGAAGGAGGAAGCCATGAATCCCGGAAAAAAGAAATGCTGAATTCCCGAGATGACCCAGTCTGCCTGAAGTTAAGTTCCGTGGTGGTTCAAGGTGCCGAGCATGGGAGCAGGAGATTTGAAGGAGGAAGCCATGAAACCCGGAAAGAGAGATCTGGGCATCCTCGGCTTGTTCCTGGTTTCCTGGCTTCCTGCTTAAAACTCTGCGATGATTTCCTCCGGTTTCCTTCCCTGTTCCCGAAGGGCGCGGAGACTCAGGGCGTCGTGGCGCTTGGCGAGCCGGGTGCCGGCGTCGTCGGTCATCAGCGGGCAGTGATAATAATCCGGCGGGGTCGCGCCGAGCGCGCGCAGAAGCAGAATCTGGCGGAAGGTGGACTTGATCAAATCGTCGCCGCGCACCACTTCGGTGATGCCCAGCTCGGCGTCGTCGACCGCGCAGGCCAGCTGGTAGCTGGGCGCGTCGTCCTTGCGCCAGACGAGAAAGTCGCCGAAGTCGCGGCCCGCGACCGCCTGCTGGGGGCCCGCGCGGCCATCGGTGAACGCGACGGTTTCACCCGCCGGCACGCGTAACCGCCAGTTGCAGGTCACCGGGTCGGTGAGAGGCGGCAGAGTCGCATCCGCCGGCGGCCGGAATTGCACGGGGTAAACCGGTTCATCGGGCTCCGCCCCGCGCGCAGGTGCGCCCGCCTCGTGCGGTGCGCTGAGCGCATCAAGGACGTCCCGCCGCGACCGGTGGCAGGGGAAGATCTGGCCGGCGGCATGCAGGCGGGCCAGGGCGGCGCGATAGCGCGGGAGCCGGTGGCTTTGCGCGATGATGGGCTCCTGCCAGGTCAGGCCGAGCCAGCGGAGGTCCTCCAGCATCGCCGCCACGAAATCGAGGCGGAAGCGGATGGCGTCGAGGTCATCGTTGCGCAGCAGCAGGGTGCCACCAGCCGCGCGGGCCCGTTGGGCGGCGATCCAGAACGTCCGTGCATGGCCGAGGTGCAGCAACCCGGTGGGCGAGGGGGCGAGTCGGCCGACGTAATGGCGTGGGGTGGGGGACACAGCTTTGAAGCACTACCACGAACCGGTAAAAACGCACGAAAAACGGGGTGGGGCCATTGGCTCGGTCGCAGACGAGGGCTGGGCGGTTGGCAATGTAGGCGGGGTGCCCTCACCCCGCGCCGTCCCCGCGGGGTG
>CAIQQB010000184.1 GCA_903873805.1 uncultured Opitutia bacterium | reverse complement strand
GACCCCGGTGCCGGACCGGGGTCGCCGACCCCGGCTACAACCGAGCCGTGCTGCACCAGCTCCTTGCGTTCCACCAGCGCCGCGATCCGGGCGGTGATGCGGTCGGCGGTGGTCTCAAGCAAATTGGCCGCGAGCGTGACCAGTTCCTCGTGCGGACAGGCGGTGTGTCCCTCCTCCTGCAGCGTTTCCAGCGCGTAGACCAGCCCGGCGTCGAGGCGCGGCGGTGCGTCGTTGGCAAAGCCGAGGTTGATTGCGATGCGGTCCGCCGTTTTGAAGCCGATGCCGTCGATCTCGCGTGCCACCCGGTAGGGCTCCGTTGTGAGCACGGTCTTCGCCTGCGCCCCGAAATGCTTCACCAGCTTTACGCACTGGCCGGGCGTCACGCCGTACGTCTGGAGGAAGATGTAGAGCTCGCGCTCGGTGCGTTTCTCGTCCCACGCCGCCTTGATGGCCTTGGCGCGCTTCGGCCCGATGCCCTCGACGTGGCGGAGCTTGCCCGACTCCTCACTGAGTACGCGGAAGGTGTCGGTGCCAAACGCGTCCACAATCTTGTTGGCGTAAACGCGCCCGATGCCGGGGACGAGGCCGCTGCCGAGGTATTTGCGGATGCCGTGGACGCCGGCGGGCAGTTCGCTCTTGAACGCCGCGATGCGGAACTGCGCGCCATGCTGGGCGTGGCGGGTCCACTCGCCGGTGAGATGGAGCGTCTCGCCGCATTCGACGCCGGGCAGCGGACCGGTGATGGTGACAGGCTCAATGCGCGCGCCGGGTGGGTCGTCCCGCCCGGGCTCGGGCCGGAACTCCGCGATCGTGTAATGATTTTCCTCGTTGAGAAAAATGATGCGCTCCAGGACGCCGGTGAGCGTGGCGGAGGGGGAGTTGGCGGCGGAGGCGGTCACGGTCGGGTTGAGGTGAGGTGAAACGGCTTTTCGCGTCGTTGCAAACCGGTGTTGTGCGGGGCCGCGGGCCATGGTGGACTCCGCCCATGGACGCCTTGCCCGCCAGCCAGCTTCTTCCGACCATCCAGGCCGCCGTCACCCCCGTGATCCTCATTTCCGGGATGGGCCTGCTCCTGCTCACGATGACCAACCGCATGGGCCGCATCATGGACCGCACCCGCGACTATGCGGCCCAGATCCGCCAGTCCGCTGCCGGCGAACGGGAACACCTGGAGGCGATGCTCGAAAGCACCTGGCGCCGCGCCAAAATCGTCCGGCTGGCACTCACCTTTGCCACGTCCAGCATGCTGATGTCCGCCGCGCTCGTCATTGTGATTTTTCTGGGCGTCGTACTGCAGCGCGATCTCGGCGGGCTGATGCTTGCGCTGTTCGTCGCCGCTATCCTGCTCCTGATCGCGGCCCTGCTGGCGTTCCTGCGGGATGTATTCGTCTCGCTCTCGGCCCTCCGGGTGGAGGTGCAGCGGGCCCGCGAACTTTCCTAGCCCGCCAGCTCCCGGCCCAGCGCCGGCAGGTCCGGGAAAACGCGGTCCGCGCCGGCGGCGCGCAGCTCGTCCGCGTTGTGCGTGCCGGTCGTGACGCACCACGCCGGCAGACCCGCCAGCTGAGCCGCCTGCACGTCGTAAGGCGAGTCGCCGACCAGCAGCGCGGTCGCGGCGTCGGCCCCAAGCTGCGCCAGGACGTGGCGCATGAGCGCGGGGTCGGGCTTGAGCCAGGCGGTGTCCTTCGCGCCGACGACGGCGTCGAGCAGCGGCGTCAGGCCGAGGTGGTCGCAGATGCGCCGGGCCGAGTCGCCGGGCTTGTTGGTCAGCACGGCGGTGCGGACGCCCCCGGCGCGGAGCGCGGCGAGCAATTCCCGGGCGCCCGGCAGCAGCAGGACGTCGTCAAGCAGGGTGGCGTCCCAATACGCGCGGTAGACCGGCAGCGCCTCCGCCACGCGTTCCGGTCCGACGAGCTGGCTGAGGGCGTGCTCCAGCCCGCCGCCCACCGCCGCCCGCACGCGCGCGGGCGTAGGCGCGGGCAGACCCAGCCGGAGCATCGTGTGGCTGTGGCTGCGGTGGATCGCGCTGAAGTGGTCGATCAGCGTGCCGTCGAGATCGAAGAGGACGGTGTGGAAGGGCGAAGGCATCGCGGGAAGAGGTCGGCAGATTGCGTATTGGCTATTGATTGTCGCTTATTGGGCCATTTCGGATTTTAGAAAATAGTCGGATGAGCGTTAGGCGATAACTAATGAGCAATGTGACCCCGCCGGCCGAAACTTTGAGGTTTCACCGCCACGCTCTGCCGTGCAAGCTCGGCCCCATGTCCGATTCCTCCACCGCCACCGCCGCCCGGGTGGAAGCCCGTCTGGAGGGCGACTGCCTGCACGTCGCGGTGGGCGGGCAGTGGCGGATCACCCGGAACCGGCCGGCCTGGGCCGACGTCCTGGCGGCCCGGACACCCGCACGCGTGCGCCTGGAGCCGGCGGCCGACCTAGCGGCCTGGGACAGCTCCCTCGTGCTCTTTGCGGACGAAGCCCGGCGCTGGTGCGAGGGGCATGACGCGTATTGCGATCTCACCGCGCTCCCCCCCGCCGTCACCCAGCTGGTGACGCAAATCGCCGGAGCGCAGGTGGGCAACGTTCCCCCACCCCGCGCCGCACCCAATCTGCTGGCATGGCTGGGCGGGCTGGCGACGGATGCCTGGCGGCGCACCCACAACAACACCGAGTTTGTCGGCGAATGCGCGCTGGGCGTGCTCTTTGTCCTCCGCCACCCGCGCAAATTCCGCTGGCGCGACTGCCTCGGCGAAATGCAGCAGTGCGGGGCGAAGGCGCTGCCCATTGTCGGCCTGATCAGCTTCCTCGTCGGCGTCACCCTCGCCTACACCGGCGCGCTGGTGCTGCGACAGGTCGGCGGCGACATCTGGCTCGCCGACCTCATCGGGCTGGCGATGGTCCGCGAAATGGCGGCGGTGATGACCGCGGTCGTCCTCGCCGGGCGCACCGGCGCGGCCTTTGCCGCCACCCTGGGCAACATGAAGGCGGGCGAGGAGATCGACGCGTTTGTCACGCTCGGCATCCGCCCGGTCGTGTTTCTCGTGCTCCCGCGCGTGGTCGCGCTCGGGCTGATGACCCCGTTGCTCGCGCTCTATGCCAACGCCCTTGGCATGATCGGCGGCCTGGTGGTGGCCAAACAGGTGCTCTCCATCCAGCCGTCGGCCTACTGGGTCGAGATGCTGGCCAACGTGAGCCTGTCCGACATCGCCACCGGCATGATCAAGGCGGTGGCCTTCGGGCTGATCGTCGGGCTCGCCGGCTGCCTGCGCGGCCTGCAGGCCGAACGCAGCGCGGCCGGCGTCGGCCGGGCCGCCACCTCCGCCGTGGTCACCGCCCTGCTCCTGCTGGTCGTCGCCGACGCGGTCTTCGCGGTTCTGTTCCACATCCTCGGGCTCTGACGCATCATGGATTCCCCGAAAATCATCCCCGCCATCGAGGTCGCCGGTCTGGAATGCGGCTACGGCGGCGCCCCGGTGCTGAAAAACGTCTCCTTCCAGGTGCGGCGCGGGGAGATTTTTTTCGTCATCGGGGGCTCGGGCTGCGGCAAGAGCACCCTCCTGCGGCACCTGGTTGGGCTCAATGAGGTGACGGCCGGCACTGTGAGCTTCTTCGGCGAACCGTTCACCACCGCCGACGCCGAACAGCGACGCGTGCTGCTCCGCACCTTCGGCGTCCTCTACCAGGGCGGCGCACTGTGGACCTCGCTCACGCTGCGCGAGAACATCGCCCTCCCGCTGGAGGAATACACGCCACTCGCCCGCGTCGAGCGCGAGGAGATCGTGGCCCTCAAGCTCGCCCAGGTCGGGCTCACCGGCTACGGCGACTACTATCCCGCCGAAATCAGCGGCGGCATGAAAAAACGCGCCGCCCTCGCGCGCGCCCTCGCGCTCGACCCCGCCATCGTGTTCTTCGACGAACCCTCGGCCGGCCTCGACCCGGTCACGTCCCGCCACCTCGACGACCTCATCCGGCACATCCGCGACACGCTCGGCACCACCTGCGTGATCGTTTCCCACGAACTTGCCTCGATCTACGCCATCGCCGACCGCCTCATCATGCTCGACAAAACTGCCCAGGGCATCATCGCCGAGGGTGTCCCGCGCGAACTGGCCCGCTCCACCCGGGACGAACGGGTGCGCGACTTCCTCGGGCGGCCGGAGAACCAACCTTGACCATCCCCGCCCTCCCGTCCCTTAAATAGGCCGCGCCGCCCGCCTTCCCGTGAAAACCAAAGTCAGTCCTTCTGTCGTCGGTCTCTTCGTGCTGGGTGCGCTGCTGCTCGGCATGGTCGGGCTGACCACCTTCGGCGGCATCAGCCTGTTTTCGCGGCCGCAGCGGTTCGAAGTGTTTTTCGACGAGTCGGTGCACGGCCTCGACCTCGGTTCGGCCGTCAAGCTGCGCGGCGTCCGCGTCGGCCGCGTGGTGGACATCCAGATCCATTACGACGCGGCGCACAACCACTCCGACATTGCCGTGGTCTGCGAACTCAGCCGCAACGTGCTTGGCAACGCCCAGGGCGTGATGCTCGACGTCTCCAACCGCGACGAGCTGCAAGGCCTGGTCGACCGCGGCCTGCGCGCCCAGCTCGGCGTCGTCGGCCTCGCCACCGGCCTGCTCTTTGTGGAGCTCGACTTTCTCGACCCCCACCTCCACCCGGCCCTGCGGTCCGCCAAGACCGACGACAAGTATGTCTTCGTGCCGGCCGTCCCCTCCACCATCTCCGAATTTCAGGCCAGTCTCACGGACATCCTCACCAGTCTGAAAAAGGTGGATTTCGCCCGTCTCTCGGTGGAATTGCAGGGGCTGCTGACGGACACCCGCCGCCAGATCAGCGCCCTTGATCTCCAGCCGCTCGTCACCGAGTCCACCCAGGCCGCCCGCGCGCTGCGGGTGCTCGCCTCCGATCCGGCCTGGCCGGCCACCCTCGCCAACCTCAACAGCGCCATCACCGAGCTGCGCGGCGCCGTCGCCCACATCGACGCCCAGGTCACGCCCAGCAGCGAGAAGCTCAACGAGGCGCTGGCCCAGACCAAGCAGGCCGTCGAAGCCTTCAACGCCACCGCCCTCACCGTCCGCCAGTTCATCACCAATCAGCAGGGCCTCGGGGCCGACGCCGATGCCGCCATGAAGCGCCTCGCCGAGGCCGCCGAGTCGGTCCGCCGGCTCGCCGAGTTCCTCGAGCGCAACCCCGCCGCCCTCCTCGCGGGCCGCCAGCCCGCGGAGGAACCCTCCGCCACCCCCACCCCAGCCGCCGGTCCGGCCCTGCGCCGCCCATGAGACTCAGGGACGCCACGACTTGCTCGATCGTAGGGGCGCAGACTTGCTGCGCCCTGG
>CAIQQB010000183.1 GCA_903873805.1 uncultured Opitutia bacterium | reverse complement strand
CAGCCCCAGGGCCATTGCGAAAACGCTGGTTTCATCCTTCATTCAAAGCGGATTGTGGATCGGAGCCGGAGGCGAAGACCAGTCCGTTTCCACCATTTCGGGCTCCCGGGCTTACCCACAGTAAATGACATTTAGCCGAAAACAACCGCTCCACTCGAACTGTAAAACTTGCTCTCCATGTATAATGCATATGGTGCGCGCACCCGGAGCGTTGCCATCTGATAGTTGCTATCAGTTACATCGTAATCACTGGTGGAGCTGCCATCCCCTTCATGTACCCTCAGCCGCAGCGACCGGCGATAGATTTGGCAGGAAAGTGTCAGGTTTGGATTACGATATACGGCGAGGGAAGACTTGAGAATATCCGCCGCCCGCGTGGACGTGTTCACCGGACTGTCCGCCGCCGGCAAACGGGTGGAGACCGCCGGGGCGGCACCCATAATTAGCCGAATCAGTAGTTTCCGGTATGAAGTATTCATGGACATGCATCCCAGAGCATCATTCCGCATGAGTGCCTCCGGGCGGGATTGAGGTACGCTGACCCAGCCATGAGTGATCCCACCCTTGTGTCAATATTGGACCTCGGGCCGCGAGACCGTTATCACCTGCCGAAGTCTTCGTCAGAACCGGCTAAAACTTCTTCAGCTGCGGGAAGTATTTCGAGTCGGTGGCGGGCGGCGGAACGAATGGCGCCGCGGCGGAGGGCGGCGGGGCGGCGGGGGGAACGGACACCACCGGGCCTGGCGGCGCCACGGCCGGCGGACCGGCGGGGGGCAGGCCGGCCAAAGGCGTCACCGGCGCAAGCGGCGGGGCCGGATATTCCAGATGCGGATTGTCGGGCGGGGTCAGCGTGGCGGACGCCGCCCCAAAATCGCCGACAAAACCCGGGTTGGACGTGAACGGATTGGAAGCCAGGGCGCCGGCCAGTGTGGCCGCCGGGGCGGGCGACGCCGCGGGCAGGTCGCCGGAGGTGCCGTTGGGCGCAGCCGCCCCCACCGTTTGGAGCAGCGCGTAATCGCGGGAGGTCATCCAGCTCTTCATGTATCCATCCAGCGGATTCGGCGGCGGGGCGGCCTTGGCGTCCGCCTCCTTCGCGGCCGGCGGGGAAAAGTCCTTCAGCGCGGTCGCCGCCGGGTCCTCCGGCGAACCCACCTCGCTCCCGGGCAGGCCGTCGCCGGTCCCGTCGGCCGCCCCTGGAGTGCCGGCGGGCGCGGGCGCGCGGCTGTCGCGACCGGCGCGGGCGGTTTCGGCGGATGTTTTCGGGGCGGGCTTCGTCATCGCGTCGAGCAGCCAGGTCGGGGATTTCTTGGGATGAAGCGGATCATTCGGGCCGGACCGGGGCGGGTGGGGATTGAGGACCGGCGGTGGCGACATGGGTTCCGGCAGCACGAACATCGGCGCGGCCGAACCGGGGGTCAGACCGAGATTTAGGAGGGGCAGGCGGGCGAGTTCGTCGCGCGTTGCCGCCAGCGAAGCGGGGGCCGGGGCCGGAGCGGCGGCCCGGGCACCCTGCGCCAACCCCAAGGCGAGCCATCCGCCGAGGATCAGGCGGGGAATGGGGCGCCAAGGCCGCCGGCCGACGAAGCCCGCGCCGAGCGCCCACCGCACCGGCCGGGCAGGATTGAAACGGCTGAATTGGTTTGGAGCTGACATGGCCGAAACGGGCTGCAGTCCCCGGCAGACGCGGGGGAGCTACGTCTTGAAGAAGATGCCCTTGAGATTCATCTCCAGCGCCTGCGGATTGGGCGAAAAACGCAGAGCGTCGGCCTTGCTGATCTTGTTGGCCTTGGTCAGGCGGATAAGGTCGCGGTTGAAGGAGAAGCTGGCGGAGTCGGTCCCGCCGTCAAGGATGCCCTGGATCTTCTCGTTGTGGCCCTCAAGGATGAGGTTTTTCACGACGGAATCGGCCGTGAGGATCTCGTTGGCCGGCACCCGGCCGCCGCCCTCAAGCGAGGGGATGAGCTTCTGGCAGATGAAGCCGCGGATGGAGCCGGCGATCTGCCGGCGGGCCTGCGGGAGTTGCTCCGGCGGAAAAAACTCGAAGAGCCGGGTGAGCGACTGCGCCACAGTGGCGGCGTGCATGGTCGAAATGACCAGATGCCCGGTCTCGGCCGCGGAAATCGCCGTCTCAAATGTCTCCCGGTCGCGCATCTCGCCGATGAGGATGATGTCGGGGTTCTGCCGGAGGACGGCCTTGATCGCGAGTTCGAAGCTGGGCACGTCGAGCCCGATCTCGCGCTGCTGGAACAGGCACTTGTCGTCGGTAAAGGTGTATTCGATCGGGTCCTCGAGGGTGACGATGTGCTTGTCGAGGTTCTGGTTGATCCAGTTGAGCATGGCCGCCATCGTCGAGCTCTTGCCGGAGCCGGTGGCACCGCAGACGAGGAGGATGCCGTCCTTGGCCTTGGCGAGGTTCAGGAAAGGATCGGGCGAGAGGCCGAGCTGCTCGAACGTCGGCACGGAGCTCTTGATGTGCCGCATGACGATGCTCACGTTGCCCCGCTGGTGGAAGGCGTTGACGCGGAACCGCCCGATGCCCTCGCAGGCATAGGCGAAGTCCACCTGGGCGTCGTCGTCCCACTTCTTCTTGAACACGCGGGGGACGTTCTCGTCCACGAAGGCCTGGGCCTCGGCATTGGCGATCGGGTCCATGTCCACCTGCTTGAGTCGGCCCGCGAGGCGTACGTAGCCCGGTTTGCCGGCCTTGACCAGGATGTCGCTCGCGCCGGAGTCCACGGCGAGCTTGAGCAGGTCGTTGATGATTTCGGTCGCGGGGGAGGCCATGGGTCGGGCGGAGGTGGAAAAACGTTGTGGATTTGCTAGCCGGATCGGTTTTGCTCTGCAAGGTAACATTCCGTCTCCCTCCATGAAGCTCCGCCCCCTGACTGGCGCCATCACGGCGCTTGTAACTCCTTTTCGTCACCAGTCCGTCGCCTACGACGACCTGCGCAAGCTCGTGGAGTTTCAGATCAAGTCGGGTATCAACGGGCTGGTCCCGGTCGGCACCACCGGCGAGTCCCCCACCCTCGACCATGAGGAGCACCTGGATGTGATCCGCGCCGTGATCGCCGACGCCCGCGGGCGCGTGCCCGTCATCGCCGGCACCGGTTCCAACTCCACCGCCGAGGCCGTCGGGCTCACCCGCCATTCGCACGACGCCGGGGCGGACGCAATGCTGGTCGTCGCGCCGTATTACAACAAGCCGAGCCAGGAGGGGCTGTTCCGCCATTTCGCCGCCATCGCCGACGCCACCGACCGGCCCATCATCCTCTACTCGATCCCCGGCCGCTGCGGCATCGAAATCAGCGTGCCGGTCGTCGAACGGCTGCGGGCGAAGTATGCGCATGTGCGCTGGATCAAGGAGGCGGGCGGCTCTGTCGACCGGGTGGACCAGCTGAAGCAGGCGATGGGCAGCGACCTCACGGTGCTCTGCGGCGACGACTCGCTCACGCTGCCGTTCCTTGCGGTCGGCGCGGAAGGTGTCATCAGCGTTGCCTCGAACCTCTTCGCGAAGGAGGTCACGCAGCTGGTGCAGTTCGGCCTCGCCGGCGACTTCGCCAAGGCGCGCAAGCTGCACCGGAAGTACTATCCCATCTTTAAGACGATCTTCATCGAGCCGAACCCGGTGCCGATCAAGGCCGCGCTCGCCCGCGCCGGCCTCATCGGCAGCGCCGAGGTCCGCGCCCCACTCTGCGAAATGACCGCCGCCAACTCGAAGATTCTCCTCGCCGCCCTCGCGGCCGTCGGCCGATGAGCAAGCCCACCCCCCTCAAGATTGTGATCGTCGGCGCCCGCGGCCGCATGGGCCAGGCCATCGCCGCCGCCGCCCTGGAGGCGGGCGCGACCATCGCCGCCGCGCTCGATGTCGGTGACGATCTCGCCGCCGGCATTGCCCGGGGCAACGTGGTCATCGATTTCAGCTCGCACGCCACAACCGCCGAGGTCATCCGCCTCGCCGTGGCCGCACGCCAGCCGCTCGTCATCGGCACGACCGGCCATGCCGCCGCCGAGAAGAAGCGCCTGCTGGCCAGGGCCGCCAAGATCCCCTGCATTTGGTCGGGCAACTATTCGGTGGGCGTCAACCTCCTCTTCGCCCTCACCCGGCGCGCCGCCGCCGTGCTCGGTTCCGACTACGACGCCGAGGTGGTCGAGATGCACCACCGCTTCAAGAAGGACGCGCCCAGCGGCACCGCCGCGCGCCTGCTCGAGATCATTCTGGAGGAGCGCCAGCTGACCGCCGCCGCCCTCCGCCACGGCCGCTCCGGCATCACCGGCGCGCGCACCTCGACGGAAGTCGGCATCCACGCCCTGCGCGGCGGGGACGTCGTCGGCGACCACACCGTGATGTTTGCCGCCCTCGGCGAACGCCTCGAGCTCACCCACAAGGCCAGCGACCGCGCCATCTTTGCCCGCGGCGCCCTCCGCGCCGCCCAGTGGGTGGTTAAGAAGCGCCCGGGCGTGTATGACATGCAGGATGTGCTTGGGCTGAAGTAGCGAGCAGCGGGTAGCGAGGAGCGAGCATCCGACCTGCCTTTCTACTCACTACCCGCTACTCACTACTCGCTACTTTCCCCATGATCACCTCCATCCAGGGCACGCTCGCCGCCGCCACGCCCCTGCAGGCCACCGTCGAGCTCAACGGACTCGGCTACGAGGTGAACATCCCCGTCACCACGGCTGAAAAACTCCCCGCCACCGGCGCGCAGGTGAAGCTGCACACGCTCGTCATCTACCGCGAGGACGCGCAGACACTCTACGGTTTCGCCACCCCGGAGGAGCGCGACTTCTTCCGGTTGATGATCGAAAACGTCACCGGCATCGGCCCCAAGAGCGCGCTCAACATCATGAGCCGCCTCTCGCTGCCGCTGCTCGAGGGGGCGATCCGCGACGGCGATGTGGCCACGCTGGCAAAATCCCCCGGCATCGGCAAAAAGACCGCCGAGCGTCTCGTCGTCGAGCTGCGTACCAAGGTCGGCGCCACCGCCGCCTTCGCGCCCGCCGGTGCCGCCCCGTCCGCCGCCTCCGCCCCGGGCGATCATCGTCTCCGCGACGCCGTGCTGGCGCTCGCCGCTCTCGGCTACAAGACCGCCGACGCCGACGCGACCGTCCGCCAGGCCGCCCTCGCCCTCGGCCCCGCCGCCACGACGGAACAGCTGATCAAAAAATCACTTGGCCGCTAGCTACCTCTATCGCCAGACCTTTCGGCGGCACCCCTCCGCATGAACATTTCCGCAACGAGCGCCGGGGCCTTGCTGAATACCCATGTTACTCGCGCATCCTCCATGGTTCGAGGAGCGCACCCGTCCCGGGTGCTGGCGGCGGCGTCCCGCCGACGCCCCGGCAGTCCGCGGCGAGACGCCGCGGACAGCCTGCGAGACGCAGGCGCTCCCCGGAAGATTCGGACCTCGCCTGCCTCGGCATTTCGAATTCCTTGGCTATGAATCCCAACCGACGTTCTAATACCCCGCAGGCTGTTTTGCTTTTTATCGCATTGATGGTCGCGCTCTTGTCGACCGCAATTTCCGCCCCTGCCGCCGAGCCTCCGGCACCCTATGTCTGGCGCAACGTCCCGATCCTGGGCGGAGGTTTTGTTTCCGGCCTGGTGTTTCACCCGACCCAACGCGACCTACTCTATGCGCGCACCGATGTCGGCGGGGCCTACCGCTGGGATTCCGCCCAAAAGCTCTGGCTCCCGCTCAACGACGACCTCGGCCGCTCCAACACCCAGCTCACGGGCGTACTCAGCCTCGCGTTGGATCCCGCCGACCCGGACCGCGTCTATGTCCTCGGCGGCCAGTATACCCGCTCGGCCCAGCCGGTCGCCGCCGTGCAGAGCTCGACCGACCGGGGTGCGACCTGGCACCGCACGCCACTGCCGTTCAATCTCGGCGGCAACGAGGACGGCCGCTCCACCGGCGAACGTCTCCAGGTTGACCCCGGCGATGGTGCGATTCTCCTCCTCGGCTCGAGCCGCGATGGTCTCTGGCGCAGCGCCGATCACGCGCAGACCTGGACCAAGGTCGCGGGTTTTCCCAACGCCTCTGCCAGTTTCACTCTCGTATTGTTCGATCCGCGCAGCAGCGGCGGCCGCGGCCAACCGGCCAAGACGATTTACGCGGGCCTCAACGACGCCACCGGCCCCGCCCTTTTCCGCTCGACCGACGCCGGCGCAACCTGGGCCGCGGTCCCGGGCCAGCCGTCCGGCCTCATCCCGCACCACGCCGCGCTCGACGCGAACGGCGTGCTCTTTCTGACCTACAGCAACGGCCCGGGCCCCAACGGCGTCGCGCGCGGCGCAGTTTGGAAACTCAACCCCACCAGCGGCATTTGGACCGACGTCACCCCACAGCCCGTCGGCTCGGGCGGATTCGGCGGACTTGCGCTCGACCCATCCCATCCCGGCACGCTCCTCGTCACCACCCTCGACCGCTGGTCACCGCACGATGAGATTTACCGCAGCACCGACAACGGTGCGACGTGGGCCGCGCTGTATGGTCAGGCCACCTGGGACAACTCGCCCGCGCCATGGTCGCGCTCCATGCGCCCGCATTGGCTCGGCGCCATCGCGCTCGATCCGTTCAATTCCGACCGGGCCCTGTTCGTTACCGGCTACGGCGTCTGGGAGACGGACAATCTCACTGTCGCCGACCGCGGCCAGCCGACCCGCTGGATCTTCCGCGACGAGGGGCTTGAGGAAACCGTCCCGCTCGCGCTCATCAGCCCGCCCGACGGACCGCACCTCGTCAGCGCGATCGGCGACATCGACGGCTTTCGCTGGGACGACATCAACGCGGTCCCCGCCAGCCGCCTGCTCCCCAGTTTTGGGACCAACAACTTCATCGCGTTCGCCGCCCTGAAGGCCGCCGTGATGGTGCGCACCTTCAGCGGTGGCCGCAGCACCGGCGGCGCACTTTCGACGGACGGCGGCGTCACCTGGCGCGCGTTCGTCAGCGCACCCGGAGCGGCCCCCGTTGCCGGCGCGCGCGGGGGTGGCGGCGGGGGCGGCGGTGCGATCGCGCTCTCGGCGGATGGCACACGAATCGTCTGGGCGACCCATGGCGGGCTTTGGCTGTCCACCGACAATGGCTCGACCTGGCAGGCGGTCAGCGGCGTCAGTGGCGGGGGAGGACGGGGGAATGGTGGTGGTGGCGGCGCGCCGGTGGCCGACACCGTCAATCCGAGGCGCTTCTATTTTCTCAGCGGCGGCACGCTCTTCGTCAGCAACGACGGCGGCGCGAGTTTCGGCACCTCGCCCGCACCGGGACTGCCCCGCGGTGGCGCCAGTCTTCGCGCCGCGCCCGGCCTGGAGGGCAACGTGTGGCTGGCCGCCGGCGACGGGCTGCACCGCTCGACGGATGGTGGCGCCACGTTCGTCAAGCTGGCCGGCGTGCAGCAGGCGTCACGCGTCGGCTTCGGCCAGGCGGCCTTGGGACAGAGTCACCCCGCGATCTTCCTCGCCGGCCGCGTGGGCGATGCGGACGGTTTTTTCCGTTCCGATGACGCCGGGGCGACCTGGCTGCGGCTGAACGACGACCGGCATCAATTCGGCGGCATCAACGACCTGGCGGGCGATCCGCGGGTCTTCGGCCGGTTCTTCCTCGCGACCGGTGGCCGCGGCATCATCGTCGGCGAGCCGGCTCCGACGCACTGACCGCACGGAAGAAATTATTAAATGTAGGCGGGGTGCCCTCACCCACATTGGAATCCATCGCCTGCCAAACTGCGGCGGCCGTTACCGCTCGATCGCGAAGGCCTGATAGGAATGAGGGGCGAGCTGCACCGTAAACGAGGTGCGGGGCGCCGGACCGCCCGCCCCGCCCCGGTTCCCGCCGCCGCGGCCGCCCCGCGCACCGCGCCCGCCGGCGGGCTGCGGACTCACAGCCTCCTTGGTTTCCAGATTGCGGAGCAAAGTGACGGCCCCGGCGACATTCACGCGCACCTCAGTCGGCGTCGGCAGATACGACTCCACGATGAACGTGCTGTTGTCGTAGGCGTAGAGCGCGACCTTCGCCGGCCCGTCGACCCCGACAAAAAAGTCCCCCGTCACCGCCGCCTTGATCGCGTTGAGCACGGCGGGCGGGAGGTTGTAGAGATCGTTGAAATTGTCCGGGATATCGAGCACGTAGAGCACGCCCTTGCCGTACCGGTTCATCAGGAGGATCGGAAACCCCTTCCCATCGGCCACCCCGCGCACCAGCGCCCACGAATCGTTGGTCATGAATCTGATTTGGGGAAACAGCACCTGCTGGTCGGAAGCGATGTCGCCGCTGAGGACGGTCGCGTTGCCCGCCCCGAAGCCGCCGGTGTAGGATTTGGCGACGAACTTGCGGTCGCTCCACTCCAGCTCGACAATGTCCTCGAGGCCGTGCCCCGCGAGCGCGCGCCCGAGACCCGAGGTGATGACCACGTTGTGCCCCGCCTGCAGGCTGGCCTTCATCTTCTTCACGATGTCCGGATCGGCCTTGGCGCACTCGGTTAGGAGCACGACGCTGGCGTCCGCCGGATAGGCGGGCACCAGGTCTACCGGCAGGCCGAGGTTGCCCAGATAGCAGTGTAGGAAATCTTCGCCGGTGGATTGGTAGGGCTTGTAGCTCTTGATGCCGACGGGACGGCCGAGTTGGCCGAGAAACGCATCGACCTGTTTCAGCGCGTAGCCGGCGACCAGCGCCATCGTCGGTCCCGTGGCGTTGCGTCCTCCGCGCGGACCGGGTCCGGCGGCGGGTGCAGGCGCCGCGGGGTCGGTGGCCGGCGCGACGGCGGCCGGCGGACCGGATTTGAGCATAGCATCATAGTTGAAGCTCGTCGGCAACGTGGCCCAGGCGGCGCGGTCGCCGGCGTTGATGCCCTGCAGCATGGAGTTCCAGTTAAAGAGCATCACCTCCGGCGGCTTGGCGAAGGCGGTGTTCCAGAGCTGCTCGGCGTAGCGGTCGAGGTAGCGCAGGCTGCCGGTGTCGACCCAGCCGCCCCCGTTGCGTCCCGGGGCGATGTTTTCAAAATAACGGAAAATCAGGTGGCTCTCGTATTGCTGGAGATTCTGGTCGGTGACATCGGGATCGCGGGTCTCGGTGCCGGTGTAGATGCCGTCGAAAATCTTCGGCTCCGCGTCGAGATCGTAGCCGAGCGCCTGGAAATGCTCGTACCAGTTGGGAAATTTCACGATGAGCCGGCACTTGGGGTTGACCGCCTTGGCCGGTCCCACCACGAGGTTGCGCGCCACATCGTCCATCAGTTCCAGGCGGAACTGGGTCCAGGATTTCGCACCCTTCGCGGCGATGTCGGAGTCAAACTTCGTGGTGACGAAAAAGAAGTCGTCGAGGATGATCTCGTCGAAGTGGCGCGCCGCCAGCTCGACCATGCTCTGGCAATAGGCGCGGTCGGCGGAATCGGTGAACGTGAACGACTGAAACTGGTTCGAGTCGTTGTGCGCCAGGGTCACGCCCCCGGCGACCTTCACCCCGCGTTCGAGAAAAAACTTTTTTAGCGTCTCAAGGTCCTGGTCCGTCCGCGCCCGGCGGCTGCGGTAGGCCTCGATGTAGACCTTGTCCACCTTGAGCTGGCCGGAGATGCGGGTCCACTCGGCCTCGACCGTCGCCGGGTTCGCGGTGCCGACCGGCAGATAGACGGCGACCGAGAAGTTCTGGTAGTTCCCCGCCGAAAGTGAGGCGGCGGCGAGAGCGAACGCGGCGGCGGCAAACAGCGCACGCGGGACATGGCGGAGAAGCGGAATCATGGCGGTGGGGCGGAGGCCGGGCACACCGGCCGGAGGGGATTGCGACGCCCTGCCATCCGACCAAAACCCGGTCCATTCCGCAAGCTGCATCCGCGGAGGAGGCGCCATGACCTTCGAGCCATGGCTTGGTGGGAGAGGGCCGGGTGCCCTCACCCCGGGTCCAACGTCACCGCCGGACAGACAACTGTCGCGATGCGCCCTCGCCGCCCGGCCAGCCTTTCGGCCAGCCTCATCCCCTGCTCAGCGCTGAAACTGAAAGGCGGTGAACTCCACCCCGGCCTGCATCGGCTGGTGGCTGCGCAGCACCGGCGCCGGATTGGGTAGGAGCGCCGCGTGATCCACCAGTCTCAGATCATCGGAAGAGATCGGCTCCATCGGCGGCAGCTCCACCTTGAGTCCGCCGGAGAAATGGTCGGTCGTGGCCAGGGCCGGCTCCGGCCAGTCGTTCGCACCCGCCGGCCGCACCGCAAACACGGTCTTGAAGTCATCGGCATCCGCCGCCGCCAGCCGCAGCTGTGCGGCCGGAGCGGCGGGCCGCGTCACCGCCGCCAGTGTCGCCTGGACCGTCGGCTTGACCACCGCGACGTCCGTCTGGCGCAGCATCACGAGGGAGAAGCAGGCCGCCACCGCCGCAAACCCGGCGAACGCGGCCAGGATCGGCCGCACGCCGCGCCGGGACTCCGGCCCGGCCAACTTGCGGTCGGCATCGCGGAGGGCCCGCTCAAGGGCAAAGGAGGCCGGTGCCTGGGCGCACTCACGCTCGAAAATCTGGGCACACGCCTTGTGCTGCCGACAGTAATGGTGGTAGGCGCGGCGGCGGGCGGGCTCGCGGATGATCTCCCCCTCCAGCTCGGCGGCTTCGGCGGGCGAAATCTCGTGGTCGAGGTAGAGGTTGAGCAGTTCGGTAAAACGTTGGTCTTTCATTTAAAATCCTCCCCCAAACATTCGCGCAGGCTGTCGCGGGCGCGGGCGATGCGGCTTTTGACGGTGCCGACGGAAATATTCAGGATGCCGGCGATCTCCTCATAGGAGAGATTCTTGACGTTGCGCAGAATGAGAATCTCGCGGTGCTTGGCGTTGAGTTTCTCCATCCCCAAGGCCACCCGGTCCACAAACTCTTGGGTGACAGTGATGTCATCCGGCGTCTCCATCTCCGCCACAAAGACTTCGGACAGGGGCGTGTCATTGTCGGAGCTGACGGGCTGGTCGAAAGAGACGGTCTTATCCCGTTTGCGGCGCCACCAGTACCAGTAACGGTTGCGGGCGAGGTTGGTGGCAATCTGGTAGAGCCAGGTGGAAAACGCGGCCTCGCCGCGGAAATTGACCAGCCCGCGGTGGGCGCGGATGAACGCGTCCTGCGTAACCTCTTCAGCATCCTGATGGTTGCGCAACAACTGATGGGTCATCGCGTAGATACGGTCCCAATAGCGGTGGACCATCTCGTTGAACGCTGCGGCATCGCCGTTCTTGAAGCGGTCGACGAGGAGACGGTCGAGGGAGGTTTCTTCGGCTTTGGTGGACATGCGTTCCGCCGTGCTTTGATGCGCGTAACCCTGAATTGTTCCCGTTTTTTTTTCCCCGGCGGGTGGAGGGGCGGCGGCGGGCTGGGGCGGGACGGACATGAACGGGGGAAAAGGAGGCGCCGGGCTGGGGTGAATGTCAACCGCCCGGCCGGGCTCAGGGGGAAAAAACACTTGCCAAATTGGGAGTGCAAACCCAATCCAATCCCTCCCTTGGGTGCGGGGTCGATAGCTCAACGGTAGAGCAGCGTCCTTTTAAGTCGTTGGTTCCGGGTTCGAATCCCGGTCGACCCACCAAGGAAAAGGCCGCCTCACAGGTAGTGCTCGACGTCGCGCGTCGGCTGGCTTCTCTTTCCACCGATGAAATTACCCCGTTCCATCGGCCGCCGGACCGTTCTCACCCTCGCGTGCCTGCTTTCCCCGGGCGCATTTGCCGCCACCACCCCGTCCGCCGACATTCCCACCTCCGCCCCGTTGAAGACGTATGCCATCTCCGATTTCGGCGCCGTGCCCGATGGCAAAACTCTGAACACCGCCTTCATTCAGAAAGCCCTGGATGCCGCCGCCGCCGCCGGGGGCGGAGTCGTGCGCATCCCCGCCGGAACCTTTCGCAGTGGCTCCATCTTCCTCCGGGAGGGCGTGGAGCTGACCCTCGACGAGGGCGCGGTGCTGCTTGGCTCCGACCAGATCGAGGACTACCCCAAGCGCGAAACGCGGATCGAGGGGCATTCCCAAGACTGGCGCATGGCGCTCGTCAATGCGCAGGGCCTGACCCGGGTGCGCATCAGCGGCAAGGGGCAGCTCAATGGCAACGGTGCCCCGTTCTGGACGGCTTTCCGGACCGCCCTCGCCGCCAACCGCAGCACCACCAACCTCGACGTCGAGCGCCCCCGGCTGATGTTCATCGACCGCTGCGCGGATGTCCACCTCGAGGACCTTTCGTTCCAGGATTCGGGCTTCTGGAACCTCCATCTCTACAAATGCCACGATGTCCATCTCGACCGGCTGCACATCAACGCCCGCACCGGGCCGAGCACGGACGGCATGGACATCGACAGCTGCCAGGATGTCACTGTCCGCGGATGCCAGATTTCGTGCAACGACGACAATATTGCGCTCAAGGGCAGCAAGGGGCCGTTTGCCGAAAAGGACACCGACAGCCCGCCGGTTGAAAACATCCTCGTCGAGGACTGCGAATTCGGCAATGGCAACGGCATGATCACCTGCGGCAGCGAGGCGACCATCGTGCGCAACGTGACCGTCCGGAACTGCCGCATCACCGGCAGCGCGACCCTGCTCACGCTCAAGCTCCGCACCGACACGCCGCAACACTACTCCAACATCCTGATCGACGGGGTCACGCTTTCCGGTGGCCGGGGCCGCGTTCTGAACGTCGCCCCGTGGACGCAGTACGCCAACCTGCAGGGCCAGCCGCCTCCGGTGCGCAGCATCGACCAGGTCACCATCCGCAACGTCCACGGCGAATTCCAGTCGCTCGGCACCCTCCGCGGCAACCCCGGCGACCACCTGGCGAACATCACGCTGGAAAACTTTGACGTCAAACTCGTCAGCGAGGCCTTCGCCTACGGACCCGCGGACAAGGACGCCTTTGTGTTCAAAAACGTCGTCGTCAACGGCAAGCCCTACCTGCTGCCGCCGCCCAGTGCCGCGGCGACCCGGGGCGCCCGGCGCGGCCCGCCCGGAGCGGCCGCCCCCGGGCCCGCGACCGGGACGCCCACCCCTGCGACGCCTCCCGCCGCCACGCCCTAGGCTGGACGCGGGGCGACGGCTGCCCCGCCGCAAATGGGGTTTGCACATCGGAGGGGAAATCTCTGCATCTTCATCAACGCCCCATGAACTACCTCGCCCGACTGCGACTACCGCGCAATTGTCACCCGCGCCCGGCCCCGCATTGCTGGCGGGCTCCGCTGCTGGCCGCCCTGCTCGGGGCCGCCAGCCTCGCACCTGCGATCCAGGGTCAGTCCGAACCGCAGCTGCCCCCGCCCGACACCCTGAAAAAGCTGAGCGTCGAGGAACTCCTCAACATGGTGGTGACCTCGGTTTCCAAACGACCCGAAAAGTTGCTCGACACCGCCTCGGCCATCCAGGTCATCACGGGGGACGACATCCGCCGGTCGGGCGCCACCAGCATTCCGGAAGCCCTGCGGCTCGCCTCCAATCTCGAGGTGGCGCAGATTGACTCCCGCCAGTGGGCGATCACCTCGCGCGGCTTCAACAATCTCTTCGCCGACAAGCTGCTGGTCCTGATTGACGGCCGCTCCGTCTATACTCCGCTCTACGCTGGCGTGTATTGGGATGTGCAGGACACGATGCTGGAGGACCTCGATCGCATCGAGGTCATCAGCGGCCCCGGCGCCACCCAGTGGGGCGCCAACGCCGTCAACGGCGTGATCAACATCACCACCAAGAGCGCCCAGGACACCCAGGGCGGGCTGCTTCTCGCCAGCGGCGGCACGGAGTTGCGCGATTCCGGCGGCTTTCGCTATGGCGGCCAGCTCGCGCCGAACGTCTACTTCCGGATCTACGGCAAGGAATCCGACCGCAGCAATTCGTTCAAACCCAATGGCGATGGAGCCAACGACGCCTGGCAGACCGAGCAGGGCGGATTCCGGGTGGATTGGACGGCGGCAGACAACAATCTCCTCACCTTCCAGGGCGATGTCTACGACGGCCGGATGTCCCAGGCCAGCGGTCTCAGTGACATTCGGGCCAACGGCGGCAACCTGCTCGGCCGCTGGTCGCATGAGCTCGCCAACGGCTCCGACTACAAGCTCCAGCTCTATTACGACCGCACCTACCGCAACATCCCGGGCTCGTTCACCCAGGGGCTGGACACGTATGACGTCGATTTCCAGCACCACCTGCCCATCGGGAATGCGCAGGACCTGGTTTGGGGTCTCGGCTACCGGCTGGTCGAGGACGACATCGTCAATACCCCGGCGGAGGCCTTTCTTCCGCCGAACGTCGGCCGGGTCTGGCTCAATGCCTTCGCCCAGGATGATATCACCCTGCGCCCGGACCGGTGGCACCTGATCATGGGCTCGAAGATCGAGCACAACGACTACACGGGCATGGAGTTTGAGCCCAGTGTCCGTACCACCTGGACGCCCGACCGGAAACAGACCGTCTGGGCGGCGGTTTCGCGGGCCGTGCGCACCCCCTCCCGGATCGACATCGACCTGTATTCTCCGGCTGCGCCCCCCTATCGGATCGCCGGCGGACCGGATGTGGTTTCCGAGAAGCTGCTGGCCTACGAACTGGGCTACCGCGTGCAGGTGGACCCGCAACTGGCACTGTCTATTTCCACCTTCTATAACGATTATACCGACCTGCGCAGCCTGGAGCCGCTCAGTCCGCCGCTACCTTTTCCGGTGGTGATCAGCAGCGGGCTGCAGGGCCATTCCGCCGGCGCCGAACTGACCGCGGACTGGCGGGTGACCCCCGCGTGGCGGTTGCGGGCCGGCTACACGGATCTCAGGACCAGCAGCAAACCCGAACCGGGCACCTTGGCGCAGTCCAGCAATCGCAGCGTCGCCCATGACCCGAACCAGCAATTCTCACTGCATTCGCTGCTGGATCTGTCGGCCCGGTGGGAATTCGATGCCGACGCCCGTTATGTCGGCCCGATCAGCTCCCAGGTTGTGCCGGGCTACGCGGAGCTGAACCTGCGGATCGGCTGGCATCCCACCGCGGCGTGGGAGATTTCAATCGAGGGGATGAACCTCGTGCACACCCAACACGCCGAGTTCAACTCTCTCGGTTCCCGCCGTGAGATCCCCCGCAGCGTCTACGCCAAGACGACATGGCGTTTCTGAGCCCCAATTCCTTTCTGCCGGCAGTCCGCCGCTGGCGCACCGGGTGGTGCGCCCTTCTGGTCCTGATGCTGATCGCGACCGGCGGGGTCGCCCGCGCCCAAACGCCGATCTCGCAAGAAAACCAGGTCAAGGCGGTCTTCCTTTTCAAACTAGTCCAGTTTCTCGACTGGCCGGCCAACGCCTTTCCGGAATCAAAATCTCCCATCGTCATTGGGGTGCTCGGGGACGACCCGTTCGGATCCTACCTGGACGATTTGGTCAAGGGGGAGAAGATCGGGGAGCGGCCTATGGTTGTGCGGCGCTTCCACCGGGTGGAGGACGTGGCCGGCTGTCAGATCCTGTTCGTCAGCCGCTCCGAATCCGGCCAGCTCAACCGCATCTTTGCCGCTCTCAAGGGCCGGTGCATTCTCACGGTCGGTGACGTCGAGGGCTTCGCCAGCCAGGGCGGTATGTTGCGCTTCGCCACCGAGGGGGGCAAAATCCAGCTGCGGATCAACGTGACCGCCGCCAAGGCGGCCGAGCTCACCATCAGCTCCAAGCTCCTCGCGCTTGCCACCATCCTGGCACCGGGAAAGGACTAGACCGTGGCCTTTCAGGACAAACCGATCCGCCAAAAACTGATGGCGATCAACCTGGGCACCAGCGGGGTCGTCCTGCTGCTGACCTGCACGGTCTTCCTGGCCTATGATTTCCTGTCCTTTCGGCAGGCGGCCCTCCGCCAGCTTTCCACGCTCGGCGACATCATCGCCACCAACAGCACCGGCGTGCTCGCCTTTGCGAATCAGGGTGAAGCCACCGAAATCCTCGCCGCGCTCCGGGCCGAACCCGACATCGTCTCCGCCTGCCTCTACACCCCGGACAGTCAAATCTTCGCCCGTTACCCCGCCGGTCTGGCGGACGCGGACTTCCCCCCCAGTCCCGGCGCCAACGGCTACCGTTTCGAGGCGGGCAACCTCGTCGGCTTCACCCCGGTGGTGCAGGTCAAGGGGCAGCGGCTCGGCACCCTCTACCTCAAATCCGACATGGTCGCGCTCTATGACCGGCTGCGTCTGTATGCCTTCATCGCGATCCTCGTCATCGCGGGTTCCTCGCTGGTGGCGTATGTGCTGTCCCGCAAACTGCAGCAGCAGATCTCCCAGCCGATCCTCGCCCTGGCCGAAACCGCCCAGGCGGTGTCCGACCGGCGCGACTATTCGGTGCGCGCCAGGAAATTCGGCGAAGACGAGCTCGGCCTGCTGACGGCGGCGTTCAATCACATGCTCGGGCAGATCGAGGAGCAGAATCTGGCGCTCCAGCAGGCCTACGACGACCTGCGGCAGTCCCAGCAGGTCATCACCCAGCAGGAGCGGCTCCGCGCGCTCGGTCAGATGGCCAGCGGTATCGCCCATGACATCAACAACGCCATTTCGCCGGCCGCACTCTACGCCGAGTCTCTGCTCGAACGGGAATCCAATCTCAGCCCCCGGGCGCGGGACTACCTGACCACTATCCAGCGCGCCATCGACGACGTGGCGCAGACCGTCAGCCGCCTGCGCGATTTCTATCGCGAACGCGAACCGCAGCTCACCCTCGCCCCGGTGAGCCTGAACGAGCTGGCGGCCCAGGTGGCCGAGCTCACCCGCGCCCATTGGATCAACATCGCCCAGCAGCGCGGCGTCACGCTGGATCTGCAGCTCGAACTGATGCCAACGCCCCCGGTGGTCCTGGGCATCGAGAGCGAAATCCGCGAAGCGCTGACGAATCTCGTTTTCAACGCCGTGGACGCCATGCCGAAGGGCGGCACCATCACGATCCGCACCAGCCTCGCCAACGAACGGACCGAGGCGCATCCGTCCGCCCCCTTCCTGTTCGCCGGGGTCGAGGTGGCGGACACCGGCGTCGGCATGGACGAGGAGACCCAGCGGCGCTGCCTCGAGCCCTTTTTCACCACCAAGGGCGAACGCGGCACCGGGCTCGGCTTGGCCATGGTCTACGGGACGATGCGGCGGCATGACGCCCGGATCGAAATCGACAGCGCGCCCGGCCATGGCACGACGATCCGGCTGCTCTTTCCCCTGCCGACCACCACCGTGGAACTGCCGCTCCCGGCCGGCCGGGGACCCGTCACCTCCGCCCCGTTGCGCCTGCTTGTCGTGGACGACGACCTCGTGCTGCTCAAATCGCTGGCCGCCACCCTGGCGGACGACGGGCACGAAATCGCGGCCGTCGGCGGCGGCCAGGCGGGCATCGACACCTTCCTGGCCGCCCTGCAGTCCGGCCGGCCGTTTTCCGCCGTCATCACCGATCTCGGCATGCCCCACGTGGACGGCCGCCAGGTGGCCGGCGCCGTCAAAGCCGCCTCGCCCGCCACTCCCGTATTTCTGCTGACCGGCTGGGGTCACGCCATGGCGGCCGAAGGGGAGATTCCCGCGCATGTCGACCGCATGCTGACCAAACCCCCGAAACTGCGCGAGCTGCGCGAGGCCCTTGCCTCAGTCTAGCCGCCTCGCCCGCCCCCATGCCCAACCACGCCCCCGGCCGCCTCCTCGTTGTCGATGACGAAGTCTCGTTGATGGTCGCCCTGCGCAACACCCTGCAGGACGAGGGCTATCAGGTTACCGGCGTCTCCTCGGGGGCCGAGGCGTTGGCGGCGCTGCGGCAGACCGAGTTCGACCTGGTGCTGGCCGATCTGATGATGCCGGCCATGGACGGCATCGCCCTGATCCGCGAGGCGCTGGCCGCCCACCCCCAACTCGTCGCCATCATCATGACGGGCCACGGTTCCGTCGCCACCGCCGTCGAGGCGATGAAGGTGGGCGCCATCGACTATGTGCTGAAGCCCTTCAAGCTCAACCTGCTGCTGCCGGCGCTGGAACGGGCGCTGACGGTTCGGCGCCTGCGGGCGGCCAACGCCGCCCTCGAGGCCTGCGTGCGCGAACGCACCGCCGAACTGGAAGCGGCCAACCGGGACCTGGCGGCGTTTTCCTTTTCCGTCTCGCACGATCTGCGCATGCCGCTGCGGACCGTTGCCGGCTTTGCCGAAATCCTGATCGAACATCATGACGCCGATCTCTCGGCGGAGGTCCGCCGCCTGGTCGGCCAGATCCAGATCGGCGCCGAGGAAATGACGGCGATGATCAACTGCCTCCACGCGCTCTCCCTCCTCGGTCAGCAGGCGCTGAAGCCGGAGGCGTTTGATCTCGGCCGCCTCGTCCGCGATGTCTTTCAGGAACTCAAGCGCGAGCATCCGGGCCGCCGGGTGGAACTGCGGCTCCCCTCCCCCCTCCAGGCCTGCGGCGACCGGGTCCTGCTTCGCCAGGTGGTGGCCAATCTGCTGTCCAACGCGTTCAAATACACCCGTTCCCGCAATCCGGCGGTCATCGAGGCGGGGGTGACGGCGGTGGCCGGCGAATCCACCCCGGTTTATTACGTCCGGGATAACGGCGTGGGCTTTGATCCGCGCCACTCCGGGAAGCTCTTCGGAATGTTCCAGCGCCTGCACCGGTCCAGCGAGTTCGAGGGCACGGGCGTCGGTCTGGCCACCGCCCACCGCATCATTGAGCGGCACGGCGGGCGGATCTGGGCCGAGGCTGTGCCCGGTACCGGCGCGACGTTCTTCTTCACGCTGCCCGACCATCCGGTCGCCAAATGGGAGCCACCGGAATCCTGAGGCCGCGGCCCCCATCGTTCTCAGGGAGATCCGCTCTCTGTCGTAAAGGACGCATACACCACACCGATCAGATTGGCGGAGGTCACCCGCTCCCGGTCCACGCCCTCGTTGTTCAGCCCCTGCACCCGCCAGCCCCGGGCGTCCTTTTCCACCAGGACATGCAGCACCCGCATGCCGGCCAGTGTCACATAGGCCACCTGCATGCCCGCCTTCAGATCGTTGTAGTCGATCTTGGCAATCACCAGCACCGTGTTGTCGCCATAGATTGGCCGCATCGACTCGCCGGTGCCCATCAGGGTGAATCGATCCCGGCTCAGCCCGGTGATCAGTTCGGCATCCCTCCAAGCCTCCATTTTCCCCACATCCGTACTGGGGGTCGGTTTCACGACCGGTGGTGCGTCGGCACAGCCGCCCAGCGCTGCAGCCAGCAGCACCAGGGCCAGGCCCTGGTGAAACCGCCGGATCCGGTCCGGCGCCCGCCCCGGGAGACAAACTTTTGCCTTGCGAAATGAATCGCCCGGGCCCGGTGTGACGATAATTATGCCGCGCGTTAAACCCATTGCATTGCCGCCAGAACTAATCTAATCCCTGCCCGCGTCCAGCCCGCATGAAACGACTTGTCATCATCGAAGATCAGACCGCCATCCGCGAAATGCTCGTGGAAATCCTCCGGCTCGATCCCAACTACAAGCTCGTCGGCGAAAGCGGCGACGGCCAGAACGCCCTCAGCCTCTGCCTCGAGGTCAAGCCCGACCTCCTCGTCCTCGACGCCAAGCTGCCCGGCCTCAACGGCGTCGACCTGCTCCGCCGGCTCTCCAAGCAGCTCAAGCACGTCCGCGTCCTCGTGTTCTCCGGCCACGAAAATCCCGTGCTCGTCCGCGAAATGCTCGAGGCCGGCGCCCACGGCTTCGTCGAAAAAACCGCCGGTCTCTTCGAGTTCAAGAAGGGCCTCGAGACCGTCGCCAACGGCGGCACCTACTTCGGCCCCGCCGTCGCCAGCCTGCTGCGCAACGTGGTCGCCAACCCGGCCGCCAGCGCCACCGCCGACTTCCTCACCGACCGCGAACGCGAGGTCCTCCAACTCGTCGCCGAAAGCCACAGCACGAAGGAAATCGCCAGCAAGCTCAGCATCAGCGTCAAAACGGTGGACAACCACCGCACCAACCTGATGCGCAAGCTCAACCTCCACGACGTCGCCAGCCTCACCCGCTACGCCTTGGAAGTCGGCATCATCGAGCCCAAGCAGCCGCTCTGAGGCTCCGGTCCTGCCGGACAGGCCTGATTTCTTTGTCCGCCTGTGGCCCGGTGCGTGAGCGCCGGGATGATTCGCTCACTCCGCCGGCTCCCGCGTCGCCCCCAGCCGGTCGGCCAGCACCTCAACCAGCCCCGCCTCCGCTGCCAGCGGCTCCGTCATCCGCGTGCGCAACACGGGGCGCTCCGCCTCCGCCGCCCGGCAGATTTCCGCAATGTCCCCGCCCGCCCCCGCATGCCGGCCGGGGGCAAGAAACTGCAGCGCCACCACCACCTCACCGCGGTCAAACGGGGCCGTCCGCAAGGCCGTCGCCAGCAGGGGGTCGTTGAAAGCATAGGCCGCCCCCGCCCGCCGCTCCATCGAGGCCGCGCCGACGGCCGTCACCCGGTCGCCCAGCTCCGCGCGAAGCTGCTCCGCGAGGTGGTCCCGCACCGCCGTCACCCCCCGTTGCGGCGAGCCATGGTCCACCAGCAGCACCGCCGGCCGGGTCCAACCCGCCGCCCGCGCCACCCCGCGCACCTGGTCCGCCAGCATCCCGGCCACCCGCCGGTCCGGTGACGTCACATCCACCAGCCAGGGGGCCAGCCGGACGCAGGCCTGCGAGTGCACCGCCCGCAGCGCCCGCAACCGGTCGGGGATGTATTCTGTGAGTGCAGCGCTTGGCCCGAAAAACAGGGGCAGCAGACTGACCGCACCATCCGGCTCCGCCGCAAAATGCGCCTGCAACGCCTGCTCCAGCAGCACCGCCGGTTCGCCGCCCAGCTTCTCCGCCGGCACTTTGTCGGAGTGCAGCAGCGACACTGGGACCACCCTCCGGCCGGTCCGGGCTGCCAGCGCCGCCGCCACTCGTCTCAGGCTCAGGGTTGACTCCGGACGCAAGGAACCGTTGTCGCACAAATAGCAGGGGGAGGAATCGGAGGTCGCCATGGGTCGCCGGATCGGATTAATGACTTGCCGACCCAAATTGATTGCCCAATAAGGTCAACCTACGCCGTCCACCATCTCTCCACAATGAACCTCTTCCCGAAGAAGCTTTGCCTCATTCTCCTCAGCGCCGCCGTCGTTTTCACCGGCTGCACCAAGAAGCCCGTCCGGCCCGAACCCGGTTCCACGATCGGGACTGCCGACAACTCCCTCAAGGCGACCCCCGTGGACGCGACCCCGCTTACCGACCCCACCGCAACCGGCTTGGAAGCCCGTCCTCCGGGCGTGATCGAGGATGCCGATACGATTCGCGGTCTGCTGCAGCCGGTTCTGTTCGATCTGGACAAGTCCAACATCAAGGAATCCGAACGCGCCAAGGTTGCTGAAGCGCAGAAATATATCGTCGCCCATCCCCAGTACCGGCTGCTGTTCGAAGGCCATTGCGACTGGCGCGGCACGTCTGAATACAATCTCGGCTTGGGTGACCGCCGCGCCACCGCCGTCAAAAAGTATGCGGAGAAGATCGGTGTTCCCGCCGCCAAGTCCGAAACCCTTTCCAAGGGCAATCAGGGTGCCGTCGAAAAGGGCACCGAGGAGCAGATGGCCAGCGACCGCCGCGTCGACATCGTGATTCTGAAAAAGTAAATTCGTCCGCGAATTTCAATTTGCGCAGGCCCTGGACAACCCGGGGCCTTTTTGTTGGATTCACCCCGCTCGTCCGGCCGAGCGAATCCCGGCTCTCCCGAGCCGGGCTACTTTTCGCCGTAGCCCGCTTCGGGAGAAGCGGGACTGCCGAAGCGAAACACCTCAGATCATCCTAAAAACCGCAGCAGGATGACACGGAGTTCACTGAGAGCGGACCCAGAGTTCACGGAGAAAATCACTTAAACAATCCAGAGTGGCTCCAACCATCGCATCCGGCGGGTTCCGGTAGGACCTTCTCGCTGTTCGATGCATTTCTCTGTGACCTCGGATTTTACCTCTGTGGTCTCTGTGACTAACTGCTGGTTTAAGGATCATTCGGACAGGCATCCGCCGCCCACCTCACCCGCGCGCGATCGCTTCCAGAATCTTCTCCGAGGCCGCCATGCCTTTCTCCATCACGCCAAGATGGAAGCTCTCGTTGGGCGCATGCAGGTTGTCCTCGGGCAGAAACAAACCCATCAGCACCGAGTCCAGCCCGAGCACGCGCTTGATGTCCGCGATGATCGGCACGCTGCCGCCTTCGCGCAGATAGAGCGGCGGCTGGCCGAACACCTCCGTCACCGCCCGGTCCGTCGCCCGAAACGCGCGGGCCAGAATCGTCGGCTGGTCCTTCGGCGTGTTCGAGCGGTCCGGCGGCACCACCACATAGGGCATGCCCTCGTGCTGGTCGATGATCCGCCAGGTCACATCCTTCGGCATCCGCTCCGCGATGGCCCGGTGGAGCAGGGCGCGGATCTTCGCCGGTTGCTGGTTGGGCACGAGGCGGCAGCTGATCTTCACGAACGCCTTGCTGGGGATCACCGTCTTGGTCCCCTCGCCCTGATAGCCACCGCCGATGCCGTTGAATTCAAGCGTCGGCAGAAAGCGCGTCGCCTCAAACGGGGAGAAGCCCTGCGCCGTGTAGAATGCCGGGATGCCGAGAAATTCGCGGTACTGCGCCTCGCTCTGGCCGAGCTTCGCCAGTTCGGCGCGCTCCCATGGCTCCACGTCCAGCACGTCATCGTAAAAACCGGGGAGGTTCACCCGGCCGTCGGGGGTGTGCAGCGACGCGCACAACTCGGCCAGCGCCTGGATCGGATTGCGCAGCACGCCGCCGTGCAAGCCCGAATGCAGGTCCACCTTCGCCCCCGTCACCTCCACCTCGCACAGCGCCAGGCCGCGCAGTCCGCAGGTGATGACAATCTGTTCGGGGCGCGGGCTGCCGGTGTCGGAGAGATAGACGAAATCCGCCTGCCGCAGCTCGTGCTGATAAGCCTGCAGAAACGCCGGAAAGCTCGGGCTGCCCATCTCCTCCTCACCCTCGATCATGAAGGTGATGCGCAACGGCAGGTCGGGCCGCCGCTCCAAAAGCCGCGCCACCGCCGCAATGTGCGTCATCAGCGGGCCTTTGTTGTCCGCCGCCCCGCGTCCGAAAAGCCGTGCGCCGCGCACGACCGGCTCGAAGGCCGGGGACTGCCAGAGGTTGAGCGGGTCGGCCGGTTGCACGTCGTAGTGCCCGTAGATGATGACCTGCGGCCAGCTCGGGTCGCCGCCCCGCCGCGCGAGGATAATCGGATGCAGCGCCGTTTTCACCACCTCAACCTGGAAGCCGAGGGTGCCGAGCAGCCCCGCCACAAATTCCTGCGCCCCGCGCATGCCGTCGGCAAAGCGCGGATCGGTCGAAACACTCGGGTGGCGGATGAACTCCTTCAGTTTTTCCAGGGGGTCGAACATCCCGCCACGGTGGTGCAAACGTGGCCCCCGCGCCAACCCGAAACTATAAAGTGCCGATCGAATGAGTGCAAATTGGCCCAGCCTTTCCCGCACCTTCCGAAGTGGGCTACGAGTTCGACGTAGCCCGGTCGTGAGAGCCGGGATCCAAAATCCACCCCCATGTTGCCAGCCTGGTCCATGCTCCGCCATCACCCACCCAGCGAAAACTCCGCCACCACCCCGCCCGGGTGAAAATCCCCCTGCCGCACTTCAATCCGCCGCACGGTCAGCCGGTCGGAGGTCAGATCCACCACGTATCCTCCCAACGGACGGCAGAACGAGCCCGTGTTAACGACCACCACGCCGTCCGCTCCGCGCCGCCAGACGCCGGGCCGGTGGATGTGCCCGGTCAGGACAAACTTCGCCTTCGGCCGGTGCCGCCGCGCGAGCTCGGCCGCCCGCCCGGGCAGGACCAGCCAGGTGTGCAGGATCGCCAGCCCGCGCCATGGCGGCCACACCGTGTCGGCCAGAAATCCCACCGCGTATTTCAACCGGTCCGGATTCGCGTGATGCCGCTGCGGGACCGACGCCGCCACTCGCCGGGCCAGTGCGAGCCGCGCCTCGAAGTTGTGCCGCTCGGCCGGCGCCAGGGCCGCGAGCCCGGCCCGCATGCCCGCCCGAAACCGGCCGGCATCGCTGCTCCAGGGCACGATGGCGTCGAACAGCACGTCGCCGTGCGTGACCAGCACCCTGCCGCCAGCCAGCTCCAGTGCGTGATGCAGGGAAATATCCGGGTCGTGGTTGCCGGTCACAAAGGTCACCGCCGGCCCGAAGCCAGCAAAGAACTCCGTCAACTCGGCTCGGCTGCGCGCGGTGCGCTCCGGAAACGGTCCGGTCCGCGTGTCGAGGGTGTCGCCGTTGAGCACCAGCGTCGCGACGCCCGCGCCCAGCGGCCGCAGTTGCGCCAACGACCGCACCCGGGAGGAACGGTCCCCATAGTGCACGTCGGATATAATGCGGGTGATTGCGTCGGCCACTCGCCTGCAAGCGAATGCCCCCCGACGCGGGTCGCAATGATTTTCCCCCGCGCGCGGATCCGCAGCGGGCGGATCTCAGCCTGCCGGGTCGAGTCGGCGTGAAATATAGGCGGGGTGCCATCACCCCGCGACCGTCCCCGCGGGGTGAGGGTACCCCGCCCACCTCTGACCATGATATACGTTTGCGGGACATCCGTTGCTCCCACGAACATGTCAACTATTGGTTGACGTGTTCGTGGGAACGTGGCGGCTGGATGGTTGGACTTCTGCAATGGGGACGCGGCGCTCTCGCCGCGTTGGGATCGATGCGGATTGGGCACGGAGAGGCGAATAGCTGCCGGCCGGCGACATTTCCGCCGCTTCCGCAACCGGGGCGAGGGCGCCCCGGCCCCATCCGGACCAACCATCCCGCTACAACGCCAATCCCCACACGGCAGGAATTATTTTTCGGCATTGCCCGCGCCCGGCAGACGGGTCAGCCTGCACCCCTTATGGGACGTCAATGGCTTCACGCGAAACGCGCCATCGTTAACAACAAGAAGGGCCAGCTGGTCGGCAAGCTGGTCAAGGAAATCACCGTCGCCGCCAAGCTCGGCGGCGCCGATCTCGCCGCCAACGCCCGGCTCTTCGCCGCCGTCGAGAAGGCAAAGAAGGCCAGCGTCACCCGCGACGTGATCGAGCGCGCGATCAAGAAGGGAGCCGGCGTCGGCAGCGATAAGCTCGTGCTGGAGCACGTCGTCTTCGAGGGCTACGCCCCGCACAAGGTGCCCGTGGTCGTCGAGGTCTACACCGACAACCACCAGCGCACCGCCCCCGAAGTCCGGGTGCTCTTCAAGCGCGGCCTGCTCGGCCCCGCCGGCAGCAACAAGTTCCTTTTCGACCATACGGGCATCGTGGAGGCCCACCACCCCGATGCCGCCAGCGACCTCGAGGCCGCCGCCATCGAGGCCGGCGCCAACAATTTCGAGCCGCTCGCCCACGCCCAGAACGACGACATTCCCGAGGGCGTCGCAGGAGCCCGGTTCTTCACCGACCGCACCGCCGTGCACGCGGCCACGGTCTGGCTCTCCGGCCACGGCTGGACGGTCATCACGAGTGAAATCGGCTACGTTGCGAAACAGTTTCCCGAGCTGAGCGATGAGTTTCGCGCCGACGTCGGCGAGTTCCTCCAGGCCCTCGAGGACCACGACGACGTCCAGCGCGTCTGGGCCGCGGTGAAGTGACGCCGGGCGGGCTTTCGCTTTTGCCTTTGTAGAGCCTCACTTGGTGTGAGGCCTGGCTTGTATCCCCACCGGCAAGGCTCGACGCGAGGTCGAGCCCTGCGCCAACGGCAACAGGTTCTCCACTCTTGCCACCGCCGGCCGGGATTCGGAATCTTGCCTCCCCATGGAACCCGCCGCCCTGAAGCCGTCACCCGAACCTTTGCTGTCCGCGCTGGAGGCGCGCATCCTGGGGTGCCTGATTGAGAAGGAACTCACCACGCCCGATGTCTGCCCACTCACGCTCAACGCCCTCGTCAACGCCTGCAACCAGCGCAGCAACCGCGATCCGGTGATCGAGGTGTCCGCGCGCGAAGTCGAGGCCGCCCTCGAAACGCTGCGGCTGAAACGGATCGTGGCCTGCTTCGCCGGCGCGGACGCGCGCGTGCCCAAATACCGCCAGACGCTCGATCTGGTCCATCCGGTGGAAATAGGCGCCCGCGTCCTGCTTTGCGAGCTGCTCCTGCGCGGGCCCCAGACCCTGGCCGAACTTCGCATCCGCACGGAGCGCATGTACCCGCTCACGGCCGAGGACATCGCGGCCCTGCTGACGGATCTTGCGTCCCTTCCCTCCGGCGCGCTCATGCGGCGTCTCCCGCGGCAGCGCGGACAAAAGGAGGAACGCTGGGCCCAGCTTCTGACCGGCGAACCGGAAATCGCCCCGGAACCCGCGCCGCTGGCCGTCACCCTGACGCTGCCGTCGGAAGCGGAACACCGGCTTGCGGCTCTCGAAGCTGAGGTAGTCCGCCTGCGCAGCGAACTCGAGGCTTTGCGCCGGTCGCTGGGCGGTAGCTGACAGGATCGCGGCCCCGTCCTGTTCCGCATCCCTGTAGGGCGGGGTCTCCGAACCCCGCCTTTCCTTCGCGGACAAATCAACCCACCCGCTACCTCGGCTCGGCCCCACCTACTCGGGGCTTGGAAACACACTGTATTTGCTTACCAATCAGTTCTCCCCTGAACCGACTGAACCTCGTTCGCCCCGTCGTCTCAACTTTCGCCATGCCATCACACCCCATCCTCCGTTCCGCCCTGACCACGCTGCTCGCCATTGCCGGCAGTGCCTCCGGGCTCTTCGCCCAGAGCGCCACTACCCCCGCCACCACCTTCAAGTTCCAGTTCGGCGCCGGCAAAGCGGCCGCCGGCTACACTCTCGTTGCTCCCGCCGCCGCCTACTCCAAGGACACCGGCTACGGTTTTGAGCCGGGCACCAATCTGTCGGTCGTCACTGGCGACAATCCCGATCCGCTGCAGGCCGCCGCAGTCACTTCGGCCAACCCGTTTTCCTTTTCCGTTGCCGTGCCCGAAGGCAACTACCGTGTCACGGTCACCCTCGGCGACCCGAAGGCCGAATCCACCGTCACGGTCAAGGCCGAGACCCGCCGTCTGATGCTGGAACATCTCCACACTGACGCTGGAAAATTCATCACCCGCACCTTCACCGTCAACGTTCGCGGACCGAAAATTTCCACCGGTGGCGAGGTCAACCTCGACAGCCGGGAGATGAACCTCACGACTCACGAGGCCATTTCCCGCAGCTGGGATGAACGGCTCACGCTCAGCTTCAGCGACGCCCATCCGGCGCTCGCCGCCTTGGAGATCAAGAAGGTGGATGACGCCATCACCCTCTTCATCCTCGGCGACTCCACCGTCACCGACCAGCCGGGCAACGGCAGCTGGGGCCAGATGGCGCCCCGCTGGTTCAAGGCCGGAGTCGCGGTCGCTAACCACGCCGAGTCCGGCGAAACCCTCAAGGGCTTCCTGAAGGAACGCCGCTGGGACAAAGTGCTCGATTCCATCAAGCCCGGCGACTACGTCCTCATCGAGTTCGGCACCAATGACTCGAAAAATCATGGTCCGCAAAACATTTACCCCAACCAGGATTTTGCCGAAACGTACGCCCCGGCCGACACCACCTACAAGGAGCTGCTCCGGCAATTCGTCGCCGATACCAAGAAGAAGGGCGGCATTCCGCTGATCGCCTCACCCTCCGCCCGACGCGGCGAGGACGGCACCCGGCCCGCCAGCCTCGCGGCCTATGCCACGGCAGCCATGGAGGCCGCCAAGGAGCTCGGCGTGCCCGGCATCAATCTCAACGCGATGGGCCTGGACCTCAATGTCGCCCTCGGCGCCGACGCCGGGAAGCAGTTTGCCGACGGCACCCACCACGTCGAATACGGCGCCTACCTCCAGTCCAAGTGCATCGTCCTGGGAATCAGGCAGGCCGGGATTCCGCTCGCCCAATTCATCGTGGACGACTTCGGAGACTTCGACCCGAAGCATCCCACTCCCACTCCGGCAAACTTTGTAAATCCTCCCGACAATACCCGTGGCGGTGGCGGCGGTCGGGGCGCCGGCCGCGGCGGAGCGCGTGCCGCTGGAGCCGCCGCCCCGGCCACACCGGCCCCGGCGAACTGACCCTCTTTGTTTCGCGGCTCGGGCGTGGCGCGTCTTTGCCCCGCCGGCATTGAATGTAGGCGGGGTGCCCTCACCCCGCTTGATCTATGGCGGTGGAGCGCGCAGTCCCCGACGCACTTTCGGAAGCGGGGTGCGTTCTCCCTGCCTTCATGGCCAGCCACCCCGCCTATCAGATAACCGAATAGCGGTCTCAACCGGCCTTTTCTTGCTCGTTCTGGCTTCCGATTCAGTCAATGTGGCCGCTGAAAAAAACCATGGCCCATTTCCCCAAAATCCGGCGGATCCCTTTCGAAGGCCCGGCTTCGAAGAATCCGCTGGCGTTCCGCCATTACCAGCCGTCCGAGGTGATCGATGGCCGCACGCTCAAGGAGCACCTGCGGTTCTCCATCGCCTACTGGCACGCCTTTCGCGGCACGGGCGGCGACCCGTTCGGCCCCGGCACGATCGTCCGCCCGTGGGAAAAGGGCCGCGATGCCATTTCCGTCGCCAAGACGCGCATGGATGCCGCCTTCGAGTTTTTCACCAAGATCGAGTCGCCTTTCTGGTGCTTCCATGATCGGGACATCGCGCCGGAAGGCCGCACCCTGGCCGAATCGAACCGCCATCTCGACAAGCTCGTCGCCCACGCCCGCGACCTCCAGAAAGCCACCGGCGTGAAACTGCTCTGGGGCACCGCCAACCTGTTTTCTAACCCGCGCTACATGTGCGGCGCCGCCACCAATCCCGACGCCCATGTCTTCGCCTACGCCGCCGCCCAGGTGAAGAAAGCCCTCGACGTCACCAAGGCGCTCGGCGGGGAAAACTATGTTTTTTGGGGCGGCCGGGAGGGTTATGAAACCCTGCTCAACACCAATCTTAAACGCGAGCAGGCCCACCTCGCCACGTTTCTCCACCTCGCCGTGGAGTACGCCAAGAACATCGGTTTCAAAGGCCAGTTCCTCATCGAACCGAAACCCAAGGAGCCGACGAAGCACCAGTATGACTTTGATGTCGCCAGCGGCATCGCGTTCCTGCGCACCCACGGTCTCGACAAACATTTCAAGTTCAACATCGAGACCAACCACGCCACCCTCGCCGGCCATACCTTCCAGCACGAGATTGAGGTCGCCGCCGCCGCCGGCATGCTCGGCAGCATCGACGCCAACACCGGCGACCTGCTCCTGGGCTGGGATACCGACCAGTTCAACACCGACGTCCGTGAGCTCACCCTCGCCATGACCGGCATCCTCCGGGCCGGTGGCCTCGGCACCGGCGGCTTCAACTTCGACGCCAAACTCCGCCGTCCGAGCATCGATCCCGAGGACCTGTTTCACGCCCACATCGGCGGCATGGACGCCTATGCCCTCGCCTTCAAGCTCGCCCGGCGCATCCTCGCCGAGGGGAAATTCGAACAGTTCGTCGCCGCCCGCTACGCCAGCTTTGACTCCGGCTTCGGCCGCGACATCGAAAAGCGCCGCATCGGTTTCCGCGAACTCAACCAGCTCGTCCTCAAAAAACTCGGCGAACCCAAGCCCCGCTCCGGCAAACAGGAGTACCTGGAAAACCTGCTCGCCAGCTACCTGCACGGTTAGCCGGGGGACGAACCCGTCGCCTCCCTGCCGCCACAGTGGGTGGCCATTGCCGCCCACTAACTTCCGCCCGCCACCCGGAACTTTCGGCCAGCGCGACCGCGTAGCCCCGTCCTAGGGACTTACCCTCAGGGCGAATCACCTTGCTGCTCGGAGCGCATCCTTGTTTCAAGGGCCCATGGTCGATGACCGTGCGAAATCAGTGCAACTGCCCGCGGACACCTCCATTCACAGCCGGGTTGAGGCGGAACTGACACGCCTGCTCTTCCGACTCGCGGGCTTTGGCCTCTTTTCCAATTTTGCCCTTGCGCTCATCCTCTCCGCGGGGCTGACCGCGTATTTCCCCATTTCCTGGAGCCTCGTCTGGCTGGGAGCCATCTTGGTGGTGAGTCTCGGTCGCTGGTTGCTCAACCGCAGATTCGCCCTCGCTCACCGCTCCGATGCGGAAACCGCACATTGGCGCCGGTATTTCAGTCTGGGCGCCACCGTGGCCGGCGCCGTCTGGGGCGCCGCCGCCTGGATCTTCCTCGACACTCAGGTCCTGCTGCCTCGCCTCCTCGTCGTGCTGATCATCGCGGGCATGAATGCCGGGGCCGCCCGCTCCTGAGGTGGTCCCCGGAAACTGGACAGGTCGGATCGTTAACCCAAAGTCAGCACAACGATCCCTATGTCAAAGAAACGACGTCAGCACAGTCCCGATCTGAAAGCCCGGGTCGGCTTGGAAGCCCTGAAGGGCATTG